>CAINIH010000078.1 GCA_903849185.1 uncultured Methylophilaceae bacterium
GTGCAAAGAAATTCATTCTGCATGACTGCCCACCTAATGCGAACGGTGAAATTCATATCGGCCATGCTGTAAAAAAAATCTTAAAAGATATTATTGTTAAGTCGAAAACTTTATCTGGATTTGATGCGCCTTATATTCCAGGATGGGATTGTCATGGCCTTCCAATTGAACTTGTTGTTGAAAAACTCCACGGTAAAAATATTGACCCTAAAAAATTTAGAGAGTTATGTCGAGAATATGCAGCGTCACAAGTTGAAAAACAAAAAAATGATTTTATACGTTTAGGTGTATTAGGAGATTGGGATAAACCATACCTCACCATGAATTTTGAAACCGAGGCTGATATTATGAGAGCGCTCGGGCACATTTACCAAAATGGCTATCTCTACCAAGGAAGTAAGCCAGTGCATTGGTGTGTTGATTGTGGTTCGGCATTAGCTGAGGCAGAAGTTGAATATGAAGATAAAACTTCTCCAACAATTGATGTAGGCTTTAAGGTTACAGATAGCGAATCTTTAAAAAATATATTTAATATTAAAGAAATAAAAGATACGTTTGCAGTCATATGGACAACCACACCTTGGACGCTCCCGGCAAACCAAGCGGTATGTGTTCATCCAGATTTGAATTATGGTTTGTATAGTACTGAAAAAGGCAATCTCATACTTGCTGAAGATTTGGCTGACAAAAATATTGCGTATTATGGTTTTGAGTCTTTTAATAAATTAGCTTCTTGTAAAGGCCAGGCTCTAGAACACCTCAAGCTTAATCATCCATTTTATAAAAAGAATGTACCTATCATATGTGGTGATCACGTCACTCTAGATGCTGGTACCGGCCTTGTGCATACAGCTCCCGCTCATGGTTTAGAAGATTATGCAGTGGGTATGCGATATCAATTGCCTGTAGATAATCCAGTGAATGAAGAAGGCAAATTTTATTCTTTTGTAGAACAATTTTCAGGTGAAAGTATCTGGGAGGCTAATAAAAAAATTATTGAAACATTAAGTGCAAATCAATGTTTATTTGCTTCGAAAAAATTATCACATAGTTACCCACATTGCTGGCGCCATAAAACACCAGTGATTTTTAGAGCAACACGCCAATGGTTTGTCGGCATGAATCAGGAAAATAATAAAAAAACATTGCGTGACAAAGCAAACGAAGCCGTAAGCCATACAACCTTTTATCCTGAATGGGGTAAAGCTCGCTTGGAGGCGATGATTAAGAACCGTCCTGACTGGTGTGTTTCACGTCAAAGAAATTGGGGTGTTCCTATGCCGTTTTTTGTCCATAAGGAAACTTACGAGTTACATCCGCGAACAAATGAATTAACGGAGCTCGTTGCTAAAGAGGTTGAGAAATCAGGTATTGAGGCTTGGTTTAATTTAGACGCAAAGACCTTGCTTGGCGAGGATGCCAATCAATATAAAAAAATAAGTGACACATTGGACGTTTGGTTTGATTCTGGAACGACGCATGCATCCGTATTAAAAAAACGTGAAGATTTGTCTTATCCAGCCGATCTTTATTTAGAAGGTTCAGATCAACATCGAGGCTGGTTCCAATCTAGTTTGCTCACAGGCTGTGCAATTGACGGAAGAGCGCCTTACGAATCTCTTCTTACGCACGGCTTTGTCGTGGATGGTAGTGGACACAAGATGAGTAAATCAAAAGGCAATGTTGTAGCGCCTCAAAAAGTTATAGATCAATATGGCGCGGATATTTTAAGGTTCTGGGTAGCTTCAACGGATTACTCCGGTGAACTTACTATTTCAGACGAAATTTTAAAGCGTGTTGCAGAAGGATATCGACGTATACGAAACACCTTACGCTTTTTATTGGCTAACCTTGGCGACTTTGATGCTAAAAAAGATTTGCTTCCGGTGAAAGAATGGTTATCAATCGATCGCTATGCATTATTCTTAACACATCAACTGCAAGACCATATCAAGCAAGATTATACGTCTTACGAATTTCATTTAGGGATGCAAAGATTTGTAAGCTTTTGTTCTGAAGACTTAGGTGGATTCTATCTTGATGTCTTAAAAGATCGACTTTATACGTCAAATGAAAACTCAAAAGCAAGACGAGCTGCGCAAAGTGCAATCTTTCATATTACCCATACCTTAATGAGATTGATGGCGCCTGTCTTAAGTTTTACCGCAGATGAAATTTGGCAGATTCTCATGCCTCAAAGTGATGAATTGGTATTTATGGATACATGGTATGACATTCCAGCTCATGAGTTGAATGCTAGAGAGTTATTAGCATGGGAACATATTGTTCATGTACGTGCAATCGCCAATAAAAAAATTGAAGAATTACGTGAAAAAGGTTTGGTAGGTTCTTCTCTCCAAGCTGAGATAGATATATACGCTTCAGGGGATATTTATCAATCCCTATTAACACTTCACGAAGATCTCAAATTTGCGATGATTACATCATATGCAAAACTTCATGAAAGACAAGGTGATTTACATATCGATGTAAGCGCAAGCAAAAATAAAAAGTGCGATCGATGCTGGCATTATTGTGAAGAAGTTGGATCACACCATGAACATTCAACCATTTGTAATCGTTGCATTAGTAATCTTTTTGAAAAAGGTGAAATAAGATCGCATGCGTAAGTATGTTTTGATTGCATTATTGATTGTTATTTTGGATTTCATATCCAAACAATGGGTATTTAATCATTTAGATTTGGGCGGTACTTTGATAATAACTTCATTTCTTAATATTGTGCATTTTCAAAATACGGGCGCTGCCTTTAGTTTTTTAAGTAAAGCTTCTGGTTGGCAGAGATATTTCTTTATGGGTATTTCATTTACTGCAATCATTATGATTATTCGATTAATACATCAGCGTTTAAAACACCCATCATTATGCTTAGCGCTTGCTTTTATCCTTGGCGGAGCTATAGGCAACCTGTGCGACAGAAGCTACTATGGATTTGTGATTGATTTCATTTATGTTCACTACGAAGCCTATTATTGGCCAGCATTTAATGTGGCGGATAGTTTTATTTCAATAGGTGTTGTTTTAATTATCTATGATGCATTCAAAAATAAAAAACCTTTGCTGAGTTAATTATGCCTGACTGGAAAAAACTTATAGAAGGTAAAATCGCACTCGCCAAAAAAGGTTTGAAGCGAAGTGAATCAAGCCATAAAGATCGAATTCCTGCAGGACAAACACTCACTACTAAATTTCCTATACTTGATTTGGGCATTAGACCTGAAGTAGATGAAAGTAATTGGAAATTAAAAGTGTTTGGCCTTGTTGAAAAAGAGATTGATTTGGACTGGGCTTCCTTATTGAAGCTTCCTCAAACAAAAGATATTTCAGATTTTCATTGTGTAACGCGTTGGTCGATGTTGGATGTGCCATGGGAGGGTGTTTTAGCAAGAGATATATTAGCCTTGGCTAAGCCATTAGATAAAGCACATTATGTGACGCTTCATAGTTATGATGATTACACAACCAATATTCCATTGGAAGTGATGTTGGATGATGATGTGATTGTGGCTCATCATGTTTTTAACAAACCCTTGGAAAATGAGCATGGAGGCCCAGTTAGATTGGTAGTGCCTAAACGCTATGCATGGAAAAGTGCAAAGTGGCTAAAAGCTATTGAATTACACGCAGAAGATAGACCAGGTTTTTGGGAGGTACGCGGATATCATAATGATGCTGATCCAAGGCTTGAAGAACGTTTTTCAGAAAATTAGTAATTAATTTCTGCGATATAATCATGACTATGAAAAATGCATATAAAAAAATAGGAAGTTGGGTTGCAATCTTTGCAATGCTTTTGACGTCCTTTATGCCATTAATTTCACACGCAGTTCAGTCAACAAACAACACTCATAACATAGAGAGAATTTGTACCTCTCAAGGTATTAAATTTGTTTCGACTCAAAATCAGAGTACAGATAAAAATCATTCAAGTATTAATATGATTCACTGTGCTTATTGTTCAATAGCTTCAGATAAGCATTATTTACCGGAAGGTAGCATCCAATTAGGGTTAACTATAATTTCGAACCCCGCGAAATTTTTTCTAGAATACGAATCACCAGTCCTTCAGTCTTACTTTAAATACTCCCACTCGCCTCAAGCCCCACCCTTAGTTTAAAACTTCACTTTTTGTCATGATTAAATTCCATAGGATTTAATCATTTTTAGTAATTTTTGAACCAAGGATTAAATATGAAATTTAAAAAATCATTATTTGTTAGCTCTTTAATGGCAGCATCTATTCCAAGCTATGTATTTGCATGTGCAAGTTGCGGATGTATTTTAAGTACTGATTGGGATGCTCAAGGTATCTCAGCTGCGGCAGGCATTCGATTAGATCTTCGATATGATTATTTAGATCAAAAACAATATCGATCAGGTAGCAATAAAATTTCAAAAGATGCTGTTAATGCAGGAGGTAATGAAGTTGAAAATAAGACAACCAATCATTATGTGACAGCAGGGATTGATTATAGTCCAAGCCGAGATTGGGGTATTAATCTTCAAATACCATACATAGATCGCTATCATGAAACTTATGGCGAATCATATCCTGATAACCCATTGAGCACGTCTCATACTAAGAGCATAGGGGACGTTAAGGTTATTGGTCGATATCTAATTTCTGGATACAACCTGGGTCTTCAATTAGGGATAAAGTTACCAACAGGTGATTATAAAAAGAATTTTGATAATGGAGATCCTTTAGATAGGGGCCTTCAACCAGGATCTGGCACGACTGATCTATTAGTAGGCGCCTATCACTTTGGTTCAATCAATAAAGATTGGGATTACTATGCGCAAGCGATGGCTCAAATTCCAACAAATACAAAAGATGGTTATCAGCCAGGCAATTCTTTAAATTTAAATTTTGGTGTACGGTATTTATTGAATGATTACATCACTCCACAATTACAAATTAATACTAAAGTTTCAGGTCGTGATTCTGAAGATGGCGTTCCAGCGACTGGTCAAGATAGTGGTGGAACATTAGTTTATTTAAGTCCAGGCGTAACTGTTAATGTGCAAAAAGATTTGAAGCTTTATGGATTTGTTCAATTACCTATTTATCAATATGTAAATGGCAATCAATTAACGCCTACTTGGACTGGCACATTAGGCGCTAGATATAACTTTTAAAATTTATTGAAGTAATGGGGTAATATTCTTTTCGAGGACGGCTTCATTAATGTTGCCGTCGTCGAACCAGGCGCTTTTTCTTAAAATGCCTTTTTTGTCGATGATAAATGTAAGAGGTATCCGCCAGATACGACCATAACCTTTTGCTTTTGTATCTCGATCCATGGCAACTGGAAATTCATAAGATTTCATCATTTCTTTAACTTTGGATAAGTCACTTGGCTCATCTATGCTTACAAATATCATCACAAGACCATCTTTTTGATGTTTTTTGTAATAAGCATTAAAAATCGGAATTTCCTCACGACATGTTGGGCACCAAGTAGCCCAATAATGAATAATGACGGTTTTGTCTGCTTGTTCTATTAAGTTTAATTTTTCACCTTTAATCGTGATAGCCTCAAAAGAAGGTGCTAACTTTCCCTCCTCCAAATCTTTGCTGAACCCTAATTGAGAACTGATTAACAGCAAAAGGGATAATAGAGTTTTCAGCATAAAAAAATAAACCAATGTGTAAATATAATATTTTAATTTATTTTCTAAATTAAATTGAAATTTATCAATTCGTCCCCATATTAGAACTAATAGACTAATTTATGAGGAATTAACATGCGTTTTGATAAATTAACCACGAAGTTTCAGCAAGCATTTGCTGATGCGCAGAGTCTTGCAAATGCAAATGACAATCCAAATATTGAACCAGTTCACATGGTTCAAGCCTTGCTTGACCAAGACGACGGAAGTACAGCGTCACTTTTATCTTATGCAGGTGTTAATTTAGCACCTCTTAAAGTGTCGCTTAAATCATCTATTGATAAACTACCTAAAGTTGAGGGTAATCAAGGTGAAATTTCAATATCTCGAGATTTAAATAATCTTTTAAATTTAACCGAAAAAAATTCACAAAAATTAGGTGATGCTTATATCTCAAGCGAGATGTTTTTATTAGCATTAGCTGATGATAAAAGTGATGTGGCTAAATTATTAAAACAACATGGTTTAACCAAAGCGGCATTAGAAAAAGCTGTTCAATCTGTAAGAGGTAATGACAAAATAAATTCTCAAGATGCAGACGGTCAAAGAGAAGCCTTAAAGAAATATACAATTGATTTAACAGAACGAGCACGCATCGGTAAGCTTGATCCAGTCATTGGTCGCGATGACGAAATCCGTCGCACTATTCAAGTTTTACAACGACGTACGAAAAATAACCCTGTATTGATTGGTGAGCCTGGTGTGGGTAAAACAGCGATTGTCGAGGGTTTGGCGCAACGCATCGTGAATGGTGAAGTCCCTGACTCATTAAAAAATAAACGAGTGCTGTCATTAGATATGGCAGCTTTATTAGCTGGTGCAAAATACCGTGGAGACTTTGAGGAGCGCTTAAAAGCTGTCTTAAAAGAAATTGCGTTGGATGAAGGTCAAACGATAGTTTTTATCGATGAGATCCATACGATGGTAGGCGCTGGTAAAGCCGAGGGTGCTATGGATGCAGGCAATATGTTAAAACCTGCATTAGCACGTGGCGAACTTCATTGTGTAGGCGCTACGACTCTAGATGAATATCGAAAATATATTGAGAAAGATGCTGCATTAGAAAGACGATTCCAAAAAGTGCTCGTAGATGAACCTTCAGTGGAGGCTACTATTGCGATCCTTCGTGGACTTCAAGAGAAATATGAGCTTCATCACAATGTAGAAATTACTGATCCTGCGATTGTAGCTGCAGCGGAATTATCACATCGATATATTACGGATCGATTCTTACCTGATAAAGCTATCGACTTAATTGATGAAGCTGCATCTCGTATCAAGATGGAGATTGATTCTAAACCAGAAGTTTTAGATAAATTAGAGCGTCGACTTATTCAATTAAAAATTGAGCGTGAAGCAATGCGTCGTGAAAAAGATGAAGCGTCTAAAAAACGTTTTGATTTGATTGAAGATGAAATTAAGAAGCTTGAAAAAGAATTTAGTAATTTAGAAGAAGTTTGGAAATCAGAAAAAGCACAACTTCAAGGCTCAAAACACATTAAAGAAGAAATTGAACAAATACGCTTGAAAATTGAAGAGGCAACACGAAAAGGTGAATGGCAAAAAGTCTCTGAGTTGCAATATGGAAAATTGCCTGAATTAGAAACACAACTTAAACAAGCGACCAAAGCTGAGACGGCTAAACCACAAGCAAATCGTATGTTGCGTACTGAAGTAGGTGCTGATGAAATTGCAGAGGTTGTGAGCCGTGCTACAGGGATTCCTGTGGCAAAAATGATGCAAGGTGAGCGCGATAAGCTTTTAAAAATGGAAGATAAACTCCATGAGCGTGTCGTAGGACAAGATGAGGCTGTAAGTGTGGTGTCGGATGCAATCCGTCGATCACGATCAGGCCTAAGCGACCCAAATAGGCCTTATGGCTCTTTTCTATTCTTAGGGCCCACAGGCGTCGGTAAAACGGAACTTTGTAAATCATTAGCTAACTTTTTATTTGATTCCCCAGATCACTTAATCAGAATTGATATGAGTGAGTTTATGGAGAAGCATTCTGTAGCACGTTTGATTGGTGCACCTCCAGGTTATGTGGGCTATGAAGAAGGCGGTTATCTTACTGAAGCTGTAAGACGTAAACCTTACAGTGTCATCTTATTGGATGAGGTGGAAAAAGCACACCCAGATGTATTTAATGTGCTTCTTCAAGTATTAGATGATGGACGCTTAACGGATGGACAAGGGCGCACTGTAGATTTTAAAAATACCGTGATTATTATGACATCTAACTTAGCTTCTAATATGATCCAGTCGATGTCGGGTGATGACTATCAAGTGATTAAATTAGCAGTGATGGGCGAAGTTAAAAATCATTTCCGTCCAGAGTTTATTAATCGTATTGATGAAGTAGTTGTTTTCCATGCGTTAGGTGATAATCATGTGAAATCGATTGCAGCGATTCAATTGCAGTACTTAAAAGATCGATTGGCGCAACTTGAAATGAAAGTAGACATTACGGATGCTGCCTTGGAAGAAATTTCAAAAGAAGGTTTTGATCCAGTTTATGGTGCAAGACCATTAAAAAGAGCGATTCAATCTGAAATTGAAAATCCACTCGCTAAAGAAATTTTAGCGGGCCATTTTATGGCAAAAGATACCATTAAGATTGATAGTGTTTCAGGTAAACTTAAATTTACTAAAGTTTAAGCAAGGCCTTAATTGATGAAACAAGCTAGTCAAACATTGGCGATCCGAACTTCGGGTCGCCATTTTTACGATGTCACCCAAAAAGTTTTGGATTGGGTAAATGAATCTGACTTTAAAGAGGGTTTATTAACGCTTTATGTTCAACATACTTCTGCGAGCCTGCTTATTAATGAGAATTACGACCCTGATGTTTTAGTTGATCTAGAAAGTTTTTTTGAACGCTTAGTCCCTGATGGAGATCCTTTGTTTATCCATACAGTTGAAGGTAAAGATGATATGCCGGCGCATATCAGAACTGCATTAACACAAACAAGTCTCTCTATACCGATTAAGCAAGGTAAAGTTGCCTTAGGCCAATGGCAAGGTATTTTTTTATATGAACATCGCTATCAGTCACATGATCGACGTATCTTGATGCATGTAATTGGTGAATAATTTATTTAATTGAAGTCCACGCAAGAGGATCAAAAGGTTTGCTGAGCTTTCTTAATTCAAAATAAAGTCCATTAGATTCATTGCCCCCTGTATTACCTACTAAAGCGATCACATCACCTCCGCGCACAATCTCTCCTGTCTTTTTAAGTGTAGATTGATTGTTGCCATAAAGGCTCATATAGCCTTCTCCATGATCCACAATAATAAGATTGCCAAAGCCACGAAGCCAGTCCGCAAAAACCACACGACCTGTTGCAATCGATTTTACTTCATTGCCTTCATTAGATTTAATAAATAAACCTTTCCAAGACAAGCCGGTATCTTCTCGTGCAGAACCAAATCGATTAATGACATCTCCTTTTACAGGTAAACTTAATTTACCTCGAAGTGATTCAAATTTCTGACCTGCAAATGTTTCTGTAGGAATAGTTTCATTACGCATAATAGGTGTTTTCGAAGATGTTTTTTCTTCACGTTTTGAAGGGATAGGTGCTGAAGGTAATCTTGCTAAACGATCAACGAGGTCAGTCAATCTTTTTTCATCTCGCATTAATTTTTGAATTTCATTGCGCTGCTGATTAATCTTAGAAGATAAACTTGCAATGAGTTTGGCACGATCTTTCTTTTGTGATTCGAGCTCTGTTCGCTTTACCTCTTCTTTTTGTTTTAAATTCGCAATTTCTTTTAATTTCGAAGCAGTTTCCAGACTATAAGCTTCAATCTTTTTTAAATTGCCTTGCATTTGATAAATGCTTTTAGCGCGAGCTTTTGCCACATAAGAATAGTATTGAATATTCCTTGCGACAACACTCGGATTTTCAGATTGGATAATCATTTGTAAATAACCAGGATCGCCATGGAGATATTGTTGGTAGATTTGTTGCCCCAACATTTTTCTCTGGAGATCAACTTGAGACTCTACTGTATCGGATTGTGCTTTGAGTTCTTGAAGTTTGGTATAGTTTTTCTTTTGTTGAACTGATATTTCATAAAGTGAACGATTCGTATCGCTAATTTGTTTTTCGCTTTTTTTTAATTGATCAGTTGCATCTTCTTGCGCTTTTTGTGTGCCGCTCAATTCTTTTTTAAGCTGGTTAATTTTTTCATGAACAGCATTTAAATTTTCTTTCGCGGAATCAGCTTTAGTTGCAGCTAAAGCAGGATGAGATAAAAATAATATGAGGATGCATTGAATTAAAAAATTCAATGGGATATTTTTGACTTTAATCATTCAATTGAATTAGATTTTGTCCTGTCATCTCGGATGGTTGTTTTTCCCCCATGAGATGAAGCAGGGTAGGAGCAATATCAGAGAGTTTTCCATGGGGCTTAATTGTTGCTTTACGGCCAACGTAAAGTAAAGGCACCATATTTGTGGTGTGTTGAGTATGAACTTGTTTATTTTCATAATCCTCCATAAGTTCTGCATTGCCGTGATCTGCCGTAATGATGACTTCACCACCAATCGCTTCCATAGCATTCACCACTTGACCGATACATGCATCAAGCGCTTCCATTGCTTTAATTGCGGCATCAAGATTGCCCGTGTGACCCACCATATCAGCATTCGCAAAATTACATATGATCGCGTTATATTTTTTACTTTGAATGGCGTCGGTAAGTTTTTGTGCGACTTCAAATGCGCTCATTTCAGGTTTTAGATCATAAGTTGCAACCTGAGGGGATGGAACTAGAATGCGATCCTCGCCATCGTATACAGTTTCATTGCCACCATTAAAGAAGAATGTGACGTGCGGATATTTTTCTGTTTCTGCAATACGTAGTTGTTTTAAACCCAATTTCGAGATGTATTCGCCGAACGAATTATTTACTGATGTCGGTTTAAAAATAGCTGATGATTTTTTGTCATTTTGATCATACTGAGTCAGCGTGAAATAGTGACTGATATTAATTTTCTTTTGACGTTCAAAAGCATTAAAGTTGTCTTGTAAAAGTGCATCTGTAATTTGTCGTGCACGATCAGATCGATAATTCATAAATACAACTGCGTCACCATCTTGGATAGTGATGGCTTTTTGATTTTCATCATGAATAGATGTGGGTTTTATAAACTCATCCGTTTCTTCCCTTTGGTATCCTTTGTGAATCGCATCAATCGGATCTTTGACATGAATAGGAGATCCCATGGTTAATACGTTATAAGCCAACTCAATACGAGGCCAGCGCTTATCGCGATCCATTGCATAGTAGCGACCTGATATAGAAGCAATTTTACCAATACCTATTTCTTTTAAATGAGATTCGAGTTGTTCGATATATTGCAAAGCGCTTTTAGGAGGCGTATCTCGACCATCCAAGAAAGGATGAACGTAAACATTTTTTAAATCACATTGCTTCGCGAGTTTTAAAATGGCATAGAAGTGATCTAAATGACTATGAACACCACCATCAGAAAAAAGACCTAAAAGATGTAAGGCTTTGCCGTTTTCTTTAAGAGATTTAAATGCATTGATAAGGGGTGCATTTTTAAAAAAATCACCTGAGGCGATGCTTGAATTAATTCTTTCAAGATCCTGTTGAACAATGCGCCCAGCACCTATATTTAAATGCCCCACTTCTGAATTACCCATCTGTCCTTGAGGTAAGCCTACAAATTCCTCAGAGGCATTAATAAAGCTATGTGCGTGCTTATTCCACAAACCATTCCAGTGTGGCATTTTTGCATTTTTAATTGCATTATGGTCTTCGTCTTCTCTATGGCCAAAGCCATCCAAGATGATGAGTAACACAGGTTTTTTTAACATAGTAGAAGGATGTATATGTTGCTTAAAGATTAATGAATTATAATGCTTGTCATCGAATTTCACACTCCTTAACGTGACTGCGCTATGAAATCAATCAAGATGTATACCAGTGCTTATTGCCCTTATTGCTCAAATGCTGAAAAGCTTTTGTCTAAAAAAGGGATTACAGATATTAAAAAAATACGTGTAGACGGAGATTCGGCTATTTTAGAAGAGATGATTGAAAAAACTGGACGTCGCACAGTGCCCCAAATTTATATCGGTGACTACCATGTAGGTGGATTTGATGATTTAAGAGCGCTAGACTTAGAAGGTAAGCTTGATCCACTTCTCGGGATTTCCTAGAAAGATTCCCCTTATTTTATTTAAATATTCTCGATAAAAAGATAGAATACTGTATTCGTTTAATTAAATAACAGCGGCCTTAAAGCCCGCGTGACTGGAAAATAACATGGCAGAAAAAAAGAAAGCAGCACCTAAATCAACTAAAGCAGAAAAAAGCGTAAAAATTGATCCACAAGCAAACGGAAGCGCGCAACCTGGGTTTGCTATTGAAAAACTTTTTCTTAAAGATGTTTCAGTTGAAGTGCCTAATTCTCCAGAAATATTCACACAACGTGAAGCACCTCAAATCGCTATTGAATTAGGTAATTCAGGCAAGCCTTTGGCTGATGGTTATTTTGAAGTTGCTTTAAAAATTACTGTGACATCAAAAATTGCTGATAAAACAGCTTTTCTCATTGAGGTAACACAAGCAGGTATTTTCGCATTACGTAACATTCCAGAAGAAAATCTTGAAATGATTATCGCGATTACCTGCCCTAATATTTTATTCCCATATGCACGCGAAGCTATTTCAGATTTAGTGATTAAAGCAGGTTTTGCGCCTGTTCTCTTAAATCCAATTAATTTTGAAATGCTCTATATGCAACAAAAGCAGCAAGCAGCGGGTAATGCGGTTGGCACAAAAAACTAACTTTTTCTTCCGTTATTTTTTTATATGGATTGTGTGTGTCATATCACAATCCGCTTATGCCGAATTTCGATCTGTCGCATCTGCTAAAACCATTCTCTATGAAGCGCCCTCAGCAACCACTAAAAGAGTTTATTTAGTAGGCGAAGGCTACCCTTTGGAAATTATTGTAAATCTTGGCGACTGGCTTAAAGTCAGAGATCCTTATGGCACTTTAAGTTGGGCAGAATCAAAAAATTTACAATCCAAAAGAACAGTGATTGTGAAGGCAGATAAAGCAAATATATATAAAGAGCCTGAATCTAAATCAACGCTTGTAGCTACAATTGAAAAAGATGTCGTCATTGAACTTTCAGATCCTCTCATTACTAATGGTTGGATTAAAGTGCGCTATCAACAAGATCTAGATGGGTACATTCAAATCTCTCAAGTATGGGGAATTTAATTAATTGAAAATTGCAGTCTTAGGTGCGGGCGCATGGGGTACAGCTTTAGCAATGCAAATCAGCCAAAAGCATCGCGTAACTTTATGGGCTAGAAATGCAGGCCATGTCTCTGGCATGCGTAAAGCAAGATCAAACCCACTTTATCTAGGCGACTTTCCTTTTAATGATCAATTGATACTCGAAGATAATTTGAGCGAAGCGATTCATGATGCCGAACTTATTTTATCGGTCGTACCTACTTCCGGTTTTAGAGCTATTTTAAAAGAGATTAAATCTTTAAATCATAAAGCGCCGGTTATATGGGCTAATAAGGGCTTAGAAGCAGGGACTGCAAAATTACCGCACGAAGTTGCCATGGAAGAATTAGGCGACCCTAAAAAAACAGGACAGCATTGGGGCGCTTTATCAGGCCCTAGTTTTGCAGCTGAGCTCGTAAGATCTCTGCCTACTGCACTAACCCTAGCAGCAACCGACGAAGCATTTACACAAAGCTTAGCTTCTATTATTCATGGAAATAACTTACGCGTTTATACAAGTCAGGATGTGATTGGCGTGTCTGTCGGAGGCGCACTTAAAAATGTAATCGCTATTGCTGCAGGTATTTCAGATGGCATGGGATTTGGAAATAACGCGAGAGCTGCTTTAATTACGCGAGGCTTAGCTGAGATTACACGTTTTGGTATGAGTTTGGGTGGTCAAAAAGATACTTTCATGGGGCTTACAGGCGCTGGTGATTTAATTTTAACCTGTACCGGAGACTACTCAAGAAATCGTGAAGTTGGTTTAAGGCTTGCTAAAGGACAA
This sequence comes from uncultured Methylophilaceae bacterium, assembly GCA_903849185.1. Classification (GTDB taxonomy): domain Bacteria; phylum Pseudomonadota; class Gammaproteobacteria; order Burkholderiales; family Methylophilaceae; genus Methylopumilus. The sequence goes on from CAINIH010000078.1 coordinate 13,776, forward strand.
ACGATTGATGAAGTTTTAAAGGGGTTAGGCCATGTTGCTGAAGGTGTCTATACAGCCAAAGAGGTTGTGAATCGTGCAAAAGCGCTTCATGTATCTATGCCTATTACGCATGAAGTAAATCAAGTATTAAGTTTTGGTAAATCACCTAAAGAAGCTGTGATCGATTTATTAGGTCGCGAGCAAAAGTCAGAAATACATTAAGCCCTAAACCCCACCTGTAAATCCATTTTGCCGCCAAGCTTCATATAAAAGAATTGCGGCTGCATTCGATAAATTTAAGCTCCTACTATTTTCCCTCATAGGGATTCTTATTTTTTTATTTTCATCAAATTGATTGCGAATCGATTCAGGCAATCCTCGCGTTTCAGGTCCAAATAAAAAGATATCCCCTTTTTGATATGCAACTTCATGGTAGGACATACCCCCTTTGGTTGTGACAGCAAATATTCGAGCGTCGCCATGACGTGACTCGAATGTTGAAAAATCTGGATAAGTTTTAACTGATGCATATTCATGATAATCAAGCCCTGCACGCACAAGCTGTTTATCATCCAAACTAAAACCTAAAGGTTCAATTAAGTGAAGTTGTGTACCTGTATTGGCACAAAGCCTAATAATATTGCCAGTGTTGGGCGGAATTTCAGGTTCAAAAAGGGCGATAGAAAACATAAAATATAACAACTGATTAATTTTTATACAATTGTAACAAATTATAGTAAAATAACTTAACAATTGCTTTTTAAGACTATTTTAATAATTAAATCATATAGATAGGGATTTATCATGATTGAATCGCAGCCTAATATAAGTCAGCAACCCATTCAGTTCGAACGAAAATCCCCTAAAAAACAAAAAAAATCCCCAAAAGACCGCTGGTCAGTTGCTGAAATTGAAGCTTTATATGCACTACCTTTTAGTGACCTAATGTTTAAGGCTCAAACCATTCATCGTGAAAATTTTGATGCTAATAAAGTTCAAATAAGCACGCTCTTGTCTATTAAGACGGGAGGATGTTCAGAAGACTGTGGTTATTGCCCTCAATCTGCCCGCTATGAAACCAATGTAGAAAATGAAGCCATGATGCCGATTGATGAGGTACTTAAAGCTGCGAAGGCTGCAAAGGAAGCTGGCGCCAGTCGTTTTTGTATGGGCGCTGCTTGGAGAAGCCCCAAGGATAAGGACTTAAAGCCCGTGTTAGAAATGATTCAAGAAGTTAAAAAAATGGGACTTGAAACTTGCGCAACTCTCGGCATGTTAAAGGATGGGCAAGCCAACATGTTAAAAGAAGCAGGACTTGATTATTACAACCATAATTTAGATACAGCACCTGAATTTTATGGCGACGTAATTTCAACGCGCGTATATCAAGACAGACTTGATACATTAGACCGAGTTCGAGAAGCTGATCTTCATGTATGTTGTGGTGGCATAGTAGGTATGGGGGAGAGTAGAGCTCAGCGTGCAGGTTTGATTGCGCAACTCGCTAATATGGAAAAGCAGCCCGAGAGTGTGCCGATTAATTTATTGACACAAGTAGAAGGTACGCCTTTACATGGCACCGAACCACTTGACCTTTTTGAGTTTGTGAAAACCATCGCTGTTGCGAGAATTACGATGCAAAAAAGTTATGTCAGATTATCCGCAGGAAGACAATCGATGCACGAAGGCATTCAATCATTAGCTTTCTTAGCTGGGGCTAACTCAATTTTTTATGGTGAAAAGTTATTGACGACAGATAATCCGGATGCAAAAGTTGATCAAGCTTTATTTAATAAGTTAGGCATTCATCCTATATAAGTTTGTGATGCTAGATCAAATTCATCATGAACTTCAATCCTTAAAAGACAATCATCTTTTTAGAACAAGAAAATTATTAAGTGGAAGATTGGGACCTAATCTTTCTTTTAATCATCAAAATTATTTAAGCTTTTCATCGAATGATTATTTGGGTCTTTCACAAAATCAATCTATCCAAGATGCGCTGATCGAAGGTATTCATTTGTCAGGCAACGGCATGGGCGCCTCTCATCTTATTTCAGGACATCATGAATTCCATGAGGCATTTGAAAATGCATTTAGTGAAGCAATTCGTTTTGAAAGAGCGCTTTTATTCTCATCAGGCTATATGGCCAATATGGGCGTCATCTCAGCATTAGTTGGGAAAGACGATACTATTTTTTCTGATAAGTTGAATCATGCATCATTAAATGATGCATCTATTCTTTCTCGTGCCATTCATAAAAGATATCGACATCATGATTTGCAGCATTTAGAAGATTTACTTCAAACATCAAAATCAAAAGTAAAACTTATTGTTACTGATGCTGTTTTCAGTATGGATGGAGATCTAGCTAATATTCCAGATTTATTGAGATTATGTGAAATGTACGATGCTTATCTTTATATAGATGATGCACATGGTTTCGGTGTATTAGGCAAAAACGGCAAAGGCACACTGCAATACTTTTATGATCAAGAAAAAATTAAAGAACCTTATTCGCCCAGAATTATTTATATGGCAACGCTGGGGAAGGCGGCTGGTATTCATGGCGCTGTCGTAGCATCTTCAAATAATCTTATCGAATATTTCATTCAAAAATCCAAACAATATATTTATACGACTGCTATGCCAGCTTTTATGGCCTATGGATTAAAAGAATCTTTAAATCAAATTTTAAAAGCAGATCAAATAAGAGCTCACTTAAATAATCTTATTACACAGTTTAGAGCTAATGTTAAATTTCAAAAAATAGCTTTAGGTAGCTCTTTAACAGCTATTCAGCCTCTTATTGTTGGAAGTGAAATTAATGCATTAAGATTAAATCAATGGTTAATGGAAAAGGGAATATATGTCCCTGCTATTAGGCCGCCTACCGTGCCTCATGGAACTTCTCGGTTACGCATCTCATTTTCAGCATTACATCAAAATAAGGATGTGATGACATTAATGAAAAATATATTAGCTTTTGAAAGCCAATCTGATGCACATTAAAAAAATTGGACAGGGCAAAGATCTTGTTCTTATTCATGGATGGGGTATGCATAGTGGTATATGGGAACCTATCATTGAGAAATTTTCAAACCAATACATGCTTCATCTTGTTGATATTCCAGGCATGGGTAAAAGTCATATTATCGACCCTTATAATCTCAATCACTTAGTTGAAGTGATCAGTCAAAAATTGCCATCTTCGTTTGATATTTTAGGATGGTCTTTAGGTAGCCTGATTGCATTAAAAATGAGTTTAATATACCCAAAAAAAATTCATCGTATGGTTTTAGTGGGAGGGACGCCTTGTTTTATTAATCAGACAGATTGGAGTTTTGGCGTAGATCTAAGAGATTTTAATGATTTTGCTAATAAGCTTTTTAAAGATTACAAATCAACCATGATGAATTTTTACACTCTACAACTCATGCATTCAAAACATAGTAAATTGCTTATTAAAAATCTTAAAGAGATGAACGAAGAAGTAGATCCGCCGAAAGTCAAGTCATTGCAACTTGGACTTGATATCTTATTAAATAATGATTTGCGAGATGACATTAATAAAATTAACCATCGAACACTTTTAATAGTCGGTGACATGGATCGCTTGACACCAAAATCAGCTTCTATGTGGCTTGAAAGTCATTTAAAACAAGCGCAATTGAAGGTAATCCAAGGCGCATCACATATTCCTTTTTTATCTCACCCAGATGATTTTTTTGATCATCTCGATCAATTTTTATTGGCAGCTTAATTATGACTCAACATCATATTGATAAAAAAAGAGCTCAAGCATCATTTAATAAAGCTTCAGCTTCTTATGAAGATGCCGCAGTGCTTCAAAAGCATGTGCTAGGAGAAATGTTTTCAAGGCTTAAATTACTCAAAATTAATCCTAACATTATTCTGGACTTGGGCTGTGGGCCTGGCAATGCAGGACCTGATTTAAAATCTGCATATAAGCCTCACGATCTCATTTATTTAGATTTTGCATATGACATGTTAAAAAAAGCAGAAGAAAAAAACAAAGATCATTTCTTAAAGGCATTTTCAAGCAAAACGGCACAGCAATTTATTTGTGCAGATATGGAAGCTATCCCATTATTAGAAAATAGTGTCGATATGGTTTGGTCAAATTTATCTCTTCAATGGTGCAATGATCTTGATCAGGTATTTACGCAAATAGCGAAAACATTAACGCATAATGGACTTTTTATATTTAGTACATTCGGACCAAGTACGCTTCATGAATTAAGAGCTTCACTCGCATCATTTTCTCAACACTCTCATGTAAATCAATTTATTGATATGCACGTTATTGGCGATGCGCTAATACGATGTGGCTTTTCAGATCCGGTTTTAGATATAGATGTTTATACACTCACCTACAGCACATTTAAAGAGATTATGTATGACTTGAAGCATATCGGAGCTCGTAATGCGCTTCAAGGAAGAGCAAAGGGCATGACAGGTAAAGGCTTCTTGTATCAATTAGAAAAATTATATGAAGCTTATAGGATCAATGAAAAACTTCCTGCAAGTTACGAGGTTGTATACGGGCATGCATGGAAAGTGAATAAGCAGCTTGATGAATCTTCAATTGTTAAATTTTACCCAAAACAATAATGCATTCATTTTTTATAACTGGTACTGATACGAATATAGGAAAGACGGCTATTACCTGCAGCTTGATTGCTAAATGCATTGAAGAAGGATTTCGTGCAGGGGGCATGAAACCTGTTGCTGCAGGGTGCCATATAGAAAATGGTTATATGATCTCTGATGATGTTAAAAAAATCATTGAAGTAAGCAATGTTGATCTAAATATCAAAGAAATTAATCCTTATTCATTCGAGCTACCGATCGCTCCCCATATAAGCTTTAAATCAAATGAAATTGATATTCATTTAATCAAGAAATATTTGCGATCTTTTGAAAATAAAATGGATTATTTATTTATTGAAGGAGTAGGGGGATATGCAGTTCCTCTAACTCAGACTTTTACTACAGCCGACTTAGTTGAGAATCTAGATATACCAGTTATCTTGGTGGTGGGTATGAAATTAGGCTGTATCAATCACGCTTTATTAACTGTTGAATCTATCTTGAATAAAAAACAAAAGCTTTGTGGCTGGGTCGCCAATCGGATAGATGGGGATATGCAAGCTTACGAAGAAAACTTTTCTTTTTTAAAAGAAAAAATCAAGGCGCCTTGTTTGGGTGAAGTGCCTTATTTTAAAGATTTTGATTCTTACAAAGCATCAAAATTTATCGATATTAATAAGCTTAACGATAAAGCTTATTAAGATTGATGTAGTCAGCTACCTCTGCAGGCAGAAGATCCATAAGATTCTTATTTGAATAAATAGCCTCTCGAATTTGAGAAGACGAGATATCAATATACTCAAATTGTTTTGCCATAATTAGACCGTGACTAGATCCACGAAGATCCTCAACATCTTGAGTGAGCCTTTCACCCCATTCTTTTTTTAAAGCCGATGTTAATTGATCTGCAAGAATAGGGGATTCGCGTCTTTCTACTATTAATATATGGCAATAATTAAAAAGTTCATTCCATAAATGCCATGACTCAAGGTTTAGAAAAGCATCACTTCCCATTAAAAAACAAAACGCTTGTCCCTCTTTTTTTTCTATCCCAAGACTTTGCAATGTTTCAATCGTATAAGAGGGTTTAAGGTCACTTTGATTTTTTTTAATTTCACGGTCATCAATAAAGAAATTAGGATATGGATTTAGAGCGAGATTAAGCATTTCTATGCGATGCTTATTTTCTAAAACGATATTTTTATGCGGCGCTAAACCAGACGGGATAAAAAGCACTTTCGACAATGACGCAAGATCTTGCCACGCTTTAGCTAATTTTATATGACCATAGTGTATCGGATCGAATGCACCACCTAATACACCAATAAGTTTCAAAGACATTCCTTATTTACGTATATGTCCATTGCCTAATACGATATATTTGAGTGAAGTAAGCCCTTCAAGTCCTACAGGGCCTCTTGCATGTAATTTATTTGTTGAAATTCCTATTTCAGCACCTAAGCCATATTCAAAGCCATCAGCAAAACGAGTTGAAGCATTCACCATAACGCTACTTGAATCTACTTCTTTTAAGAATCGCATAGCGAGTCCATAGTTTTCAGTGACGATAGCGTCTGTATGATGAGAAGAATATTGATTAATATGATGAATTGCATCATCGATGTCATCGACAATCTTGCATGAAATAATTGCATCAAGGTATTCAGTATAAAAATCATCTTCACTTGCTAGTTTAATGCCCTTAACAAGCTTCAATGTTTCTTTGCAGCCACGAACCTCAACTTTATGTTGACGAAGCATTTTTACAATTTTAGGTAAAAAATCGCGTGCTATATCTTTAGATATTAGAAGTGATTCGGTCGTATTGCATGTACCCAACCTTTGAGCTTTAGAATTCTCAATAATTTTAAGCGCTTTATTTAGGTCTGCATTTTTATCTACAAAGACATGGCAATTTCCATCTAAGTGTTTAATGACAGGTACAGTTGCCTCATCACTAATCATTTTAGTTAAGCTTTTGCCACCTCTTGGAATGATCACATCAATATAGTCATTAAGCTTAATTAAGCCTTTAACTATAGATCTGTCTGTTGAATCAATCACCTGAACAGCTTGAACCGAAAGACCAGCTTTTTTAAGTGCCTCGTGAATAATATTGCTTAAAGCAATATTAGAGTGAATAGATTCACTACCCCCTCTTAATATAATGGCATTTCCAGATTTAATAGATAAGCTCGCTGCATCAATAGTGACGTTAGGACGAGACTCGTAGATCATACCTATGACACCTAGTGCCACACGCATTTGGCCAACTTGAATACCTGATGGGCGTGTATTCAAATGCATAATTTCACCAATAGGATCTTTAAGATCAATAATGTCTTGTATGCCTTTAATCATCGAATCAATAGTTTTGCTTGAAATGATAAGACGATCGATAGAAGCGCGATCTAATTTATTTTTTTTAGCTTCTTTGACATCTTTCTCATTGGCTTTCAGAATAGTTTTTGCTTTGGTATTTAAAAGCTGAATGAGATGAGTCAACGCATCATTTTTTTGTTGTGTTGATGCTTTGGCCATCAGGCGCGAAGCTTTTTTTGCCTCTACACCAATCTTTTTAAGATATTGATTAATATTTGTCATGTGTGAATTATACGCGTTAAGAAATTAACTTGTATAGGATCAAATTTTTCGGCCTCGAGATGCTATTTTTGCAAGCCCTAGGCAAAGCCTCGTTGTTTCTAGCCAAGCATCACCGGGTGAAACGCCCTTTGATATTTTATCGATCTCAGATAGTTTTTGAATAGCTGCTCTTAGATGTTTAAGTGAAAAAAAAGATAGCGCTTTTTTAGCAAAGACAAGCTTGTCTCCAAATATTCTTGATTTTGTGAGATGGTTTTCTAAAGGCTGACCTTTGAAATCAAGCTCTTTTATTTCAAGCATGGGCTTTAATACCCAAGAAAGGGAGCTTGTAATGCTAATTGGATTTTGGCCTTCTTCTTTTAAGAAATTAAGTGTAGATAAGGTTTTCATCTGATCGCCATTTAATACATATTCAGTGAGCTCAAAAGCATCATAACGAGAAACATTTGAAATGGATTGTGAAATCTTTTCGTATGAAACAGATTGGCTTGGAAAAAGTAATGCTAATTTATTTAATTCTTGATCTGCAGCAAGCATATTCCCATGAACAAATTGACTAATTAGATGAATACTTTCTTCATCTAGGCTTATTGATAATAAAGAAGCTCTTTTTTTTAGCCAAAAAGGAAGTTCTGATGGTCTAATTTCATCAAGTTTAATTGTGTAAGCAATTTTTTCAATCTCTTTAAACCATTTCTGAAGCTTAGTTTCTTTGTCTATTTGGGGCAAATGAACAACAAGAAGATCGTCTTGAGAAAAATTTTGAAGAATTTCATAAAAGGATTCACCGCCTTCAATATTTATCTTGCCTGAGGGAATCATAATTTCAATAATGCGTTTTTGAGAAAACAAACCTTGGGATGAAAGGGATGAAGCGCATTGATCCCATTTAAAATAACGATCAACAGTAAAGCTTAATTTTTCTGTATAAGTTTTCTCTTTTGCAAATTGGCGGATGATATCGAAAGCTTCTTTTCTTGAGAGGGCTTCATCGCCCAAGAGAAGGAATTTTGATTGCTGATTTTTTTGAAGCTCTTTACTAAAAGCTTCCGAATCAAATGCTACCATTAATTATTTTTTACTAAGCTGAATTTGATTGAATAGATTTGTAATGGCTTCATTGCGCATAGATTCATTAAGCTGTCTTTCTTCTTCTTCTTTGCCAATAACATTAGAGTCGCTGTAAGTAAAGTCTCTACGTGCTTCTAGAATATTTTCTTGACCCCAAGTTTCGCTATCTGCAGTTTTAATTCGATAACGAACCCTGTAAAAAATTTCATACTCTCGAACAAGACCTTGACCGCTTAAGGAAAGAATTCTTTTTTCACTTTCCTCGCCAATTAGCTCAACTCTTAATTCTGGATTTTCTGAAGGAAGAACAATGGCTACTTTATTGCTATTTAGGACTTTTTTGAGGTTTTTTGTAAAGCTTAATTCTTTGCCTTCCAGGCTGATTGTTTTAAATGATATTTCTGTCATACCTCTCATATGAAATCCACAGCTTGTGATCATCAGAAGTATGAGTAGCGCTATAAATTTTTTTTGGATGGTGTTCATCATTTATCCCGTGACGATATTAATGAGTTTTTTAGGAACAAATATCATTTTTTTAACTTTATTTTCTTGATCAATAAATCGTTTAACATCTTCATTTTCGAGGGCCATACGTTCAATATCTTTTTGCTCAAGATCAGCTGATACTAGCATATTTCCCCTAAGTTTTCCGTTCACTTGAATCACCATAGCATATTCGTTTTTAATTAATGCATTAAGGTCGGCTTTAGGCCATGTCTCTTGATCGATTATGGTGTTAAAAAGCTCATTCCACAGAGCGTGACATATATGAGGCACAAAAGGATTAAGTAATAAAATAACATTTTGTATGACTTCCTGCTTCACAGAAAGTGTTAGAGCATCTTCCCCTTCAACTTTTGCAAATGTATTCATAAGTTCCATCACGGAAGATATGGCTGTATTAAAACTATGCCTTCTTTGAATGTCGTCGGTAATTTTTTGTATTGTTTGATGTAGTTCAAACCGTAAATTTTTTGTTTGAGCTGAGAGCTCACCTTCTTTGTAGGGCTCAATTTTTCCTTTAGCATGATGATCATAAACAGTTTTCCAAAGCCGTTTTAGGAAACGATTAGCTCCTTCAACACCACTATCAGACCATTCTAAACTTTGTTCCGGAGGGGCTGCAAACATAATAAAAAGTCTCGCAGTATCAGCGCCGAATTGATCAATGAGCGACTGAGGATCAACGGTATTACCTTTTGACTTTGACATTTTGGTGCCATTTTTCAATACCATGCCCTGCGTTAAAAGATTTTTAAATGGCTCTTTATGTTTTATAAGTCCAAGATCTCTTAAAAGCTTATTAAAAAAGCGCGCATATAATAAATGTAAAATCGCATGTTCAATACCACCGATGTATTGATCAACAGGCATCCAGTAATTACTTCTTTCATCTACCATGGCATTTTGATTGTCATAACTTGGATAGCGAGCAAAATACCAGGAAGACTCCACAAAGGTATCCATCGTGTCTGTTTCTCTTTCGGCATCCTTGCCGCAAGAAGGACAGATTGTTTTGTAAAAAGATTCATCTTGCTTAATAGGTGAGCCAACGCCATTCATAACGATGGATTCGGGCAATATAACAGGCAAGTCTTTTTCAGGCACAGGCACTTCGCCACATGAGTGGCATTTAATAATAGGTATTGGACATCCCCAGTAACGCTGTCTTGAAATACCCCAATCGCGCAATCTAAATTGCGTTGTTTTTTTACCTTTATTGATAGATGTTAATTTTTTAACAATGGCATCGAACGCTTCTTGAAATTCCAAACCATTAAATTCACCAGAATTAATTAACCTGCCATGATCAGTATATGCAGCCTCAGTAAGATTAATTGTTTTTGAATCTATTGGCTCAATAACCTGTTCAATTTCGAGTTTATATTTTTTCGCAAAATGAAAATCTCTTTCATCGTGAGCTGGAACCGCCATCACTGCCCCAGAGCCATAATTCATCAGCACATAATTAACGATCCAAATGGGCACTTCTTTTTGTGTGATGGGGTGTATGGCTCGAAGTCCAGAATCAATACCTATTTTTTCTGTATTTGCAAGGTCGGCTTCAGCAACACTTCCCCTTGTACATTCATTAATAAATGCTTCAATTGTAGGATTATTTTTTTTAATGAGAGATGCAAGCGGATGCTCTGCAGCAATAGCTAAATAAGTCACGCCTAGAAGAGTGTCTGGCCGAGTGGTATAAATTTTAACGGAGTCAGTATGATCTTTGATGCTAAATTCAATTTCACAGCCATAGCTTTTGCCAATCCAATTTCTTTGCATGGTCTTAACTTGTTCCGGCCAGCCTTCAAGGCTATCTAAATCATTTAGAAGCTCGTCTGCATATTCAGTAATTTTCATAAAGTATTGAGGGATTTCTTTTTTTTCAACAACAGCACCAGATCGCCATCCCTTACCGTCAATTACTTGTTCGTTAGCAAGAACAGTTTGATCTACAGGATCCCAATTTACAGTAGAAATTTTTTTGTAAATTAATTTCTTTTTAAAAAGCTCAGTGAATAACCATTGCTCCCATTTGTAATATTCTGGGCGGCATGTTGCAATTTCTCTTTTCCAGTCAATAGCAAGACCTAATTGCTTTAACTGATGCTTCATATAATCAATATTGCTGTATGTCCAAGCGGCAGGAGCTGATTTATTTTGTAGCGCTGCATTTTCTGCAGGTAAGCCAAAAGCATCCCAACCCATCGGCTGCAATACATTAAAACCAAGCATACGATGAAAGCGGCTTAATACATCTCCGATCGTATAATTTCTAACATGTCCCATATGAAGCTTTCCACTTGGATAGGGAAACATGGACAAGCAATAATATTTTGGTTTTTTAGAATCCTCGGCAACAGAGAATGTATTCTCGTTGTCCCAATAGGATTGAACCTTTTTTTCAATCTCTTTAAAAGGATAGGTGGGTTGCATAGGTTGATTAGTTAATTTGATCAAAAATTGTTTTTTGAATATCTTTAACATCTCCGAGGCCATTAATCTTTATATAACGAAGCCCTTTATTTTCAGAAGCTGCCCATTCTGAATAATAATCAACAAGTGGTTTTGTTTGGCTGTGATAAACATCAAGACGTTTTAGAATCGTCTCTTTTTTGTCATCATCTCTTTGAACAAGAGGCTCGCCTGTAATGTCATCTTTATCTTGAATTTTAGATGGATTGTTTTGAATATGATAAATCCGTCCAGATGCAAGATGGGTTCTTCGACCACTCAATCTTTCGACAATGACATTATCTGGCACATCAATTTCAATAACGATATCTATAGAAATGGAGGCTTGTTTCATCGCTTCAGCTTGTGGAATAGTCCTAGGAAAACCATCCAATAAGAAGCCTTGTTTGCAATCTTCATTTTGAATGCGTTCCTTAACTAATTCAATAATGAGCTGGTCTGGCACAAGTGCGCCACTATCCATAAATTGTTTAGCTTCAAGACCTAATTTTGTGTTTGCTTTAATAGCGGCACGAAGCATGTCACCAGTAGATATTTGCGGGATATTAAATTTGTCTTTAAGTATCTGGGCTTGTGTACCCTTACCTGCGCCTGGGGCTCCTAGTAGAATAATTCTCATGTATCTCTCCTTAAGCATTAATTATATCAGCCGATGTTCATTTCACATGGCTATTAGTCTCTATAAATTAATCTAGATAATTTGAAATTTTTACGAAATCTGATACTGATAAATTTTCGGCCCTTAACTGGGGATTTATACCAATTTTTTGAAAGTCATTTTCGCTTATAAATGATTTTAGTGTATTACGAATTGTTTTTCGTCTTTGTGAAAAAGCTTCTTTAACAATCCTTCCAAATTGTTCTATATTATTTGCAACAAAAGGGTAATGTTCATAAGGAATGAGTCTTACGAAAGATGATTCAACTTTAGGTTCAGGGTCAAATGATTCTTTGGGCACATGCACCAAATGCTCCATTGCAAAATAGTATTGCAACATTACTGATAATCTCCCGTATTCCGAAGATGAAGGAACGGCGATCATGCGATCCACAACCTCTTTTTGCAACATAAAATGAAGGTCTTTTATGTTTGTAATGTTATCAATGCATTTAAATAAAATAGGCGTTGAAATGTTGTAAGGTAAATTGCCCACAACTCTAACTTTCTGGTCAAACTGATCAAAGTTAAAATTTAAAATATCTTCATTGAATACGGTGATATTTTTTTTTGAATATTCATTTTCCATCCAAGCTACAATATCTCGATCAAGCTCAATTGCTAAAAGATGATTAGTTTTTTCGAGGAGTGGTTTTGTAAGCGCTCCAAGTCCAGGCCCTATTTCAATTAGTAGATCATCCGGAAGTGGGTTGATCGATTGAATGATTGCATGAATGATTGAAGTATCTTTGAGGAAATTTTGCCCAAATTTTTTCTTGGCAATATGTTTCATGAGCGTGATTTTTGGGCTAAGTCAATTGCTAAATCAATTGCACTATAGAAGCTATTTGGATTTATCGTTCCTTTTCCAGCAAGATCGATAGCGGTTCCATGATCAACCGAAGTTCTAATAATCGGAAGGCCAAGCGTCACATTCACACCTAAGCCAAAGTTAGCATGTTTAAATACCGCAAGACCTTGATCATGATACATCGCCAAAAAGCAATCAGCTTTTTTAATATATTTTTCCGTAAAAAGTGTATCCGCTGGAAATGGACCCTCAATTAACATGCCTTCCAATTTTAGTTTATTAATGACGGGTATAAGAATATCAATTTCTTCCAAACCTAAGACACCATTTTCGCCTGCATGCGGATTAAGGCCAGCAACAAAAATTACAGGATTATTTATTTTAAATCGGTGAATAAGGTCGCGATGAATTGTTTTTAATGTTTCTTCTAATTTTTGCGATGTAATCAAACGGCATACTTGCGCTAGAGGCACATGCGTTGTCACAAGAGCAACTTTCATAGATTTGGAAGCGAGAAGCATAACTTGATTTTTAGCATGAGTGTAATGTGCAATATATTCAGTATGACCAGTAAAAGACTGGCTTTCATTGATGATGCTCTTATGAATAGGTCCCGTAACAATGGCATCAAAAGATTTATTTAAACATCCATCCAATGCAAAATTTAATACATCAAGAACATAACTATTATTTTTGGGATTAAGCACCCCGGCCTTAATTCCATCTCGAGCGGGAACATGAGAAATAGAAAGTGAATGGTCACCTTTATGTTCTATCAGTTTATTTTCATGAAATGCAATTGTTTTACCGAGATGAGAAGCTCTATGAGATAAAGCATTTTTATCACCAACAACTGTAATAAAGGCTGGAAATTTTTTTTCGCTCAATAAAACGCAAAGATCAAGGCCAATACCCGCAGGTTCGCCTGAGCTTATGACGATATGTGGCTTAAAA
>CAINIH010000079.1 GCA_903849185.1 uncultured Methylophilaceae bacterium
CAGCATCAATAAATTCACCATTAATGTAAAAGCTATTTTTAATAAAAAGCATTCTTGTTTTAGGATTAAGTTCTAGTGTTTTTTTTGAAAGATCTTTTTTAAAGACTTCAAGGGATATCGGTTTAGGTGGCTGGAAAATAGCAGTCTCAATTGGATCAGTAAGTAATTGACCAATAAAAGTATTGATTGAATTTTTATTCCAACGTAATTGATTAACGATCTGTTGAATTTTATTAATCATACTTGAATTGATTTCAGCTGGATTTTTTTGAAGTTTTAAATTCGGATCTTTATACAGATCATTTTTGTTTACGCTCAAGTTGTCTTGAATAAAATCTAAAAATTTAGATTGGATTTCAAATGTATCGGGCGCTCTAAAGCCAATAGAATAGGTCAGACAATCATCACTATGCGAGATGCCCCAGTGGCCTATATTAGGGGGTAAATAAAGCATGTCACCAGGCTTAAGCACCCAAGAATTTTTACTCTTAAAATTGGTAATAATTTTAATGGCTGATTTTTTATCTAGAGCAAATTCTTTTTGTTCGCTAATCCTCCATTCCCTTTCACCTTTTGCCTGAAATAAAAATACATCATAGGAGTCAAAATGAGGACCGACACTCCCTTCCTTCGTAGCATAACTCACCATTAAATCATCAAGTCGTGCATATGGAATAAATTTGAAAAAATTTAGAAAGGAATTGGCAAAAGAAAGATGATGATTAATATTTTGCACAAGTACCGTCCAAGGCACATTCTTTTTTTTAGGGAAGTCTGATTTTTTGAAAGGACCATATTTCACTTGCCACAAATCTTTCTTATATTCTATGAGGCGGGATATAGCTTCTTCGTCTTGTGCAATTTTGAAAAGATCTTTTTCTGTGATGGGAGACTGAAAATTTTCAATTGCATTTCGAATTAAGAGCGGTTTTTTTTGCCAATACTTTTTTAGGAAGGTATCAACCGATGTTTTTCCTAAAATGTGATTTTTACGATTTAATCGCATAATATTTATTAAGCCTTATAACTTCCTAAGTTAAAATAACACTGTTATGAGCCACCAATTAATTCGTTCATTGTTATTTAAGTTTGATGCAGAATTTTCGCACGACTTAACTCTTAAGGCACTATCTCTTTCTAATAAAATTGGACTTCTAAGTTTTTTAAAGCCCCCTAATCCTTGCAAGCTTAGAACCGTAATGGGTATTCCCTTTCAAAATCCGGTGGGATTGGCTGCAGGGTTAGATAAAAACGCAAACCACATCGATGCTTTAGGTAAATTGGGATTTGGATTTATTGAAGTTGGAACGATCACTCCAAGACCTCAAATAGGTAATCCAAAGCCGAGATTATTTAGATTACCAGAGGTTCAAGGCATTATTAACCGATTTGGGTTTAACAATGTAGGTCTTGAAACTGCAGTAGAAAATATAAGATTAAGTAAATACAAGGGTGTACTTGGAATTAATATTGGTAAAAATTTTGATACACCTATAGAAAAGGCTGGGGATGATTATCTCTTGTGTATGAAAAAAGTTTATCAATATGCAAATTATATTGCAATCAATATTTCTTCACCCAACACAAAAAACTTAAGAGATCTTCAAGAAACCAAGGCACTAAACATTCTATTGGCCCAGCTTAAAGAAGAGCAAACTAGGCTGGCTGATTACTATGGACGTTATGTCCCTATTGCATTAAAAATTTCACCTGATTTAACAGATAAACATCTAGATACAATATCAAAAAGCATCATCAAAAATAGGATTGATGGCGTAATTGCAACTAATACAACTATTAGTAGAGAGTCGGTGAGTGATCTTTTTAATGGAAAAGAGGTTGGAGGTATGTCAGGTAAGCCTCTATTTAAATTATCTAATTCAATTATTCGCGAACTTTATGAAAGACTTCAAGGTGAGGTTCCGATCATTGGCGTCGGAGGTATATTCTCTGGTGAAGATGCCTTGGAAAAAATAAATGCAGGTGCGGAGCTTGTCCAAATTTATTCAGGTCTCGTTTACCAAGGAAGAAAGCTCGTTCTCGATGCTTGCCAATCCATTGGTTAATGATGTTAGCTAGACCAAGGCTTTATACATATAGACGCTGTCCATACGCGATTCGATCAAGGCTAGCTTTATATCAAGCTAAAATTGATTATGAATCTATAGAAATTTCTCTTAAAGACAAACCCATTGATTTTTTAGCGCTCAGCCCTAAAGGGACAGTTCCGGTATTGGTAGATAATAATGGAGTAGTTATCGAAGAGAGCTTGGAAATAATGTTCTGGGCTCTTAATAAATCCGATCCAGAAAATTGGATCTTAAATGATAATAATCATAGCCAAGAGCTCATTAATGAAAATGATTTTAATTTTAAGAAAAATCTAGATAAATATAAATATGCTGATCGTTTTCCTGAATACCCTAAAGAATATTATCGCGCTCAATGTGAGGTATTTTTAAATTTGTTGAATGAGAAATTGCGATCAAAAAGTTATTTGATGGCAGAAAAAATAAGCCTTGCTGATGTAGCAATTTTCCCTTTTATAAGACAGTTTTCTTTGGTAGATGAAGAATGGTTTTTGAATTCTAAATATCAAGAATTAAAAAAATGGCTTCAGGGTTTCGAAGAAAGCCAAATGTTTAAAGATGTAATGAAAAAAAATTAAGACTCTTGAAGAACGGCTTTATTTTCTTCTTCAAAAATCAATTTCACTTTATCATTGCTATCAATATCAATAGTTACATTGCCACCATTAGTTAGTTTGCCAAAAAGCAGTTCATCCGCAAGTGCTTTTCTAATTGTATCTTGAATGAGGCGTGACATTGGTCTTGCGCCCATACTTGGATCAAACCCATTTTTAGCTAGATATGATTTAAGTGAGTCTGTGAAAGTTGCATCTACTTTTTTCTCATGCAATTGATCTTCGAGCTGCATCAGGAATTTATCGACAACTTTTAAAATCACTTCATGACTGAGTGGCGCAAATGATACGGTTGCATCGAGCCTATTTCTAAACTCTGGTGTAAATAATCGTTTGATTTCTGCTTGTTCATCACCCATTTTTTTAGATTGCGTAAATCCCATAGAAGTTTTTGAGAGCGACTCTGCACCAGCATTTGTTGTCATAATAAGTGTGACATTTCTAAAGTCTGTTTTTCTGCCATTACTATCCGTTAAAGATCCATGATCCATCACTTGCAGCAGGATATTAAAAATATCTGGATGTGCTTTTTCAATTTCATCAAGTAGAAGTACACAATAAGGTTGTTTATTGACGGCTTCAGTCATGAGCCCACCTTGGTCGAATCCTACATAGCCTGGAGGAGCTCCAATGAGTCTCGATACTGCATGTCTTTCCATATATTCGCTCATATCAATGCGAATGAGTTCAATGCCTAAGATATATGCAAGTTGTCGTGCCACTTCTGTTTTTCCAACACCCGTTGGGCCGCTGAAGAGGAAATTACCAATTGGTTTATTTGGTATGCCTAATCCACTTCTTGTCATTTTGATGGCACTTGCAAGATTTTCAATTGCTTTATCTTGTCCAAAGATTACCGCTTTCAGATCTCGCTCGAGATTTTTAAGGGCATGCTTGTCGTCATTAGAGATATTTTTTGGAGGTATCTTAGCTATTTTTGCTACGATTTCTTCAATTTCCTTATTGGTAATAACTTTTTTCTGTTTGTTTTTGGGGAGAATTCTTTGTGCAGCCCCAGCCTCGTCAATCACATCAATGGCTTTGTCAGGAAGATGTCTATCATTAATATATTTTGCAGAAAGTTCTGCAGCACTATTAATTGCTGCAACAGAATATTTTACATTATGGTGTTTTTCAAATCTTGATTTAAGACCTTTAAGAATATTAATCGTATCAAGAATACTTGGTTCGTTCACATCAATTTTCTGGAATCTTCTTGTGAGTGCATGATCTTTTTCAAATACGGTTCTATATTCTTGATATGTCGTTGCACCAATACATTTAATTGATCCATTTGATAGCGCAGGTTTAAGAAGATTGGATGCATCAAGTGTTCCTCCGCTTGCAGAGCCTGCTCCTATAAGAGTATGAATTTCATCAATAAACAAAATAGCATCTTTATGTTCATTGAGTTGCTTCATGACTGCTTTAAGTCTTTGTTCAAAATCTCCGCGGTATTTTGTGCCCGCCAATAAGGTGCCCATATCAAGGGAAAATATTGTGGTATTTTCTAAGATGCTCGGAACTTCTTTGTCGACAATTCTCTTTGCGAGCCCTTCGGCAATAGCAGTTTTTCCAACACCTGCTTCACCCACTAAAAGAGGATTATTTTTTCTTCTTCTACATAAAGTTTGAATGACGCGTTCAATTTCTGAATCTCGCCCAATCAAGGGGTCAATTTTCCCGGCTAATACCATCTTATTAAGATTGATCGTGTAAGTTTCTAGTGCTTTATTTGCCGAGGACTCTTGATCATTTTCTTGTTCAGGCGATGTTTTATGTGTATCGCCTTCATTTAGTTTGGAAACGCCATGCGCAATAAAATTAACAACATCAAGTCGGGTTACTTCTTGTTGATGAAGGAAGTAAACGGCATGCGAATCTTTTTCTCCATAAATTGCGACTAATACATTTGCGCCATTCACCTCTTTTTTACCAGAAGATTGAACATGAAGCATCGCTCTTTGAATCACCCTTTGAAATCCAAGTGTGGGTTGAGTATCAACTTCATCTTCGCCAGATATGGTAGGCGTATGGTCATCGATATATTGTGTTAATTCATTTCTGAGCGAATCAATGTTTGAGCCACAAGCTTTGAGCACTTCAGCTGCTGATGGGTTATCAAGCATAGCAAGAAGCAAATGTTCAACCGTAATAAGTTCATGACGCTTTTGTCTTGCGTCCATAAATGCCATATGTAGGCTTACTTCAAGTTCTTGAGCAATCATAATTTAAGTTCAATCAATTCTTTCAATAATACATTGCAAAGGATGCTGATGTTCTTTTGCATAGTTTAGCACTTGATTCATTTTTGTTTCAGCAATGTCTACAGGAAATATTCCACACACACCCATGCCCTCTGTATGTATTTTTAACATTATACGAGTGGCTTCATCAACACTTTTATTAAAAAAACGCTGAATCGTATTCACGACGAATTCCATAGGCGTAAAGTCATCGTTTAGTATGATAACTTTGTACATACTGGGAAGTTTAGTCTTAGCTTTTTTTGGACTAAGCTTTATGTCTTCAGTTGCATTTATTTTTGGCATCAGCTAAACCCTATTGATTATTGTGATTAAAAAAAATAAAAACTCAAGTGATTCTTTGAGAGAATTTTTAAAAAATTATGAAAGAGGATAGATTTTTATGCTCTTCACAATACGATCATGAGACTGAAGAACTTCTAGAGTGTGGTTGGCAATTTTGAAGCTTGTGTTCGGTTCTGGGATATCTTCAAAATATTCTAACACTAAGCCATTGAGTGTCTTAGGCCCGTCAATTGGAAATTGAAGATTCAATTTTTTATTCAGTGTTCGAATTGTGACGCTGCCATCTACAATCCACCCCCCATCTTCGTCTTGGCTAAATTTAGATGATTTCGATAGAAAATCTAAGTTAAATTCACCGACAATTTCTTCTAAGATATCTTCAAGACTTAATAGACCAATAAATTCACCATGTTCGTTAACAATTAAACCAACTCTCTCTTGTTTATCTTGAAAGTGTTGCATTTGAGTATACAAAGGGGTGCCAGAAGGAATGAAGTAAGGCTCTGAAATCAAAGCTTTTAAATCATCTTTTGTTATTTTATTTAATGCATCATGCAAATTAAGTTGTTTGATAATTTTTTGTGTATTAAGTAATCCTAAAATACTTTCAGGTGAATTTGTTTTAACTAATATTCTGCTATGTTGGAAGGTAAGTAGTTTTTGAATAATCTCTTCATCGGTTAAATCAAAATCAATAGATTCAACAAAAGTATGTGGAATCATAATGTCATCTACAGTAATGCGTTCGAGCTCAAATAAATTAAGTAAGATTTTACGGTGCTGATTAGGGATGAATTGACCAGCTTCAGAAATAATACTTCTTAATTCATCCATGGATATTGCATGAAGATTATTATTGAAATCTATTTTTACATTAAAAATTTTTACGAAGGTTAATACAAAAAGATTAACTAAAATAACAATCGGGTAGAGAATTTTTAAAAGAGGGTAGAGTATGTAGCTACAGAAGAAAGCAAATCGCTCAGGCTTTGAGGCCGCAATAACTTTTGGCGATACTTCGCCAAAAATAAGAATCAAGAATGTTGTTACTAAAGTTCCAGCCATGAGGGCTATCTGGCCTTCTCCATAAAGCCTCACTGTAATAACAGTAACAAGCATTGCAGATGCTGCATTTGCAAATTCTTTGCATAGCAAAATAACACCTAAAAGTTTGTCAGTCGAAGAGAGTAGTTTATGTGTGAGTTTTGCGGCATGATTGCCTTGTGACACTAAATGCTTTAATCGATAGCGATTAAGCGTCATTAAGCTTGTTTCAGCAAGCGAGAAAAAAGCTGAAATAGCCACTAGGGCTATCAGAATAACAAATTGGTAACTAATGGAAAGGGTGTTCAAAGTTTAAAAAAACTTAAGGATTAATTTCTTGCGACTGATTTTCTTTAGGTTGATCTTGACTGAGATTACGTTGAGATACACCAAGCCACATCGCGACTGGGCACGCTACAAGTACTGACGAATAAATACCAAATAAAATACCAATGGTTAATGCAAGTGAGAAATTATGAAGTGTTTCTCCGCCAAAGAACAGCATTGAACACACCATAGTTTGTGTCATCAGATGAGTGATTACAGTCCGAGACATTGTTCTTGTGATTGCGTTATCAATTACTTCAACTACACTCGCTTTTCTCATTTTTTTAAAGTTTTCTCTAACACGATCAAAAACAACAACTGATTCATTTACTGAATAGCCTAATACAGCAAGGATAGCTGCGAGCACTGTGAGGTTAAATTCCCATTGAAAGAATGCAAAAAATCCTAAAATAATAATGACATCGTGCATATTGGCAATAATGGCAGCAACCGCGAAACGCCATTCGAATCTCAGTGCCAAATAAGCAATAATTCCAAAGCATACAAGAAGTAAGGCGAGCGCGCCATTTGCATAGAGCTCTTCACCTACTTGTGATCCCACAGATTCTACTCTTTGTATTTTTGTATCTTTATCACTTTCAATAAGAGCTCTTGATACTTTTTCTGATAATTGAGCAATCGATAAATCTTGTCGAATAGGCAAACGAATCAATACATCCTTGCTTGTGCCAAAGTTTTGCACCGTTGTATCTTTAAGGTCAATTGTATCCATCACTTGACGTATCTTATCGATATCTGCTGGATGGCTATAACTCACTTCCATAAGTGTGCCACCAGTAAAATCAACACCAAGATTAAGGCCTCTTATACTTAAAAAGATAATAGCAATAATGAATGTGATGAGAGAAATGGTCGTGGTTAAACGGCCATAGCTCATAAAAGGGATATCTTTTTTTATTCTAAATAATTCCATAATTTAGTCTTGATGGGGCCTATAAATTTGACCGATAGATAATTTATCAATTTTGCGTCGATAACCGTAAAGAATATTTACAAGAGCTCTTGATACTAAAATAGCGCTAAACATCGAAGTTAAAATGCCTAAGACGTGAACAACAGCAAACCCTTTAATAGGACCTGTACCAAACATAAATAAGGCAAGACCTGCAATCAATGTTGTGACATTGGAATCAAGAATCGTATCAAAAGCACGATCATAACCAGCATGAATACTTGCTTGCGGCGTATTACCATTTCTCAGTTCTTCTCTGATTCTTTCGTTAATAAGTACGTTTGCATCAATCGCCATACCTAATGCCAAAGCAATTGCGGCCAAACCAGGAAGTGTGAGGGTGGCTTGAAGAATAGATAATAAAGCAACTAATAATAATAAATTCACAGCAAGGGCAAAAATAGACACGCCACCAAAAACCATGTAATAAAGAATCATCATGACGGAGATAGCTGCAAATCCCCACAATGTAGAATGCACCCCGCGTTTGATATTTTCTTCGCCCATGCTCGGACCTACGGTGCGCTCTTCAATAATTTGCATAGGTGCTGCAAGAGCCCCCGCCCTCAATAGAAGAGATATATCAGTAGCCTCTTGAGGGCTATTCATTCCAGAAATTTGTACCCGACCCCCACCAATTTCTTGTTGAATGACTGGCGCTGTCACAACTTCTGTTTGCCCTTTTTCTATTAGAAGAATCGCTAAACGTTTGCCTACATTTTCTCGTGTAACTTGTTTAAATATATTAGAACCTCTTCCATCGAGGGTGACGTGCACAACAGATCTTCCTGACTGCTGATCTACGCCAGGTCCAGCATCAGTAATTCTATCGCCCGTAAGCAATACATTTTTCTTCACAAGAATAGATCTGCCATCTCTGTCCTTGAAAAGATCATCTCCAAAAGGAGCATTGCCTTTTTGAGCACTCTCTAAAGTAGCAATATCTGTTTTATCTTCATCAACCAATCTTATTTCAAGCGTCGCTGTTCGCCCAAGAATCTCTTTAGCTTTTGCTGTGTCTTGAACACCTGGGAGTTGCACAACAATTCGATCTAATCCTTGTTGTTGAATAATAGGTTCTGCAACGCCAAGCTCATTAATACGGTTATGCAGTGTTTGTAAATTTTGTTTGAGTGCAAATTCTTGAATTTTCTTCTTGCCCATTTCGCTCATGCCAATATCGAGTGCCTTATCTTTTCCTGATGAGGATTCATTAACCATTAAATCTGGATAATTCACTTTGATAATTTTTTTAGCTTTTTCTAATTCTTCTTGGCTATCAAATTGAAGTTTTACAATTTCATTTAATCTTGACGCGCCAATATATGAGATACGTTCTTTTCTAAGCGTCATACGAAAATCATTTAAGTAACTTTCAGCTGCTTTTTCCGATGCTGCTTTCATATCTACTTGAAGAAGAAAGTGGACGCCGCCTCTTAAATCTAGACCCAGATACATAGGGATCGCTCCGATTTTGGATAACCATGAAGGCGATTTGGAGATAAGGTTGAGTGCAATTACATAGTTCGCACCTAAAGTATTCTGAAGAATATCTTTTGCTTTAACTTGGCTGTCAGGATTTGCAAATTTAACTTTAATGCCATTAGGTTCTTGAACGATGCCATCGAATGGAAGATTTGCTTCTTTTAAAGTACTCTCAATCGTGGTCAGAATAGATAAATCTAATTTATCTGATGTTTTGGTTGGCATGATCTGAACTGCAGGTGACTCACCAAAAAAATTTGGAATGGAGTAAATTAGGCCAATAAAAATCGCGATTAAAACGAGGCCATACTTCCATTTAGGATATTGATTCATTATTAAATTAAACCGTCACTTCAAAAATTAAATAGATTTTATAGTGCCTTTAGGCAATAAAGTTTGTATAGATTGCTTTTGAATATGAATTTGAGTTCCAGCTGCAATTTCCAGTGTCGCAAATTGGTCTTTGATTTTAACAACCTTACCAAGAACGCCTCCATTGGTCACAACTTCATCATCTTTTTTCAATGATTCAATCATGAGTTTATGCGCTTTCGCTTGTTTCATTTGTGGGCGAATTAACATAAAGTAAAAAAGCACAAAAATGATGATAAATGGCAAAAAGCTCATCAAATCGGTGGGAGGGGTATCAGCGGCATATGCGTGACTTATAAACATTTATATTTCCTACAGGTAATTAATTTTAAAGGTTAATTTTAACACAGCAGGCATTTATTGAATGCCGCGTTGCCGGTTTTGATGGAATATTTTTCTATAGGTTTCAAATGCACCTGTTTCGATGGCAAGCCTCGCTTCTTGAACTATTTTTTGATAATAAAATAAGTTATGGATAGTATTAAGGCGAGAACCTAGCATTTCGCCGATTCTAAAAAGATGGTGAAGGTAAGCCCGAGAATAGTTTTGGCATGTATAGCACTCACAACCGCTATCGATCGGATAGGTATCATTTTTATATTGTGTATTTTTAAGCTTTAAATCCCCATACCTAGTAAATAGCCAACCATTCCTCGCATTTCGTGTTGGCATCACACAGTCAAACATATCAATACCATGTGCAATGGCCTCAATAATATCTTCAGGGGTACCAACACCCATCAAATAGCGTGGCTTATCTTCCGGCATTTTGGGAGCAATAAAACTAATGACTTTTTGCATTTCTTCTTTGGGTTCACCGACAGACAATCCGCCAATTGCATAACCATCGAAATTAATTTTTTTTAATTCCTCAAGAGAGTGTGATCTCAGATCTTCGTACATGCCGCCTTGAACGATGCCAAATAAAGCATTTTGATTTGATTCATGAGCTACTTTACTTCTATAAGCCCATTTTAAACTTAGCTCCATAGAGATTTTTGCCTCTTCATGAGAAGCTGGATAGGGTGTGCATTCATCAAATATCATCACAATATCTGAATTAAGCGCTCTTTGAATTCGCATCGATTCTTCCGGACTCAAGAAGCAAGTATCACCATTAATAGGCGATTTAAATTCAACGCCTTCCTCAGTAATTTTCCTCATTTTGCCAAGACTCCATACTTGAAAGCCGCCAGAATCAGTAAGAATAGATCGACGCCAATGAATAAAGTCATGCAGCCCTTTGAAAGCTGAAATGGTCTCAAGACCAGGACGGAGCCATAGATGAAAAGTATTTCCAAGGATGATTTCAAAACCAATAGACTCTAAATCTTGAGGACTTAAAGACTTGACTGCGCCATAAGTGCCTACAGGCATAAATACCGGTGTTTGCACGGTGCCATGTTGAAGCTTTAATTCACCTCGTCTAGCTTCACCATCTTTTTGAATGAGTTTAAATTGCATGTTTACATTGTGAGTTAGTTACGCAGCAAGTCCATGAGTATAAATTAGAATTAATGAAATCGTTAAAGCTTTGTTATACTAAAAGATTAAGTTTTCACTTGATAATGACACATGAAAAAGTTTAAAAGCATCGGAAAAAATAAAGAAGATTTGTTAAGAAATAAAATAGGCAAACATACTTTTTATTTGCTGCCCAATTTCATTACAACAGCTTCTTTATTTTCTGGATTCTATTCCATTGTGCAAGCGATGAATGGCAAATATGAGCTTGCAGCGATTGCTATTTTTATTGCGATTATTATGGACGGATTAGATGGACGCATTGCAAGGCTCACACATACTGAAAGTGCATTTGGAGCTGAATACGATAGTTTGTCTGACATGGTTTCATTTGGCGTAGCTCCTGCACTTATTTTGTATGTTTGGGCATTAAAGCCTTTAGGAAAACTGGGTTGGATTGCAGCCTTTGTTTATTGTTGTTGTGCAGCGTTTCGACTTGCTCGCTTTAATGTCAAATTGGATCAAGATGAAAAAAAATATTTTTTTGGATTACCAAGTCCTGCAGCCGCTGCATTGCTCGTAAGTTTTGTATGGGTATCTAATGAAAACGGTTTTAGTGGGAGTGAGATTTTTTTCAATATGATCAAAATGAAATGGGTCTCATGGTCATTGACAATGTTAATTGCGCTTTCAATGGTAAGCGAGATTAGGTTCTACAGCGGCAAAGATATCAATCTAAGAAATAGCGTTCCATTCGTTGCTATTTTATTGGTCATATTGGCATTTGTATTAGTTTCTTATAGCCCACCTGAAGCTATTTTTATTGTAGTGGGCTGTTACTTTTTGTCAGGTTATTTCAATTTAATTAGACATTTTAAATTTAAAAAATAAGGCGCAGTAGATGCAACAAGAAATTCAAAATAATAAACTCATCATCTTTGATACGACATTAAGAGATGGAGAACAAAGCCCTGGTGCTTCCATGACCCAGGAAGAGAAGTTGCGCATCGCAAGACAGCTTGAAAAACTAGGTGTTGATGTCATTGAAGCAGGATTTGCGGCAGCAAGCCCAGGGGACTTTGAGTCCGTTAGCGCTGTGGCGAAAAATATTAAAGAATCAACTATTTGTTCATTAGCGCGTGCCGTCGAAAATGATATTCGCAAAGCTGGTGAAGCGATTAAACATGCAAAAAAAGGACGCATTCATACATTTATTGCGACTAGCAAAATCCATATGGAAAATAAACTTCGTATGTCAGAAGATGAGGTGTTGGATCGTGCTGTTCAAGCCGTGAAATGGTCATTGGAATATACCGACGATGTAGAGTTTTCTGCTGAAGATGCAGTGCGATCCGAAATTAATTTTCTTGTAAAAGTTTTTAATGCTGTGATCAAAGCTGGCGCTAAAACTATTAACGTTCCAGATACTGTTGGCTATTCAATCCCGGGGGTTTGGGGTGAGCGAATGAAAACATTAATTCATCAAGTTGAAAATGCTTCAAAAGTTGTATGGTCTACACATTGTCATAATGATCTTGGCATGGCGGTTGCGAATTCACTTGCGGCAGTAATGAATGGCGCGAGACAGGTTGAATGTACAATTAATGGTTTGGGTGAAAGAGCCGGCAACGCAAGTTTAGAAGAAATTGTAATGGCAGTTAGAACAAGGAAAGACTTATTTAATTTAACGACAAGCATTGATACGACGCAAATTGTGCCGACCTCAAGATTGGTTTCAACAATCACTGGCTACCCTGTTCAACCCAATAAGGCTATTGTGGGGGCAAATGCTTTTGCGCACGAGTCCGGCATTCATCAAGATGGTGTTTTAAAACATAGAGAAACCTACGAGATTATGCGTGCCCAAGATGTGGGTTGGGGTGCTAACAAGATTTCGCTTGGAAAACTATCAGGGCGTAATGCATTTAAAACAAGGCTTCAGGAGCTAGGGATTGATATTCAATCAGAAGATATTGTGAATGCAGCTTTTGCAAGATTTAAAGATTTGGCAGATAAGAAATCAGAGATTTTTGATGAAGATCTCCATGCGCTTATGAGCGAAGAATACACTTCAGAAGCGATAGAACATTACAAATTGATTCACTTGAAAACAATGTCAGAAACAGGCACAACGCCCCATGCAGAAATTAAAATTTCTGAAAATGGAAAAGAAGTTATTGCAGAGTCTTCTGGAGGCGGTCCTGTAGATGCCACATTTAAAGCGATCGAAAAAATTGCAAACTCAGGTTCAGAGCTTCAACTTTATTCAGTGAATAACATCACAAGCGGTACAGACGCTCAAGGTGAAGTGACTGTGAGATTAGCGAAGGGCGGTCGAATTGTGAATGGCCAAGGCGCTGACACAGATATTGTAATTGCATCTGCTAAAGCTTATATCAATGGATTAAATAAACTCCATTCCAAATTAGAACGTGCTCACCCTCAGGTTTAGAGGTTAATTTGAATTTAGCACTTTTCGATTTAGACAATACTATCTTAGCCGGCGACAGCGATTACAACTGGAGTCGATTCCTGATCCAAGAAGGTTATCTAGATGGCGCAATTCATGCTGAAAAAAATGAAAAATTTTATGCTGACTATAAAGCAGGCACTCTAGATATATACGCGTTCGTTGAGTTTCAATTTAAACCTCTCGCTAGAAATCCAAGAAATATTCTTAACCAGCTTTTAAAAAAGTATGTTGAAGAAGTCATTAAGCCTATGATTACTGAGAAGGCTTATGCTTTAGTCAGAAAGCACCATGAAGAAGGCGATTTACTTATCGTGATCACAGCAACTAATAGCTTTATTACTAAACCGATTGCGGCATTATTCGGTATTGAAAATTTAATTGGTACTGACCCAGAAGAAAAAGAAGGTGAATTTACAGGAAAAGTTTCAGGATTACCTTCTTTTAAAGAGGGTAAAGTGACTCGCCTGGAAGCTTGGCTTAAAAATAAAAATTTATCATTAGCTGATTTTAAAAAATCTTACTTTTATAGCGATTCGCATAATGATTTACCTTTAATGCAGAAGGTGACCCACCCTGTAGCTGTTGATTCTGACGATATATTGACTGAATATGCTAATTCTAAAGGCTGGCCTAAAATTTCTTTAAGATGATGTGTTATCTATGAAGAATAATTTCTAAAACAAATTTGCTGCCGAGATAAGACAATAATAAAAATAAAAAAGCAGTAAGTGAAATATAAATAGATTTTCTTCCTCGCCAACCATAGAGTTTTTTGCTTGCTAGAAGAAGCCCATAAATAAGCCAAGCCAAAATTGAGAAAACAGTTTTATGGTTAAACTGGAGCGGCGTTCCAAAAACTTGCTCTGAAAATAAAATGCCACTGCCAAGTGTGATGGTTAATAAAATGAAGCCAAATTTATTAATGTTAAATAGGAAGTTTTCCATTTCAATTAAAGGCTGTGAACCACTCAAAAGTAGATCTATTTTCTTTTTCTGATGTAATTTTTTCTCAAAAATTAAAATAAATATGGCCAATAACGCTGAAAAGGTAAATAGACTATAAGCCAATAAGGCAATAGCGATATGTGTGACAAATAATGGGGATAAATCAGTGGTTAGAAAGTGATTCGATAGAACTAAAGGATGTATGATCAGTAGAAGTGCGGATGGGATAAGTAAAAATGGCTGCAAATAGTTAAAATTTTTATTGAAATTAAGCACCCAAAAAATCAAAATACTAAAAAATGAAGTCGCAATAAGTGCATTAGAAAAGCCTAAATTAATAGAGCTAAAAGAAATGCTGGTTTTGAGAATTGTAAAATGAGCTAATAAGCCAATAGCAATAAGAAGCGCATTAAAATTAATTAGCTTTTTATCTGGCATTGGTTTTTTAAAGAGCAATAGACTTGGTGTCATATAGCAAAAACAAGCGATTAAAATAGGTAGCCAAATTTCCATATTTTTTGATTGGTAATTAAAAGTTTAATATACCATGTACATAACGAAGAGTTAACTTAAAACAGGATGCATGTATGTTAGAAAATCTAACAGACCGATTACAAAGTGTCATTAAAACGATCCGCGGGCAAGCCAGGTTTACTGAGCAAAATATCAGTGATGCTATGCGAGAAGTCAGAATTGCTTTAATTGAAGCAGACGTTGCTTTGGCAGTTGTAAAAGATTTTATAGATCGGGTTAAAACTAAGGCGCTTGGTGTCGAGGTATTACAAAGCTTATCTCCAGGACAAGCTATTATTAAAATTGTTCAAGACGAACTTACTGTTCTCATGGGCGATCAAAATGTATCCTTAGAGTTAAATGTATCTCCTCCGGCTATTATTTTAATGGCAGGTCTCCAGGGCTCAGGCAAAACAACCACCTCTGCAAAGCTAGCCAAATTACTTATTGAAAAAAAGAAAAAAGTATTGCTTGCTAGTGCTGATGTTTATCGTCCTGCGGCGATTGATCAACTTAAAACCCTCGCTAAAAATTTAAATATTGAATGTTTTGATTCAAATCCCAGCCAGAAGCCATTAAAGATTGCATCAGAAACTATCGATTACGCAAAAAAACATTTTTTTGATGTAGTAATTTTTGATACAGCTGGCCGCTTAGGCATTGACGTTGAAATGATGGATGAGATTAAAGCGCTCCATAAAAAATTAAATCCAATTGAAACTTTATTTGTTGTAGATGCGATGCAAGGTCAAGATGCAGTTAATACTGCAAAAGCTTTTGGTGATGCATTACCTCTAACAGGCGTTATTTTAACTAAACTAGATAGCGATACGCGTGGGGGTGCTGCTTTATCTGTAAGACAAGTTACAGGTAAGCCCATTAAATATATTGGTACAAGTGAAAAAATTAATGGTCTTGAACCGTTTCATCCCGAAAGGATGGCATCCAGAATTCTTGGTATGGGAGACATTGTAAGTCTTGTTGAAGATGCGCAGAAAACATTGGATGTTAAAGAGGCAGAGAAGCTAGCCGAAAAAGTTAAGTCAGGAAAAAATTTCGATTTAGAGGACTTTAAAAATCAAATAGGACAAATGAAAAAAATGGGGGGTGTAAGTGCGTTGATGGATAAGATGCCAGCACAATTTACGAGCGCCACATCTAAAATTAATCCTGAAGATGGTGATAAATCACTTCGCCAAATAGAAGCCATTATTAGCTCAATGACACCTCTTGAAAGAAGAAAGCCTGAATTGATTAAAGCCACAAGAAAGAAAAGAATTGCTATGGGATCTGGCGTTCAGGTCCAAGATGTGAATCGCGTCCTTAATCAGTTCGAAGAGATGCAAAAGATGATGAAAATGTTCTCAAAGGGTGGTTTGGGCAAACTTATGCGTGGCATGGCTGGCAAAATACCTGGCTTAAGACCTTAATCTTCCATAATCATTATTGACCAATTAGGCCCAATAACGGATAATTCCATGTTTTGTTTCGTCTGGGTCGGTAGCTCAGTCGGTAGAGCAGCGGACTTTTAATCCGTTGGTCGTGGGTTCGAATCCCGCCCGACCCACCATCTTTTTTAAATCAATTCTTAGAATGCCAGGCCTTAGCAGACGCTAAGATTTCTCTTAGGTTGTAATTAGGTTTCCAATTTAAAATTTCCTTCGCTTTATTTGCATTTGCGACAAGCACAGCTGGGTCACCTATTCGTCTTTGCGATTCAATTGTGCGAGGATTTAACCCTAAATCTTTTAATGCCGTTAAAATTTCTTTTACTGAATAGCCCTTGCCAGTCCCCAGGTTAATAAAATCAGAATTGCCACTATCAATCATATACTCAAGCGCTTTTATATGTGCCGATGCTAAATCTTCTACATGAATATAATCTCTAATTGCTGTTCCATCTTTAGTTGGAAAATCATTTCCAAAAACTTTTAATTCGTCACCACCAAGAGCAGAATTTATTGCTAAAGGTATAAGATGCGTTTCAGGATTATGATTTTCTCCAATTTCATTATTTTTGTCTGCTCCGGCCGCATTGAAATAACGAAGAGAAATATGAGTAATTTCTTTTATATCAGCAAGACTATTTAGAATCTTTTCAATCATTAATTTACTTGCACCATAGGGATTAATCGGTCTTTGGGGAAATGATTCATCTATGGGGCTGTTAGTGTCTGCTCCGTATGTTGCGCAAGTACTAGAAAAAACAATATTTTTAACGTTTGCATTTTTCATAGCATTTAAAAGTGATAACGTACTGCCCACATTATTATCGTAATATTTAAGTGGATTACTCACAGATTCGCCAACGAGAGAACTGCCAGCAAAATGAATGACTGCTTCAGGTTTAAACTTATGAAAGGTATCTTTTAGTAATGCAGCATCTCTTAGGTCGCCGGTAATTAATGGACCCCATTTTACAAAATCTTTGTAACCCGTTGATAAATTATCAAAACAAATAGGTTCATAGCCAGAGTTTGCAATAAGCTTGCACGTATGAGAGCCAATGTAACCAGCGCCGCCAGTGATTAATATTTTTTTCATTTAATTATATGTATTTATCAATACCATTTTTGCAGCGAACCAATTTTTTTTCTAAAGTATTTAAGTAAATTTCGTGATTATGATCTAACATTTTTCGCGAATTTCCTTCATGGTGAATATGGTATGCAACGGCAGAAAATCTTAGATCTCTTCTGGCAATTTTGGAGTTAAGCATACGCGCTCCAAATTCAGAATCTTCTCTACCCCAGCCGATAAAATCTTCGTTAAATCCATTGATCTTTAAAGCATCATTTTTATAAAAGGCCATATTGCAAGTTTGAAGCATATTTAATTTATTAATATAACAAGTCCCTGAAAATATCGATGCAAGGAATGTATTGTTAATACCATATCTTTTACTCTTCAACCCCTTATCAAAATTTTTAAAATGAATGTCTTTTGTTTTCATAATCTCATTTGATTTTTGCTCGGATAATTTAGCTCTCATTCCTTGAACAAAAGAATTTTTTTTGGCGAAGTAAATATGATCTTTCACAAAATTTGGATGAAGAATCATATCGCCATCAATCATAATAATATAATCGCCTTTAGCTTTAGCGATAGCTTTATTTCTTGACATAGCTGCCCTAAAACCTTTGTCTTCTTGCCAAGAATGGATTATTCTCAATTTAAACTCTTTTGAGAATTTTTTAATAAGGCTAGCGGTCTCCTTATTGCTTCCGTCATCCGCCACAATAATCTCATCAGGCATTCTAAATTGATTTTTAACTGACTTTAAAACAAGAAATAATGCTTCTGGCCAGTTGTATGTTGTAATAATTAGACTAACTTTAAATTTATGCATTTCGTTAGATTTTAAGTTAATTTTTTATTGGTCTTTACTTGAAGAATTTCTAAGGGACTTTTTTTCGGATTGTATTGTTTTGCAACTGGAAGATGGAATGTTTGTTCCATCATATATTGTCCTGACATTGCAGCATGGGATGCTTGATCAGAAAAGCAAATCCATACAGCGCCGGGTTTAAATGGTATTGTAATTTGCGGAGATTTTTTTTGATATTGCATATCTGACTTCATTGCATCGTGTAGTCCAAGCATAATATGATCATATTCGCTTCGCAGTGCTTTAGTAATACCTAATAAGTTAATTAATTTTGCATAAATATAAGAATAAGGCTTTATTTTTTCTATATACCTCTCAACAATGTTTTCGAAAGGCTCGCCAATTCTCCAGACTCTTGGGACACCGTGTGGATTGAGGTTTATGAAAACTCGTAAAATTCTTTCTCCATAATTTGGTCTTGATGGGAATGCATCAACATGCAATCTTTTATCATCTGCGCGCCAAGAAGTATTTCGCGAAACTACATCAAGAGGCCTAAAGCTTGTGGGTGCTAATTTTAGGTAAGGCTTATATTCTGGAAATGCAGAATATATAAGATTTTTTGCATGATTTCTAAAGCGCTCGATCATTGCCTTAAGCGCCTTTATATCCTCTTCCGTTCCAATCGCCCCTTTAATTGATCCATTTGAATTTAAGCTGATATTTCTTGTATGAGGCTCTATGATAGTAGGCGAGAAAAGTTTTTTTTCGTGCTTAGAAAGTTTAAACTGAAGACTTTCGAAATATATAACTTTTCCGTCTTCAATATCTTTAGCCCATTTTGGCTTGGGCTTCTGAAGCAACCAAGATTTACTTTCGATTTTAATTAATTGTTTATAAGGTATTTTTTTCACAATAAATAACAATGATATGTATTTGGGA
This sequence comes from uncultured Methylophilaceae bacterium, assembly GCA_903849185.1. Lineage (GTDB taxonomy): Bacteria > Pseudomonadota > Gammaproteobacteria > Burkholderiales > Methylophilaceae > Methylopumilus. The sequence continues at coordinate 19,123 of CAINIH010000079.1, forward strand.
AATAATAAAGTAAATTGATATTGAGTTGGTTATTTATTATATTAAGTGTTGCGTTGAATCAAATAAATTATGTTTTTTTGATAGCATTTTATCTTTTAAATGGCGCGCCCGAAGAGATTCGAACTCCTGACCCCTTGGTTCGAAGCCAAGTACTCTATCCAGCTGAGCTACGGGCGCATAAATAGTAGGAATGATATAAAAA
>CAINIH010000080.1 GCA_903849185.1 uncultured Methylophilaceae bacterium
AAAATAATAGCAATTTTATTTGGCTGAGTGCCTAGATGTTTATCAAGACAGTTATAAGAAACATTTAATTCGCCATCTTCAAACCATTTGTAAAAAGGCGCATTAGAATCATTGAGTGTTTTAGTGAAGGGTTTTTTCCAGATAATTAATTCGCGAGCGAGATCAGCCCAGAACTTCTCGTAATTATCGTTTGCAGCGGCACATAATTTTTCGTAAGCAGCCATGCCAGATACATTGGCATTTTCTACAAACGCTTGATCCGGATGAAATGTTCTGTGTTCGCTTAAGACTGACTCGATACCCATATACTTTAATTTAAATCCAACTTAAAAAACTAAACCTAATTATTAGTAGTAATTTATTTTATGTAAAGCAAAAAAATTGTACTTCAATAATTTTCATTATTTAACGCTTGTGACTAAAGCTTTATCTGTGGTAAAAGTCTTTCATCATAATGATTAATGCCAATACATCATGAATTTAAGAGTCAGATTAAATCTTTTGATTACATTGATTTTGTTGATCTTTTTCGTTTCAATGGGTTACACCATTATGAAAGGGTCAAAAGAATCTATTCAAGAAGGTGTAGAGTCGGCTAATCGCGTGACTATGCAATTATTGGATACAGTCATCATAAGTTCTGCCCAAAATCCTGAATGGGGATATACCCATGAAGTATTAAAAAGATTTTTAGAGGAATTGGGCCATGTAAGAAGTAGTGATATTTACTTATATACCCTTCAAGGCGAACTTCTCTATCGTTCACCACCTTCTAAATATCGTTCAGATGATTCACCACCTCCTAAATGGTTTGAGAATTCCTTAACACCCAAAGAGCAAATTGACACGAGAGCCATAAGATTTGGGAAGCTTATTGTAAAGACAAATCCAACAGGCGCTATAAGAGAGTCATGGTCCAAAATGCATCATTTCTTTTGGATCGCTTTTGTATTTTTTGTATTTTTAAATATCTTAGTTTACTGGATGCTTGGTTTTTGGTTGCGTCCATTAAAACCTATGGTAGATGCAATTAACAAAATGGGTGAGGGTGATTTTTCAGCAAGACTTCCTAATTTTAATTTGCCTGAATTTGCAGCTATTGCGACAAATTTTAATCGTATGGGTAATTCCCTTCAATCTAACATTCGAGAAAACCAAAGACTCGCTTTAATTGCACAACAAACCGCAGATGCGATTGTGATTCATGATCTTCAATCTAAAATTTCTTTCTGCAATGCTTCTGCTGAAAAAATCTTTGGCTATACATCAAAAGAAATATTAGGAAAATCAGCTTATGTACTTACAGCGAAAGCGCAAGAAAGTGAATTAAGAAAAAACTTTCAATTAATTCATAAGGGTAAAAATATTCATAATATAGAAACTCAAAGAATTAAGAAAAATGGCGAAATAGTCGATGTTGCCATTTCATCTTCACCTCTTGTGGACCCTATTACTCATGAGATTATTGGTGACATTTGTAGTATGAGAGATATAAGTGAAAAGAAAATTGCAGAAGAATCGAAATTAAAACTTGAAGAAAATAGAAAATTCACTCAACTCATTCAAAGTCATATTGAAGATGAGAGAAGAAGTCTAGCAAGAGAGCTTCATGATGAACTAGGGCAGTATGTTTCTGCTATTAAAATATTTGCATCTAATATATCGAATAAAGCTAAAAAATTATCACCCGAAATAGAAAAAAATGCTGACTCTGTGATCTCTGCAGCAAATCAGATATATGACGGCATGCACAGCATTATTAAGCAATTAAGACCAAGCTCGCTTGATAACTTAGGGTTGGCTGAAACTCTAAAAGATACCGTGAACACCTGGCAAAAACAATATCAAGATTTAGAAATTCATTTGTCGATTAAAGGCGATCTTAGCCATTTAAACGAAACTTTAAATATAAATATTTATCGAATTATTCAAGAAGCAATGAATAATGTATTGAAACATTCAAAAGCTAAAGCTATTAAAATTAATTTAGTATTAAATAAAAAAGGACTTTTGGAATTAAACTTTAGTGATGATGGGCAAGGCATGGATCTTAAAAAAGTAGATCAAACAAAAAATTTTGGTATTTTAGGTATGCAAGAGCGCATTCAATCTCTAAATGGTTCGTTTGAGTTAATTTCTAAAAAGAATCAAGGCACACAGATTTTAATATCTGTGCCCACTTAAAAAAGGATATAGATTGAGTCAAATTAAAATATTGCTTGTTGATGATCATGCTGTAGTTCGCATGGGTTTCAAGATGCTTATTGAAGCTGAGGCAGATATTAAAGTTATCGGTGAAGCCGAAAGTGGAGAAGTAGCAGTTAAACTTTTTCAAGAACTGAAGCCCGATATTATTGTGATGGATATTACGATGCCTGGTATAGGCGGCCTTGAAGCCATTGATCGAATTATGGCGAAAGATAAAAATACCAAGATTCTTGTTTTATCAGCACATGAAGATTCGGTGCATCCTAAACGTGTTCTTAATGCAGGTGCGATGGGCTATTTAACAAAAAGAAGTGCGGCAGAAGAGTTAATTAAAGCAATCAAATCTATACATCAAGGAAAACGTTATCTAGAGCCCAATATTGCTCAACAAATGGCGATTACACAGTTATCTGGTGAAACAAATCCTGTAGAGATTCTTTCAGATCGAGAGTTTGAAGTTTTTATGGCTTTAGCTAAAGGTAAAAGTACGAATGATATCGCAGATACTTTATGTTTAAGTCCTCGAACAGTAGGCACTCATTTATATAATATTAAGCAGAAATTAAATGCCAATAATTCTGCAGAGATTGCTCTGATTGCTATTCGCTGCGGTTTAATTGACCCTTGATTTTAAGCTAATGTTTGACGCGATAGCGCCACTCGCAATAATAAGAATTGCGCCTAATACATCCTCCATTCGCATCGTCTCATTAAAATAAAGAAGACTGATGACACCTGAAAAAACAATCGTCAGATAAGACAACGCTCCAATCACGAGCGAATTCCCAAGCCTATACGCCCGTGTCATTGCAATTTGAGCAATAGTCGCTGATAAACCAAGTGGAATAAGTATCCAGACATCATCCCATATTAATCTTTGATAATCGGTAAAGCTAATCCACAATCCTGAACCTAATGTTGATACCAGTGTGAAATAAAAAACAGTTCGCCAATCAGGCTCATTAAGTTTGCTAAGTTGAATGACATGAATGTAAGCTAGAGCGGCACCAATGCCTGATATCAAACCTATTAAACCTGCAAACCAACTTTGCCATTCACCATGCGGATCAAGAATAAATAAAGTACCGATAAAGCCAGTGATAGTGCATAGCAAAATAGATTTTTTTATTTTTTGATGTGAAGTGAGAGGTAGGAAAAATCCAAGAAATATCGGCGAGGTGTAATTGAGTGTCATCGCAGAACCTAAATTGAGGTGTGCGATAGCATAAAAAAAGAAAGCTAAAGATAAAAAGCCTACAACACCGCGGTCAATTTGTTTTCTCAGGTGAGGCGTTTTTATTTCTTTTTGACTTATCACAATGTAGATTAAAAGAAATAATAAACTTATAAATGATCGGTAGAAAACAAGCTCTAAACTTGAAAAGTGAGTAGCACCTAGCTTTACAAATGAACCCATGAGTGAAAAAAAGAAGGTCGCTACGATAATCCATAGCATGCCTTTTTTCTGATTCGTCATAGATGCGCAGACATTTCTGTTTGGTACCATTGATGAAAATGCTTTAACCCATCTTCCAATGGTTCGTGATATGGACCCATATCTTCTTGTTTGTTCTTAAAGAGTAGACGTCTTCCTTCGTGCATTTTTTCACAAATGATTTTGTCTTCAAGAGCTGTTTCGTTGTAAGCGGCTTGTTGCGCGGCAATATAGTCTTGATCAAAAAGAATCGTTTCTTCTGGGTAATAAAATTCAATAATATTTCTGCAATGATCTGCATCATCGGGAATGAGATGAGAAACGACAATCACATTGGGATACCATTCGATCATAAAGAAAGGGTAAATTGTGAGCCAAATTGCCCCAAATGGTGGTTTTGAGTCGCCACTTTGTTCGTTAATCTTGGATTTCCAATGATCATAGATTGGAGAGCTCTGTGAATGATCTTTTTCCCTAAAAGGTACTTTTTGAATAGATGAAAATGATTTAAATTCCCAAGTTAAATCATCACAGTTCACGATATTGTTAAGACCGGGATGAAACGCCCATACATGATAATCTTCAAGATAAACTTCAATGAATGTTTTCCAATTAAAATTGTAATGATCAATTTTGATGGTATGTAATTTGTAAGATTCAAAATTTAACAATTGATTTAATTGTTTAAACTCCATCGCGTCCTTGATATTCTTCGACGGTTGCTTTTGTGTTTGTTTAAAAATGAGATCGTGGATTTCCTCCACCGGAAATGATTCTAAATTTAGACATGGATTTTCTTTAAAGTAAGGCGCGCCTTCCAATTTTCCATCAAGACTATATGTCCAACGATGAAGCGGGCAGACGATATGTGACGTTGAACCTTTGTTTTCAAGCATAAGTGCTTGCCTATGACGGCAAATATTACTTAATACATTAATTTTTGCATGATTATTTACAAGAACTGCGGATTGATTAAGCGCATCCAAAACTTGGTAATTACCGTGTTCTGGCGCCATTAAGCGGTGACCTAAATATTTTGGATATTTATCGAAAATCGCCTTTTTTTCTACCTCGAAAATATGCGGATCGATATAGCTATGGACAGGTAGCTGACTAAAAATCTTAGCTTGGGAATCAACCGATTTGAGTGTCAACATACGTGATTATTAACTATTGGGAAATGTTTTTTAAAATCTAGGGCAATTTTGCCTTAAATCAGTTTTTTTGCAAACTTAATTTACCTTTTAAGCCCGCTATCTTGCTTAAATCGGCTATTTGAGCTACTCTCAATCTTTGAATATTTATGCATTTTTTTAGAGGAGTTTTTAGATGAAAAATCCACTTGATTCAATCTTGGGAACAATCATTTCAGGCTTAGTTCTAACTTTAGTACTTTACGTTTTTCTTAAAAACTTTATTTTGTAGGAGTTTAAATAATGGAATTTATACCTGGACTTGCTAGATGGCTTCATATTGTGGCTGGTATTACATGGATTGGTTTACTTTATTACTTTAACTTAGTGCAAATTCCTGCATTAAAAGATGCTGCTGCAGATGGTTCAGCAGGCGGTATTACAAAGCATGTCGCACCTCGCGCTTTATTATGGTTTAGATGGGCTGCTGTTGCGACTTGGCTTGCAGGCGCTGCAATCTTACAAGAAAATTTTATTAGCGCATTCACTTTACAAACTGGATATGAAGGCATTGGCATCGGTGCTTGGTTAGGCACAATTATGCTATTTAATGTCTGGGTTCTTATTTGGCCAAATCAACAAAAGATTTTAGGCATGGTTCAGGCTTCGGACGATGAAAAAGCTAAAGCCCGCAGAGTCGCTTTCTTAGCTTCAAGAACAAATTTAATGCTTTCTCTCCCAATGCTTTTCTTTATGGCTAATGGATTGAGTCACCGCGCATTAATCGGTCTTTAATTTAATTTAAGCTGAAATAAACGGAGGCTTAAGCCTCCGTTTGTGTTTATAAGTACGGAAAATTGTATGTCAAAAATGATGGATACCTATGCTAGACAACCCGTAACCTTTGAAAAAGGCGAAGGCGTTTGGCTATGGGCTAAAGATGGTAAAAAATATTTGGATGCGTTATCTGGAGTAGCCGTCAATGGGTTGGGCCATACACATCCAAAACTAATCAAAGCTATTAATGAGCAAATATCACGATTGATTCACGTATCGAATGTATATCATATTGCTGAACAAGAAAAATTGGCTGAAAAGCTCACTTCCATTGCTCATATGGATAATGTCTTTTTCTGTAATTCTGGTTGTGAGGCAAACGAAGCGGCTATCAAATTAGCAAGACTTTATGGGCATCAAAATGGCATTGATACGCCAGAAATTATCGTCATGGAAAAAGCTTTTCATGGCCGCACGATGGCAACATTATCTGCTACGGGTAATCGAAAAACACAAGCCGGTTTTGAGCCGCTTGTAGGTGGATTTATTCGAGTTGCATTCGATGACTTGGAGGCTATTCAACAAATCGCATCAAGAAAAAATAATGTCGTAGCGATTCTTGTAGAGCCTATCCAAGGAGAGGGTGGTATTAATATTCCAAGCAATATTCAAAATTACCTCAAAGGCTTAAGAGAGATTTGTGATCAACATCATTGGCTTTTAATGTTAGATGAAGTGCAATCCGGCATTGGCAGAACAGGAAAATGGTTTGCGCATCAACATACCGCTATTCAACCTGATGTCATGACCCTTGCGAAAGGCTTAGGCTCTGGTGTTCCGATCGGCGCTTGTTTAGCTAGAGGTAAGGCAAGTCAAGTATTTACTCCGGGCAAACATGGGTCGACTTTTGGCGGCAATCCACTAGCGACCGCAGCCGGTTATGCAACACTTAATATCATTGAAGAAGATAAGCTTTGCAGTCATGCATCAAAAATGGGTGCGTTGATTAATGAGGAATTTACAAAACACTTAAAAGATTGTCCTCAAGTTAAAGTGATTCGCAATTTGGGTCTCATGATAGGGATTGAGCTTGATCAGCCATGTGGAGATTTAACCAAATTAGCACTAGATGCTGGTCTTCTTATTAATGTAACAGCAGATAAAGTTATTCGTCTTCTCCCGCCGCTTGTTATTAATGAGGCGGAAGCAAAAGAACTAGTCGAAAGATTATCTCAAGTGATTAAAAATTTTTTAGCGAAGTAGCATTTTATGAAAACAAAACATTTTTTAAGATTTAATGATCTCAAGCGAGATGAGTTTGAATATATTTTTGCGAGAGCAAGTTGGATTAAAAAACAATTTAAAGAATACAAACAGTATTGGCCGCTTGTCGATAGAACTTTGGTAATGATCTTCGAGAAAGCAAGCACTCGAACAAGATTATCTTTTGAAGCGGGTATTCAGCAATTGGGTGGCTCCGCGATTTATTTAAATACAAGAGATTCACAATTAGGTAGAGGTGAGCCGGTGGAAGATGCGGGGCAAGTAATTTCACGTATGTGTGACCTTGTAATGATCCGAACATTTGAACAAGACATCATTGATCGTTTTGCACAAAACTCAAGAGTGCCTGTGATTAATGGATTAACTAACGAATATCATCCATGTCAAATTCTGGCTGATATTTTTACTTACATTGAACACAAAGGTTCTATTCAGGGTAAAACGGTTGCCTGGATTGGCGACTCCAATAATGTATGTAATACATGGCTTCAAGCTGCTGAAGTTTTAGATTTCAATGTACATGTTTCAACACCGAAAGGTTATGAAGTTGAAGTTGAGCGTGCAGGCTTATATGGCGACAAACATTTTGAAGAATTTGAAGACCCTATGGACGCTGCAAAAGATGCTGATATTGTCACAACTGATGTATGGACAAGCATGGGTTTTGAATCTGAAAATGAAGAGCGTTTAAAAGACTTTGCAGATTGGCAGGTGGACCAAGAAATGATGTCAGTGGCATCATCAGATGCTTTGTTTATGCACTGCCTTCCAGCACACCGAGGCGAAGAAGTGACTGCTGAAGTAATTGACGGCCCTCAAAGTGTTGTATGGGATGAGGCTGAGAATCGTCTTCATGTTCAAAAGGCATTGATGGAATACCTATTATTAGGAAAAATGAAAAATGAGTGATATTAAAAAAGTTGTTTTAGCTTATTCAGGTGGATTAGACACGTCTGTGATTTTGAAGTGGCTACAAGAAACCTATCAATGCGAAGTGGTTACTTTTACAGCCGACTTGGGGCAGGGTGATGAATTAGAACCTGCAAGAGAAAAAGCGAAGGCAGCGGGCGTTAAAGAAATATTTATTGAGGATTTAAAAGAAGAATTTGTGCGAGATTTTGTATTCCCTATGTTTAGAGCGAATACAATTTATGAAGGCGAGTATTTGCTCGGCACTTCAATTGCGAGACCACTTATTGCTAAGCGCTTAATTGAGCTTGCTAAAAAAACTAACGCAGATGCTATTTCTCATGGCGCTACTGGCAAAGGCAATGATCAAGTTCGTTTTGAATTAGGTGCGTATGCACTTAATCCTGATATCAAGATTATTGCGCCATGGCGCGAGTGGGATTTACTGAGCCGAGAAAAATTACTTCAGTACGCTGAAAAAAATAATATTCCAGTTGAGATGAAACATAAAAAAGGCGGCAGTCCATATAGTATGGATGCCAACTTATTGCATATTTCTTATGAAGGACGTCATTTAGAAAATCCCGGAGCTGCACCTGAAGAAGATATGTGGCGTTGGACTGTCAGTCCTGAAAAGGCACCAAATGAATCTGAAACTATTGAGATTCAATTCAAAAAAGGTGATCCAGTAAGTCTTAATGGCAAAGCTATGAAGGCGCATGAATTGTTAGCCGCACTTAATCAATTAGGTGGAAAGCATGGTATAGGTCGATTAGATCTTGTAGAAAATCGATATGTCGGTATGAAATCACGAGGTTGTTATGAAACACCTGGCGGTACTATTTTATTAAAAGCACATCGAGCAATTGAGTCTATTACATTAGATCGTGAAGTAGCTCATCTTAAAGATGACTTGATGCCAAGATTTGCTTCTCTAATTTACAACGGCTATTGGTGGAGCCCTGAAAGATATGCATTGCAAACTTTAATTGACCATACACAAATGAATGTCAATGGTTGGGTTAAATTGAAACTCTATAAAGGCAATGTCAGTGTAATAGGAAGAGATAGCGCTACAGACTCTCTTTTCGATACTTCAATTGCAACATTTGAAGATGATCAAGGCGCATACGATCAAAAAGATGCAGCAGGTTTTATTAAGCTCAATGCTTTAAGAATGAGAATCGCAGCAAAAATTAAAAAATAAGGTGAATTTAAATGGCTCAATTTGACAATGTAAGTGTAAAGAAAAAAGCAAATATTTATTTTGATGGGAAATGCGTGAGTCATACTATCCTTCTTCCAAACGGAACAAGAAGTACAATCGGTGTCATTTTTCCAAGTACATTAACTTTCAATACGCAAGCAGCTGAAATTATGGAAATTCTTGCTGGACACTGCCGTGTAAAATTACAAGGCGCTTCTGACTGGAGCGAATATAAAGAAGATCAAAAATTTTCTGTGCCTGCAAACTCATCGTTTGAAATCGAGACAACAGAGACGCTTCACTACGTTTGTCATTTCGAATAAATATATTTATTAAGTAAGGAGATTTCATATGCCATCTTTTGATATTTCGTCCGAAGTAAATATGGCTAATTTAACTAATTCTATCGATGTCGCATCTCGAATGATTATCAATCGATACGACTTTAAAGGTACAAGTGCGAAAGTTGAATTTTCAGAAAAGGAATTAACCATTACACTTTATGGCGATTCCGATTTTCAATTAGGTCAAATTAAAGATATTTTGCTGCCTGCTATGGAAAAGAAAGAGGCTGATAGCTCTAAAAGACTTGATCCTCAAGATATTCAAACTGTATCTGGAAATAAAGTAAAGCAGGTTTTGAAATTAAAATCAGGTATTGATAGTGAGCTTGCAAAAAAAATTGTGAAATTGCTGAAAGACAGCGGACTCAAGGTTCAGTCAGCTATTCAAGGCGAAAGCGTTCGTGTGTCTGGCGCTAAAAGAGACAACTTGCAAGATGCTATAGCATTCGTTAAAAAAAGTATTACTGACTTTCCGCTTCAATTTGGAAACTTTAGAGATTAGTTAAGCGCATGCAAGCTAAAACACTTTATGAAAAATTATTTGAGAGCCATATTGTTAGAGAAGAAGATGGCACTTATCTCATATACATTGATCGTCACCTTGTTCATGAAGTCACAAGCCCGCAAGCATTCGAAGGCCTAAGAATTAATCATAGGCCTGTATGGAGAAATAAATCCATCCTTGCAGTGCCTGATCATAACGTTCCGACAACCGATCGATCCCTTGGTATTTCTGATCCGATTTCAAAAATTCAAGTTGAAACGCTCGATGAAAATTGTAAGCATTTTGGATTGACTCAATTTCCCATGAATGACAGTCGTCAAGGTATTGTTCATGTGATTGGACCAGAGCAAGGTAGCACCTTACCAGGCATGACGATTGTATGTGGTGACTCACATACAAGTACGCATGGAGCATTTGGTGCGCTTGCGATGGGTATCGGCACTTCTGAAGTCGAGCATGTATTAGCTACACAATGCTTGATCTTAAAAAAATTTAAAACAATGGAAGTGCGTGTAGAGGGAAAATTAAATAAAGGTATTACTGCAAAAGATATTGCTTTGGCCTTGATTGGAAAAATTGGAACAGCAGGTGGCACTGGTTATGCGATTGAATTTACCGGTGAATCTATTCGCTCCCTTTCCATGGAAGGCAGAATGACACTTTGTAATATGGCGATCGAAGCTGGCGCTAGAGCGGGCATGGTAGCAGTAGATGATGTCACGATGTCTTATGTTGAAAATAGACCTTTTTCACCGAAAGGTGAAGCGCTTGAAAAAGCAAAAGCTTATTGGAAAACTTTACATAGCGATAAAGATGCAAAATTCGATAAAGTAGTTATGCTCAATGGAAGTGAAATCCTTCCACAAGTGACTTGGGGAACTTCTCCTGAAATGGTTGTAAGTATAGAAGGTATGACACCAGATCCAAAAAATGAAAACGATCCTTCAAAAAGAAAAAGTATTGAAGATGCGCTCACTTATATGGGTCTCGAACCCAATCTTCCAATCAATCAAATTAAAATTGATAAAATTTTTATTGGGTCATGTACTAATTCACGCATTGAAGATTTGCGAGAAGCTGCCAACGTTCTTAAAGGGAAAAAAATTGCTCAAAACATTAAGTTGGCGCTAGCAGTTCCTGGATCAGGCCTTGTAAAACTTCAAGCTGAAAAAGAAGGTTTGGATCAAATCTTCATAGAAGCAGGCTTCGAATGGAGGGAGCCTGGCTGCTCCATGTGTTTAGCGATGAATGCTGACAGATTAAATCCAGGTGAGCGTTGCGCATCAACTTCAAATAGAAATTTTGAGGGCCGACAAGGTCAAGGTGGTAGAACACATCTTGTTAGTCCATCTATGGCAGCGGCAGCTGGTATACATGGCCATTTTGTAGACATAAGATCTTTAAATTAATTTATGAATCCATTTATTACTCATACTGGTATTGTCGCCCCTCTTGATCGTGCGAATGTAGATACGGATGCAATTATTCCGAAACAATTTCTGAAGTCGATTAAGAAAACAGGTTTTGGTCCTCATCTGTTTGATGAGTGGCGATATCTTGATCACGGTGAGCCAGGCATGGATTTGACTCAAAGAAAAAAAAATCCGGAATTTGTTTTAAATCAGACCCAATATGAAAAGGCATCTATTTTGATTGCGCGAGAGAATTTTGGTTGTGGTTCAAGTCGAGAACATGCGCCATGGGCAATCGAAGACTTTGGGTTTAGGGCAATTTTAGCGCCTAGCTTTGCTGATATTTTCTTTAGTAATTGTTTTAAAAATGGTTTGTTACCCATCGTATTGCCAAATGAAACAATCGATCTTTTATTTAAATCTATTTATGCAAATAAAGGTTATGCATTAACAATTGATTTAGAAAATCAATTTGTTGTGCTGCCTTCAAATGAAAAAATAAGTTTTCAAGTGGATGCATTTAGAAAGCATTGTTTAATACATGGATTAGATGATATTGGATTAACAATGCGGCATAGTGAGAGCATTAAAGCATTTGAGCAAGATTATTACCAAAAAAATTCATGGCTACTTTAAATTAGAAAGATTTTTTAAATAAAATGAAAATTGCAATATTACCTGGCGATGGCATTGGCCCTGAGATTACAAAACAAGCGGTTGATGTATTAAAAGCGCTTAATGTAGGTGCAGAATTAGTGGAAGCGCCGATTGGTGGTGCTGGCTATGAAAAATTTGGCGACCCACTCCCTGATTCAACACTTGATTTAGCAATTAAATCTGATGCAGTTCTTTTGGGCGCTGTTGGCGACTGGAAATATGACACACTCCCTAGAGATAAAAGACCTGAGCGTGGATTACTTCGCATCAGAAAAGAACTTAACTTATTTGCTAATTTAAGACCTGCAATTTTATATCCCGAACTCGTCGGAGCTTCTACACTTAAAGCCGAGATTGTTTCTAATCTCGATATTATGATTGTAAGAGAACTGACAGGTGATATTTATTTTGGTCAGCCTCGTGGTATTCATACAAATGAAAAAGGAGAGCGTGAAGGCTTCAATACGATGCGATATTCAGAATCTGAAATTAAACGCATCGCTCATGTTGCATTTCAGATCGCAATGAAACGATCAAAAAAGCTATGTTCAGTAGACAAAGCAAATGTTTTGGAAACCACAGAATTGTGGCGTCAGATTATGATCGATCTTTCAAAAGAATATCCTGAAGTTGAGCTGACACATATGTATGTTGATAATGCAGCGATGCAGCTTATTAAAAATCCAAAACAATTTGATGTATTGGTGACGGGAAATATTTTTGGTGACATTTTGTCTGATGAAGCTTCGATGTTAACAGGCTCAATCGGCATGCTTCCATCTGCATCACTTGATAGTAACAATAAGGGTATGTATGAACCTAGTCATGGTTCAGCGCCTGATATCGCAGGAAAAAATATTGCGAATCCACTTGCGACCATTTTATCTTTAGCCATGATGTTTAGATATACATTCAATGACGAAAAAAATGCAAATAAAATTGAGACAGCCGTTAAAAAAGCATTGAGCCAAGGCTTCCGAACAGCAGATATTTATTCTGCTGGAGATAAAAAAGTAAGTTGTAGTGAAATGGGTGAAGCAGTGATTGCATCACTTAATTAATTAAAGAATAGGATATTTAATGATTCGAGTGGGTTTTGTTGGCTGGAGAGGTATGGTGGGTTCAGTCCTTATGCAGAGAATGCAAGAGGAGCATGATTTTAAAGAGTTCGACTCAACTTTCTTCTCAACTTCTCAAACAGGGAATGCAGCACCATCTTTTTCTGGAAGTGATAGCACATTAAAAGATGCACATGACATTAAAGAGTTAGCAACCATGGACATTATTCTTTCATGTCAAGGTGGCGACTATACATCAGATATATATCCAAAATTAAGAGATTCGGGATGGCAGGGTCATTGGATCGATGCTGCATCTTCATTGAGAATGAAAAAAGATGCAGTAATTATTTTGGATCCATTGAATGGCGACCTTATTGAAACTGCATTTAAAAAAGGCAATAAAAATTGGATTGGTGGTAACTGCACTGTATCACTCATGCTATTAGCACTCGACGGACTTTTTAAGAAAGATCTCGTTGAATGGGTTTCATCAATGACTTATCAAGCAGCTAGCGGCGCTGGAGCTCAGAATATGAGAGAGCTTATTTCTCAAATGGGCGTTGTTTACAATCACGCAAAAGACTTAATTGAAGATCCTAAAACATCGATTTTAGATATTGATCGAAATGTTTCGTCTACGCTTAAATCTCAGGATTTTCCGATCGATAACTTTGGCGTGCCTTTAGCAGGCAGTCTAATACCTTGGATTGATAAAGATCTAAATAATGGCCAAAGCAAAGAAGAATGGAAGGGCTCAGCTGAAACTAATAAGATTCTCGGAAAAGAAAATAATCCTATTATCATAGAAGGATTATGTGTTCGTATCGGTGCAATGCGCTGCCACAGTCAGGCTTTAACAATTAAGTTAAAAAAGAATATTGCTTTAGAGGAAATTAATGAAACGATAAGCAATGCAAATGCATGGGTTAAATTTATACCGAATGAACGTGAAATCTCAATGAAAGAATTAAGTCCAGCAGCAGTTTCAGGCAAGCTTTCTATTCCTGTCGGTAGAATTCGAAAACTTAATATGGGACCTGAATACATTTCAGCTTTCACAGTGGGAGATCAATTGCTCTGGGGCGCTGCAGAACCGCTTAGACGTGTTTTAAGAATACTTATTAAATCTATTAAATGACATTTATGAATCAACAAATTAAAAAATTATTTTTATTATTCGCACTCTTATTCCCACTGATGGGTCATGCGTTGCAATTAGGCAAAATTGTAGTGACATCATCACAAGGACAGCCATTAAACGCCGAAATTGAATTGATGCTGACGCCAGGAGAGGATACATCAAAACTTCAAACATCTTTAGCTTCAAAAGAGAACTATGAATCGCAAGGTATTGAGCGACTCGCCATTCACAACAATATCTCTGTTGAATTACAAAAAAATGAAAAAGGGTTTACTGTTCTAAAATTGAAAAGTATTCAGCCTGTACCAGACCCATTTTTAGATTTACTTATTCAAGTAGATTCTGCTAAAGGAAGAAATTACCGTGAATATACAGTACTTCTCGATCCACCAGAAACGCCTATAATTCAGCAAGAAAAAATTGTCGCTGTCGATAAGACAGAGCCACTTCCTGTGAGCGAAAAAAAGGAAGTGAGGGAGAGTGTCGATAAAAATAAAGTTGCTCTCGAAAAAGACACTAAAAATAATCTTAAATCTTTAGATAAAAATAAATCATCTGATCTATCTTCAAAATCGATTACGGTTAAACCTACAGATACTATTTATAAAATTGCCCGTGAAAATAAAATACCTGGCATTACCACTGAGCAGATGGTGATAGGTATTTTCAATCTTAATGAACTGGCTTTTACGAACAAAAATATTAATGGTTTAGAAGTTGGACAAAAGATTGTTTTGCCGGCAAAAGATGATTTTATGAATTTAAGTCATGCTAAAGCAATGGCTGAAATTAAAATTCAATCCGCACAATGGAATAAATTTAGTACAAAAGCTGCAGCAGCTGTTGCAGATAGCCCTAAAATAAGTACTCCCAAATCTGAAACACCATCCACACCAGCTACTGTTATTCAGACTCAATCAGCTTCACCAGCACCTCGTATTAAATTGACAGGGGATACTTTAGGTAATGATAAGAATAGTAAAGAAGTTGTTCAAAAGGAAATTAATCAAATTAATGATGATAAAACAGCATTAGAAAAAAATATTAAAGATGCTGAGCAAAAAATTGCCCTTTTAGAAAAAGAACTTGCAGATGCTAAAAAAATATTAGCTGTATCTAATCAAGCTTTATTTGAGCTTCAAGAAAAATCAAAGCAAGTTAATCAAACTAAAGACTCAGCTAGCAAAGCTCCAGTGGTTGAATCCAAACCAGATTTAAATTCACTGATAAATAAATCTAACGATGTTGATGTCAATAAAAATGAGACTTCACCGCCTGCAGACAATTCTTTTAAATCCTCCATCTCAGATGGACCTATCGACGAAAAAGCAAATGCACAACTGGCTTCAGATAAGGAGGCTTCAACTGTCTCATCATCTAGTGGGTTATTTATCTTTCTAGGTGTTCTTTTTGCAATTTTAATTATGCTTTTTGTTCTTAAAACTAGAAGACAGCAAGAACAAAAGGAACTTATTGACTCTATGAATAAGGGTGAAGATAAACCTGAAGTCTCATCAATTAAAGAAGAGGGTGTAATAGAAGATATTGATTTATCAGGTATTGAAATTAATTTATCGGATAAAGATCAAAAGTCCACTCATCTTGATTAGACAATTGAGCGATTAAATGATCGTGCATGCATTAGTTAAATTAGTAGGGGTTATGTGTGCTTTATTGTTGATCAATAAATACAATTTTCATTTTAATCTTTTATTGCTTTTTTTTATCTTAACCACTTCTTTTTTTATAAAACTCTCAATTCCTAAGCTTATTTTTAGACTAAAGTTTTTTCTCATTATTACTTTTTTGCTTTATGTGTTTAATACGCCGGGTGAATATATAGTTGTTTGGCCTTATTTTTCACCTTCCTATGAAGGTCTTGTATTAGGTGTCACTCAAATTATGCGCCTCATTAATTCGGTCGCTATTATTACTATGATGATCTCTCTCATGAGTTACCAGACGTTAATTGAAACTTTCTATCTAATTTTTAAGCCATTAAAGCCACTTGGTATAGATGCAAAAAGTTTTGCTGTTCGTCTTTATTTAACCATGGAATATGTGAAAACTTTCCAATCAAAACGTAGATTGCGTTTTAATTTTAATGATTTATCTTCATTACTTTTATATTCAAGCAATAAAGCTCATAGGAAACATACTTATATTGAAATTAAAGAGGAAAGAATTGATAGTTCATCTTTGCTTATGATTTTTGTAATGGTATCCACCACCTTTCTTTTTATTTTTTACTTATAAGCCTTTATGAAAATTGCTTTGTGTATTGAATATGATGGTTCTAATTATTCTGGCTGGCAAAAGCAGAATGATGTAGATTCTATTCAAGGTGAAATTGAAAAAGCGCTGGAAAGTATTGCCTTAGAAAAATTAGACACTTATGCATCAGGCCGCACTGATACAGGAGTTCATGCGCTTATTCAGATTATTCATTTTGAAACTGAAATTGAAAGACCTTTGACAGCTTGGGTGCGAGGCGTCAATGCTTTCTTGCCATTATTCATTCGAGTGTTATGGGCGCAAGAAGTCGATGATACATTTCATGCCCGTTATTCAGCGACCCAACGCCATTATGAATATTTAGTTTATAACGCTTCTTTTCCATCTGCTTTATGGGCTAATAAAGCAGGGTGGATTCACGATGAGCTTGATTTTAATAAGATGAAAGAGGCTCTTCAATATTTTGAAGGTGAGCATGATTTTAGTGCATTCCGATCTTCAGAATGCCAAGCTAAAAGTCCTGTGAGAACGATCACTCACACCTCAATTGAAAATTACTATCCGTTTTATCTCTTTAAGTTTTCAGCAAATGGTTTTTTACACCATCAAATAAGAAATATGATGGGAGCTATTCTCTATATTGGCAAAGGTAATTACCCAAGTGAATATATTAAAGAGCTTTTGTTATCAAAAGACAGAACAAAATCACCTCCTACATTTTCTCCTCATGGTCTTTATTTGTCTGGTGTTGATTATGATGCGCGCTATGCATTTCCTTTTATGCATCGAACCGTCAATATTTTTGACAATAATCATTTAAGCCAAGATCGTTAATCCTTATAATGACTATCTTTCATCTCGAATTGATTTCACATTGAGAACACGTACTAAAATTTGTGGCATTACGCGCTTAGAAGATGCAAAAGCAGCTATCCATGCAGGATGTGATGCGCTTGGTTTTGTCTTTTATAAAGAAAGCCCACGTTATATTCCTTTAGATGCATTTAAAGGCCTCGCTAAAGAGCTCCCGCCATTTGTAACTAAAGTAGGCCTTTTTGTGAATGCGGATCCTGTTTATATTACAGAAGCTATTCAATTAGGATTGGTAAATGTTTTGCAGTTTCATGGCGATGAAACCCCTGATTTCTGTAGGCAATTCAAATTTCCTTATATCAAAGCCGTTGCGGTTTCGTCTTCTGTAGATTTGTTACAATATGAGAAGGATTTTTATGATGCAGAAGCTCTATTGCTTGACGCTTCTCATGAATATCTCAAGGGTGGCACAGGGCAAACATTTGATTGGAATTTAATTCCACTTTCGCTTTCCAAGCCTATTGTATTAGCAGGCGGCCTTAATGTAGATAATGTGAAAGAAGCCATAAAAAAAGTGAAGCCTTACGCAGTCGATGTGAGTGGCGGTGTTGAAGAATCAAAAGGCATTAAAAATTCTCTTAAAATTCAAGCATTTATAAAGGAAACTCAAGATGCAGCCGTATGATATGCCAGATGAAAAAGGCCATTTTGGTCAATTTGGCGGTGTATTTGTCGCAGAAACTTTGATTGAAGCGCTCGATGAATTAAGGGTTATGTATGAAAAATATCGTCATGACCCCGATTTTCTTGCTGAACTTCATTATGACTTAAAGCATTTTGTGGGTCGTCCAAGCCCTATTTATCACGCTAAAAGATGGTCTGATCGAGTAGGTGGAGCTCAAATTTATTTGAAGCGGGAAGACTTAAATCACACAGGCGCTCACAAAGTCAACAATACTGTAGGCCAGGCTTTGCTCGCGAAACGTATGGGTAAGCCACGCATCATAGCCGAGACGGGAGCAGGGCAACATGGGGTTGCAACAGCGACTATTTCAGCACGTTTAGGTCTTGAGTGTGTGGTTTATATGGGAGCCGAAGATGTCAAAAGACAAGCGCCTAATGTATACCGTATGAAACTTCTTGGTGCTACGGTTGTGCCTGTAGAAAGCGGCTCTAAAACTCTAAAAGATGCGCTTAATGAAGCGATGAGAGATTGGGTCACTAACATCTCTACTACCTTTTACATCATTGGTACTGTGGCAGGACCTCACCCTTATCCTATGATGGTGCGTGATTTTAATTCTGTCGTAGGTGTTGAATGCAAAACGCAAATGAATGAAATGCTTGGCCGGCAACCCAATGCAGTGGTCGCATGTGTAGGTGGCGGTTCTAATGCGATGGGTATTTTTTATCCCTATATCGATTTACGCGAAGTTCGTTTGATTGGTGTGGAAGCTGCAGGGCATGGTATCGAAACAGGGAAGCACGCAGCACCGTTAACTGCCAATAGTCCTATAGGTGTATTGCATGGCAATCGAACTTACTTAATGCAAAATGAAGAAGGTCAAATTATTGAAACACATTCAATTTCAGCAGGCTTAGATTATCCGGGCGTTGGCCCTGAGCATGCTTGGTTAAAAGATATTAAGCGCGCTGAATATGTTGCTGTTACAGATACAGAGGCTTTAGATGCTTTTCATAGTTTATGTCTTACCGAAGGTATTATTCCAGCTCTCGAAACTAGCCATGCTTTAGCTTATGCAGAGAAGCTTGCAAAAACTATGAAGCCTGACCAAGTTATTCTTGTTAATTTATCAGGCCGCGGGGATAAAGATATCAACACTGTGGCTAAAATTTCAAATATCAATTTATAAAATTTATATGTCGAGAATTGCAAATACATTTAAAGCGCTTAAAGAAAAAAATAAAAAAGCTTTAATTCCTTATATTACTGCAGGAGACCCACATCCTGATTTAACCGTATCTATGTTGCATGCTTTAGTGGATGCAGGTGCTGACATGATTGAATTGGGCATCCCATTTTCAGATCCGATGGCAGATGGTCCGACTATTCAAAGGGCAAGTGAAAGAGCTTTAGCACATCACGTAGGTTTATCCCATGTATTTAAAATGGTGAAAGCTTTTAGAGAAAAGGATGATAAGACACCTATTATCTTGATGGGTTATGCAAATCCTATTGAAGCGATTGGTGCTGAGACTTTTGTGGAAAGAGCTAAAAATTCTGATGTAGATGGCGTTATTACAGTCGATTATCCACCTGAAGAATGTATGCATTTTACAAAGCTTCTTAAAGAAAAAAACATAGATAGTATTTTTCTATTATCACCAACGACAGAATTGGATAGAGTAAAATTAATTATCGAACAAGCTTCTGGATTTTTATATTACGTCTCACTAAAAGGTGTGACAGGCGCTGCCAATATTGATATTGAACAAGTAAAATCTAAAGTAAGTATTATTCGTGAATTAACAAAACTTCCTATTGGTGTAGGTTTTGGTGTGAGAGATGCGGCAACAGCAAAAGAGGTTGCTAAAATTTCTGATGCGGTTGTAGTGGGTAGTCGTATGGTTCAGGAAATTGAGAATTCAAATAAAGATAATTTAATTTCAAATATTTCAAAGTTAATGCAAGAATTAAGAGAAGCAGTTAATTAATGAGTCGAGTGAATATATGAGCTGGTTAAAAAACGTCATACCTCCCAAAATAAAACGTATTGTTGGTAGCGTATCTAAAAAAAATATTCCTGAAGGATTGTGGTGTAAATGTCCTTCATGTCAAGCTGTGCTTTATCGAACAGACCTTGAGCAAAATATGGAAGTATGCCCAAAGTGTTCTTTTCATAACAGAATTTCAGCACGTACTCGTATTGATACTTTATTAGATAAAGAAAAAAGAAAAGAAATCGGTGCGCAGATTCAACCTGTAGATTCTTTAAAGTTTAACGATACCCAAAGTTATGCTGATCGAATTAAATCATCACAAAAAGACCTTAATGAAAAAGATGCGATGGTTGTGATGCAAGGCTTGATGGAAGGTAAACCTGTGGTGGTAGCTGCTTTTGAATTTAAATTCATGGGTGGATCCATGGGTTCTGTCGTAGGTGAAAAATTTGTACGTGGCATTCAAGCTGCCATTAAAGCTAAAGCAACATTCATTTGCGTCTCTGCAAGTGGCGGCGCTCGGATGCAAGAAGGCTTATTATCGCTAATGCAAATGGCAAAAACCAGTGCCGCATTAACCAAATTAAGTGAAGCTAAATTACCTTACTTTTCAATCCTTACCGATCCTACTATGGGTGGTGTATCTGCTAGTTTTGCCATGTTAGGCGATGTCATTATTGCAGAACCTAAAGCATTGATTGGTTTTGCTGGTCCTCGTGTGATTGAACAAACAGTAAGAGAAAAACTTCCCGAAGGATTTCAGCGTTCTGAATTTCTTTTAACACATGGTGCGATTGATATGATTGTAGATCGCCGTGATATGAAGAAGAAGCTTATTAATTTAATATCTAAATTATCTAAAAATTAATTTAACCCCACTTCAGTTTTCCCATAAAAGCCCTATGAATCTTAGTGATTGGCTAGGGTATATCGAATCGATTCATCCTTCTACTATCGATCTTACGTTAGAACGTATCAAAGTTGTTGTCGAACGTTTAAATCTAAATATTTCTTTTTCGATCATTACTGTGGGTGGTACAAATGGCAAAGGCTCTACTTGTGCCATTTTGGAATCGATTTATAAGGAAGCGGGCTATAAAGTAGGTTGCTATACCTCGCCTCATTTTTTACATTTTAATGAGCGAATTAAAATTCATGCAGCTCCTGTTTCGGACGAGCTTATTTGTGAAGCTTTTACAAAAATCGAATCAGTAAGAAAAGATGTATCACTTACTTATTTCGAATACGGTACGATCGCTGCCATGATTATTTTTGCGGATGCTGATTTAGATATTGCTATTCTTGAAGTAGGCTTAGGTGGCAGGTTAGATGCTGTGAATGTTTTTGATTCCGATTGTGCCATAGTTACAACTGTTGATCTTGATCATATGGATTATTTGGGACATACAAGGGAAGCGATTGGTTTTGAAAAAGCAGGTATTTACCGCACTCATAAAAATGCAATATGTGGAGACTTCGCTCCACCTCAATCTTTAATAAAACATTGTGAATCTATTGATGCTGAATTAAAAATAATAGGCAAAGATTTTGCGTATGAAGCGCATCATGATTCTTTTGATTTTTTAATTGATTCATCTTTTGTGATGAATGTTCCGTTACCTAAATTGCAAGGTGATTTTCAGTTAGCCAATGCATCAAATGCACTTATGGCAGTGAAAATAATAGAAGATCAGTTGCCTTTAACTGAAACTTCAATTCAACAAGGCATTGCTAAAGCTTTATTACCAGGAAGATTTGAGGAGGTGAAATTAAATCCTACTTTGATTTTAGATGTTGCGCATAATCCTCAAGCAGCTAAATCTTTAAGCCATAATTTAAGAGCACATCCCATTTCTGGAAAAACGATCGCAATATTTTCAATACTTAGAGATAAAGATATTTTGGGTGTAATTCAAGCATTAAGTCTTGATATTGATAGTTGGTATATTGCAGAAATTCAAAATGAGCGGGCGGCAGATATTGAAACTATTTCTAAGGCTATACAAAAAGTTAATCCATCAGCGCATATCGTGCCATTTAAAAATATACAAGAAGCTTATCAATTTGGGTCCAAGGAAGTCACGAGAAATGATAGAATAATCGTATTCGGTTCTTTTTTCACTGTAGCCGATATTATGAAACTTATTCCCTAGGTTATGAGCGAAGACAATTCAATACAGCCTCAAGAAGATAAACTGATTAGTCAGGCCAAAAAGAGACTTCTTGGTGCATGTGTCATTTTATTTATTCTTCTTATTTCAGCCCCTTTTGTTTTAAAGAATCGCAACGAGGAAGGACCTACAGAACCCATTAAAATTTCAATGGAAAGTTCGCCTGTGATTGCTGACGCGAATGTGGAAAGCATAAAACCACTTGAACCAAAACCAGAGGCTCCAGAATTACCTAACCCTCAAAGTAAAAAAGAATTACCGCCTCCATCAACTGATGTAAAAGCAAAATCGGATTCAATCCCACCTTCAAATAGCGGTATATATATTCAATTAGGTATTTTTTCAGACTCTGAAAAAATAAAACCACTACAACAAAAATTAAATCAATTGAGTATTCAAACTAAAATTGAAGCGATTAAAATTAATGGTGTTGATAAAGTAAGATTAATTACGGGTGAATTTAAAACCGAAGCTTTAGCTAAAGAAACATTACTCAAAATTAAAAATGCAGGTATGTCTGGCATTATCAAGAAGATTAACTGATGACATTTGTTGATTATGTTTTTTTTATCATCATCATCATTTCTACTCTTCTAGGCTGTTATCGTGGTTTCGTGCGTGAACTTCTTTCTATTATTGCTTGGTTTTTTGCATTTTATTTAGCGCAATCTTTTTCTTCTATTTTCGCTTCAAAACTTCATTGGATTGATACCGAGTCCATTCGGAATTTAGTTGCTTACTTCTTAATTTTTATTGCTGTCCTTGTTGTTTCAATGGGTGTGATTACTATTTTGAACAAATTTATTAAATATACAGGTCTTTCATTTCCAAATATTTTATTGGGTGGCTTATTTGGTTTTGTTCGAGCAGTTTTTATTGTGCTGATTTGTCATTTTGTTATTCAATCAACTTCATTTGTAAATCATTCCGCTTGGCAAGATGCTTTTATTAAACCTTATTTCGAATCTTTTACAGCTAAGGCAGATGTTTATTTGCCACTAGACATCCTTAAGCATGTAAAATATCCGCAACGAACATATTTTTAAGGCGCTGAAATGTGTGGAATCCTTGGAATAGTCGGTAAAAATCCTGTTAATCAGCTACTTTATGATGGCTTATTAGTTCTTCAGCATCGCGGTCAAGACGCTGCTGGCATTGTTACCTGTGACGGTAATACTTTCTTCATGCACAAAAATAATGGCCTTGTGAAGGATGTCTTTCATACCCGCCATATGCGAAATCTTATCGGTAATGCTGGTATTGCGCATGTGCGTTATCCTACTGCTGGTTCATCCTCTGCTGCTGAAGCTCAACCTTTTTATGTGAATTCACCTTTTGGTATTGTTTTAGGCCATAACGGAAATCTAACTAATGCCGAAAAACTTAAAGAAGATATCTTTAGGCAAGATCTTCGTCATATCAATACCACATCAGATTCAGAAGTTTTGCTTAATGTGTTAGCGCACGAAATTGAAGAGTCTTCAAAAAGTAGCGTACTTAATAGTGATGTCGTTTTTGATGCTGTTACTTCACTTCATAAGCGATGTAAAGGCGCATATGCTGTTGTATCAATGATTGCTAATTTCGGCCTGCTTGCATTTAGAGATCCTCATGGTATTCGCCCACTTGTGATCGGTAAACACGAGACTTCACAAGGTGTTGAATATATGGTGGCGTCTGAGAGTGTAGCGCTTGATGTATTAGGATTTAAATTAGTAAGAGATGTCGAACCAGGTGAAGCAGTATTTATTGATATGAATGGTAATTTTTATTCTAAACAATGCGCAAAGCCTAATCATCATCCTTGTATATTTGAGTATGTATATCTTGCAAGACCCGATTCTGTCATTGATGGTATTTCTGTGTATCAAACACGACTTAATATGGGCAAAACCTTAGCGCAAAAAATTAAGAAAGCTTGGGCACATTTAGATATCGATGTCGTTATTCCCATACCTGATACAAGTCGTCCTAGCGCATTACAACTTGCTCTGGAATTAGGCCTTGATTACCGCGAAGGCTTTATTAAGAATCGTTATATTGGCCGTACTTTTATTATGCCTGGTCAAGCGCTGAGAAAAAAATCAGTGAGACAAAAATTAAATCCTATTAAGATTGAATTTCAAGATAAGAATGTGCTGTTAGTTGATGATTCAATTGTAAGAGGTACAACATCAAAAGAAATTGTTCAAATGGCAAGAGAGGCGGGCGCTAAAAAGGTTTATTTAGTCTCAGCCGCACCCCCTGTCAGATTTCCTAATGTGTATGGCATTGATATGCCTTCACGTACAGAATTATTGGCACCCAATAAAACAGATGAGGAAATTCGAGAAGAGATCGGAGCGGATGAATTAATTTATCAAGATCTTGATGCGCTCATTGAGAATATTGCATCAATCAATCCAAAACTTAAAAAATTCGATGCTTCTTGTTTTGATGGCAAATACATTACAGGCGACATCGATGAATATTATTTAAAAAATATTGAAACGCTTCGTGCGGACTCTAATAAATCCGACAAGCCTTCAAATGCAAGTACGCAAATGGATTTAAATTTAATTAAAAATGAAGAGGAAGCTGCTTAACATTAAGCGTTTCTTGACGTATTTTTTTTATCGTGCATAATTCAAAGTGCGCTGATTTGAGTGATAAGTTATTTCTCAGCTTGCGGGCGCGTTAAAAATACTGCTAAAGCGAGGTCTGTCCCGTTTTAGCTTTTTGTGAAACGGGTTTTTTTATACCCAAAAAAAGGTAACAGACTATGAATAACGACTCATGGAAATTTGATACACAAGCTATTCGAGCAGGCTCATTACAATCTGAGTTTGGTGAGAATTCTGAAGCTATCTTTTTAACTTCTAGCTATGTATTTGATTCATCTTCCCAGGCTGCCGCAAGATTTGCTGGTAATGAGCCTGGTAATATCTATTCTCGTTTTACAAATCCTACCGTCACCATGTTTCAAGATCGTCTTGCAGCTCTTGAAGGCAGTGAAGCATGTGTGGCAACTTCAAGCGGTATGTCAGCTATTTTGGCAACAATTATGGGCTTATGTTCTGCAGGCGACCATATCGTAGCATCGCGAAGTATTTTTGGCACGACCGTTCAACTCTTTAGCAATATTTTAAAGCGCTGGGGTTTGGAAGTGACTTTTGTGTCGCTTACTAATCTTAACGAATGGGAAGATGCCATACAAAAAAACACAAAACTTTTCTTTGTGGAGACCCCATCTAATCCATTAACTGAAGTAACTGACATCAAAGCACTCTCAAAAATTGCACATCAAAAAGATATTAAATTGGTGGTTGATAATTGTTTTTGTTCGCCTGCACTTCAAAGACCTTTGTTGTTTGGTGCCGACATCATTATTCATTCAGCCACTAAATATATTGATGGCCAAGGACGTTGTTTGGGCGGTGCTGTATTAGCAGATAAAAAAACGATAGAGCCGATTTATCAATTTTTACGAACAGCAGGCCCTACGATGAGCGCTTTCAATGCATGGGTCTTTTTGAAAGGCTTAGAAACATTATCTATTCGTATGGACGCACATTCCAAGAACGCACTTCATTTGGCTTCATGGCTTGAATCTCAGTCTCAAGTAGATCGAGTTTACTATCCTGGACTGGCTTCGCATCCACAGCATAAACTTGCTTTAACCCAGCAAAAAACTGGCGGTGCTATTGTGTCCTTTGAGGTAAAAGGCAGTCAAAAAGAGGCTTGGAGCTTAATTGATTCGACCCGTTTAATCTCTATTACGGCTAATTTAGGGGATGTGAAATCTACAATTACGCATCCTGCAACTACAACGCATTCAAGAGTAAGCCCTGAAGAACGTCAAAAAGCTGGCATTAAAGATAACCTCGTTAGAATCGCTGTAGGCCTTGAGGATATAGAGGACCTAAAAGCCGATTTGTCTAGTCTTTCGCGCTAAAAAATACCTTTAGCAGGGCAAGAATACAGCCCTGCTACATGCTAAAATTTGGGTAGTTTTCTACTTAAATTATCGATCTAAATCCTATGAATCAATTTGCCAAAGAAACCATCCCAATCAGCCTTGAAGATGAGATGAAACGCTCTTACCTCGACTACGCGATGAGCGTGATTGTCGGGCGAGCGCTTCCTGATGTAAGGGATGGATTAAAGCCTGTACATCGTCGTGTTCTTTTTGCGATGCATGAACTTAATAATGACTTTAATAAACCCTATAAAAAATCAGCACGTATCGTCGGTGATGTGATCGGTAAATACCATCCTCATGGCGACACGGCGGTATACGACACAATCGTTCGTATGGCGCAAGATTTCAGCTTGCGATATATGTTAGTTGATGGTCAGGGTAACTTTGGTTCGGTGGATGGCGACAATGCTGCTGCTATGCGATATACGGAAATTCGTATGTCTAAAATTGCGCATGAACTTTTAGAAGATATCGATAAAGAAACTGTTGATTTTGGCCCCAATTATGACGGCTCCGAACAAGAACCTCTTATTATGCCAGCGCGCATTCCGAATCTTCTTATTAATGGAAGCTCCGGTATTGCTGTGGGTATGGCGACCAATATCCCACCTCATAATTTAAATGAAGTTGTAGACGCTTGTCTATTGCTCCTTGAAAAACCTGAGTCTTCAATTGATGCGTTGATTAAATTAATACCAGCACCAGATTTTCCAACAGCTGGAATCATTCATGGTACTTCGGGCGTTAAAGAAGGATATAGAACGGGGCGCGGTCGCGTTGTGATGCGCGGTAGAACGCACGTTGAAAAACTAGATAAAGGTAATCGTGAAGCACTCATTGTTGATGAGCTTCCATATCAAGTAAATAAAAAAACATTTATTGAAAAGATTGCTGAACTCGTAAATGATAAAAAGATTGAAGGCATCTCAGATTTACGAGATGAATCAGATAAATCAGGTATGCGCGTTGTGATTGAGTTAAAGCGTGGCGAAAATCCTGATGTCATTCTAAATAATCTTTATAAGCAAACACAACTTCAAGATAGCTTTGGTATGAACATGGTGGCGCTCATTGATGGCCAGCCAAAACTTCTGAACCTAAAACAAATTCTTGATGCTTTCTTAAGACATCGTCGTGAAGTTATTACAAGAAGAACAGTATTTGAATTAAGAAAAGCACGCGAGCGTGGCCACATCTTGGAAGGTTTAGCAGTTGCATTAGCAAACGTTGACGAGATGATTAAGATTATTAAAGCGGCGCCGACACCACCGGATGCTAAAAAAGAATTGATGGCGCGCACATGGAAATCTTCTGTTGTAGAAGGAATGCTCAATGGCGCTGCAATGGAATTTTCACGCCCTGAAGGCTTATCAAAAGAATTTGGATTGAGTGCATCAGGCTATAAGTTATCTGATGTTCAAGCACAAGAAATTCTTCAATTAAGATTACAACGCTTAACAGGTCTAGAACAAGAAAAAATTGTTAACGAATATAAAGAGATTATGAATGTCATCACAGATCTTCTTGATATTTTAGCAACGCCTGCAAGAGTCACAGCAATTATTGCCGATGAACTTAAAGCAATCAAAGAACAATATGGCGATAAACGTCGAAGTGAAATTGTTGAGAATGCATTAGATTTATCAACCGAAGATTTAATTACACCTGAAGATGTAGTGGTGACACTTTCACATACAGGTTATATCAAATCACAAGCATTAGCTGAATATCGCGCGCAAAAACGTGGCGGAAGAGGCAAACAAGCAGCAACTACAAAAGATGATGACTTTATCGACAAAATGTTTGTAGCAAATACACACGACAACATTTTATGCTTCTCAAGTCGAGGACAAGTATATTGGTTAAAAGTATATGAAGTGCCTCAAGGAAGCCGCACAAGCCGTGGCAAACCTATCGTGAATTTATTCCCGCTGCAAGAAGGTGAAAAAATTAATGCGATTCTGCCTATTAAAGAATTTGATGATAAGCATTATATTTTTATGGCAACGGCGTTAGGTACAGTTAAAAAAACTCCGCTTACAGATTTTTCAAACCCACGTAAGTCAGGCATTATCGCGATCAATCTTGATGACAACGACTTCTTAATTGGCGCTGAAATTACGGATGGCTCCAACGATATTGTTTTAGTTTCAAATGGTGGCAAGGCTGTTTGGTTTGATGAAGAAGACGTAAGAAGTATGGGTCGAAATACACGCGGTGTTCGTGGGATGAAATTACAAGAAGATCAGCAAGTGCTATCACTCCTTATTGCAAGCGATGATCAACAGTCTATGCTTGTGGCCACTGAAAATGGTTATGGAAAACGAACTGTTCTCTCTGACTTTAGGCATTCAGGACGAGCTACACAAGGCGTTAAAGCTATACAAGTGAGTGAGCGTAATGGCCTTGTTGTAGCTGCAAAACTTGTGAGTGATGAAGATGAAATCATGTTAATTACAACAGGCGGTGTGCTTATTCGAACGCGCGTCAGTGAAATTCGTGAACTTGGTCGCGCAACGCAAGGCGTCACATTAATTAATTTAGGCGAAAACGAAAAATTATCAGGTCTCGAAAAGATTGTAGAAGCTGATGATGATTTAGAGGAATAGTTTCTTAAGTTCATCATGAAATGTACTTATAATTTTTCAGCAGGCCCGGCAGTACTTCCAAAGTCAGTCATGCTTCGTGCGCAAGCTGAGATGCTTGATTGGCATGGCTCAGGTATGTCTGTCATGGAAATGTCGCATCGTGGTAAACATTACATGTCCATTATTGAAAAAGTAGAAAGTGATTTTCGATCTCTTTTCAATGTGCCTAAAAATTACAAAGTGCTTTTTCTGCAAGGTGGTGCGATCGCTCAAAACTCCATGGTGCCTTTAAATCTTCTCAATGGTAAAAAAGCTAATTACGTAGTAAGTGGATATTGGTCTAAGCGCTCTTATCAAGACGCTTTACCTTTTGGAAACATGACAATCGCGGCTTCTTCCGAAGCTATTGGTTATGCAAAAGCACCCGATCCTAAAGATTGGAAAATTGATCCATCTGCCGCTTACGTTCATTTTTGTTCGAATGAAACGATACATGGTGTTGAATACTTCGATATGCCTTCTATCAAAACAATTCCAGTTGTTGCTGATATGTCATCTCATATTCTTTCAAGACCAGTCGATATTAGTCAATTTGGTGTGATTTATGCTGGCGCACAAAAAAATATTGGGCCCGCAGGTTTAACGATTGTTATTGTGAGAGATGATCTGTTAGATGTTGCTTCACCATTAACACCCTCGGTATTTAATTGGAAAACACAAGTCGAAAATCAGTCCATGATTAATACACCTACAACTTATAGTATCTATATGGCAGGTCTTGTATTTGAATGGCTCATTGAGCTTGGTGGGCTTGAAGTTATTGAGAAACACAATATTAAAAAAGCTGAATTGTTATATGGTTATATTGATTCAACAGACTTTTATTCAAATCCTATTGATATCAAAAATCGTTCACGCATGAATGTGCCTTTTAGAATTAAAAATGAAGATTTACATACATCTTTTGTAACAGGCGCTGAAAATTTAGGTATGATCGGTTTAAAAGGACATCGCCTTGTGGGCGGTATCAGGGCTTCAATCTACAATGCTATGCCTATCGAAGGTATTCAAGCTCTGGTTGATTACATGAAAGATTTTGAAAAGTCACATTAATCTTATGACAGACGAATTAAAAAAATTAAGAGATGCTATCGATAAAATCGATAATGAACTTTTAGAACTCATTTCTAAAAGAGCATCATTAGCTTCAAATATTGGAAGTTTAAAAACAGATGGCGTTATCTATCGACCTGAACGAGAAGCGCAAGTCTTACGTCGTTTGGTTGAACAAAACCAAGGACCACTTTCAAATGAAAGTATTGAAAGTATCTATAAGAGCATTATGTCTAATTGTAGAGCCTTAGAAAAACAAATCACTGTTGCTTTTTTAGGACCACTCGGAACATTCAGCGAAGAAGCTTCTATGAAGCAATTCGGTGAATCGATTGTGTCTATGCAAACTTCAAGCATTGATGAAGTATTTCATCTTGTGGAGTCACATAAAGCACACTATGGTGTAGTCCCTGTTGAAAATTCAACAGAAGGTGCTATTAACCGCACACTTGATTTGCTTCTTACATCAAACGCATTAATATGTGCCGAGATTATTTTGCCAGTGCATCATAATTTGATTAGCAATGAAAAAGATTTATCGAGCATTAAAAAAATATACTCACATGCTCAATCATTATCACAATGTCATCAGTGGCTTCTTAACCACGCTCCAGGCTTTGAATTACAGTCTGTTTCTAGCAATGCTGAAGCTGTGAAGATTGCATCTAAAGAAAAGGGTGCTGCTGCTATTGCAAGTATGCGAGCTGCAGCATTATTTAATACCCCTGTATTAAATGAAAATATCGAGGATGACCCTAAAAATTCTACTCGATTTTTAGTGATTTCTAATCACGAAGTTAAACCTTCTGGATTGGATAAAACATCGATTATTGTGGCTGCAAAAAATCAACCAGGTGCTATTGCATCTATGATTGAGCCTTTTGCAAAGAATAAAGTGAGTATGACTAAGCTTGAATCTCGACCCTCTAAGACTGGTTTATGGGAATATGTTTTCTTTGTTGATGTTGAAGGGCATATGACAGACTCAAAAGTAGCTTTATCACTTAAAGAAATCGAATCTAAAGCTTCATTCTTAAAAGTCTTAGGATCCTATCCGCAATCTAATTTGACTTAATGGATTTATGCGCTAGCATGCCTTTAAGACTTTTTAATATTTGATTATGTCTATTCAATCTCTCATTCCAAAGTATATTTGTGATATTGCCCCTTACCAAGGCGGCAAACCTATCTCCGAACTTGCTCGTGAATACAAACTAGAAGAGTCGTCTATTGTAAAGTTAGCTTCCAATGAAAACCCATTGGGAATGAGTCCAAAAGCTCGAGAAGTAATTTTAAAATCCATTGATGAAATTTATCGTTATCCTGATGGTAATGCTTTCAAATTAAAAACTGCTATCAGCCTTAAATTTAATTTAAATCCTGATGGTTTAATTTTTGGAAACGGATCAAATGATATCCTTGAATTAGCTGCACGCACATTTTTAAAAGTGGGTGATGAGGTTATCTTTTCTCAACATGCTTTTGCTGTATACAGTCTTGTGACTCAAGCGATGGGCGCTGTTGGCGTTAAAGTGCCTGCTCATAATTTTTCACATGATCTTACAAAAATGTTTGATGCAATCACTTCAAAAACGAAGATGATTTTTATTGCGAATCCGAATAACCCTACAGGCACACTTATCCCTAAAAATGAACTTAAAGGATTCTTAAGTAAAATTCCTCAACATATTATTGTGGTCTTAGACGAAGCTTATGATGAGTATTTAAATGCTGAAGATAAATCGGTGAGTTTTTCTTGGCTTCACGAATTTCCCAATCTAATTATTTCAAGAACTTTTTCAAAAGCTTACGGACTGGCTGGATTAAGAATAGGTTTCGGGGCATCTAATCCTGAAATTATTCAATTTATGAATCGTGTAAGACAGCCTTTTAATGTGAACAGTCTTGCACAAGATGCTGCAGTTGCTGCATTAATGGATGATGCATTTGTCAGCGAGAGTAAAATACTGAATAATAATGGAAAAAACCAATTAGAATCAGCATTTCAAAAGTTACATTTAGAGTTTATTCCTACTTTTGGTAACTTTATAAGTTTTAAAGTAGATAAAGCCCCTCAAGTTTACGAGGCTTTATTGAAGGCGGGTGTTATTGTCCGTCCAATAGCTAATTATGAGATGCCTGATTATTTACGTGTCAGCATTGGTCTTAAAGAAGAAAATGAAAGATTTATTCAGGCACTAGAAACGATTATTTAAATAGGATTTAGCATGATTATTGTAATGAGTAACGCTGCGACTGAAGAGCAAATTGAATCGGTTATTAAGCGTATTGAAGAAAAAGGACTTGAAGCCAATGTATCTCGAGGTACCGAGAGAACAGTCATTGGTGCAATTGGAGACGAACGCAGTCTTGATCCAGAACTTTTAGAATCACTTCCTGGCGTTGAACAAGCGCTCCATATTGTTAAACCTTATAAAATCGTTGCGCGCGAATGGCACAAAGAAGATACCGTAATTGATATTAAAGGTAATCTTATAGGTGGGAAACAAATTCAAATTATCTCAGGTCCATGCTCAGTTGAGACGCCAGAGCAAATGGAGAAATCAGCAAAAGCTGTGAAAGCTGCTGGTGTAAGACTCATGCGTGGTGGTGCATTCAAGCCTCGTACAAGTCCTTATACATTCCAAGGCACAGGCGTTGAAGGTCTAGAGATGTTCAGAAAAGCCGCTGATAAAGAAGGCTTACCGATTGTGACTGAACTCATGGATGCAAGACAGCTTGATACTTTCATGAAATATAAAGTAGATGTGATTCAAATTGGTACGCGAAGTATGCAAAATTTTGAGCTGCTTAAAGAAGTAGGTAAGGTTAATGTACCTGTTATTTTAAAACGTGGCATGTCAGCAACAATCTCAGAATGGTTAATGGCTGCTGAATATATTGCAGCAGGCGGTAATCATAATATTATTTTCTGTGAACGCGGTATTAGAACCTTTGAAACATATTATCGTAATGTTCTTGATGTCACAGCTATACCAGTATTGAAGAAAGAGACACATCTTCCTGTGATTGTTGATCCTTCTCATGCAGGTGGTAAAGCATGGATGGTAGCTGCATTATCTAGAGCAGCCATTGCTGCAGGTGCCGATGGCCTTTTAGTTGAAATGCATCCTAACCCATGTGAGGCATGGTGTGATGCGGATCAAGCCATTAATCCTCAAGAACTTATTACACTTATGGGCGAATTAAGAGGTATTGCTAAGGTAATTGGCCGCGAAATTCTCTAAAGAACTCATGGATTTCATGAGTTCTCTTTAGCTAATTTCCACTATGGGATTAGGTGTTTTTCCCTCAGTATCATTCCATATTTAAATATTAATCTCATCGACCGGGTTCGA
>CAINIH010000081.1 GCA_903849185.1 uncultured Methylophilaceae bacterium
AACTAATTTAGGATAATTATGAAAACCAAAACCTGTTAATGGTGCTCTGAGCTGTCTTTGTTGAATTGGTGTCACTGGTGCTGTTGGCAAAGCTGATGCCGTTCCAACAGAGGCCAAATCGGCAAGTCGTTTGATTTGTGCCCTTTCGGAAATACCCACGTTAACTAACTTCTCATAAAGCGATTGGACTGTTTCTGTGTCTAAATATTGGATCTGATCTTGATGTGCGTTATTGTATTCCATAATTGCCCTAACTATTTCGATTTTAGTTAAATTTGATGGGACTGTATTTGGGGATCGTCGTCTTATAGTTGTTCCTGGTCTTATTGGCTCGATTCGGGCTATTGGAGTTCTTGGTGCTTCTACTTCATCTGGACCTAATCGTTGTCCAACTATTGGTGCTGATGATACAACAAATTGAATTATGTCAACTACATCAGATTCAGTAACACTTTTGTTGTCTTTACCGTAAGTTTCAAGTATTGCTTTCTTGACTCTTTCGAACTGTTTATTCATTAAAAAACGTTCATCTGGTGATAACATCTTCACTATCGTTTCGACTGTTCCTTTGTTGGTTATCACTTGCTCTAGGTTTTTCTTTGCTCTTAACGAATTGATCAAAATTGCTGAATCTAAAACTTGATCTGGGTCTGCAACTGTTTGGCCTATGTCGATTAATCTTTGTAGGTAATCCGCATCTGATTCGTTTATGTTTTGTCCTACGTTTAACTTTCCCCTGTTTGCTGAATTTAATTCTTGGGCATACAAATCTAGTTTTGCTTTGTTGTCTCTTTCTGTTTGCAATTGAATGGCCCTGTTGTCTCTTATATTTTGCTCTTGAATGTCTAAATTTCGATCAATTGTTTCAAGTGCCCCTTCGTGTTGTTTGATCTCATAATCAAATTGGTCACGTTCTCGAATTAAACGATCTTTTTCATATTCATAAATTACAGGATTACCAGGATGATTCATTAAAATTCTTTCGATGAGTTCCTCTGTGGTCATACCTGATGATGATTTTATTTTCAGCTTAGCTTTTAATTGTGTTTTTTTGAGCTTACGTAATTCACCTTTTTCTTTTTCGTACTTCCCATTTTCAATATCAAACATTACCCGTATCCGTTCAAGTTCTTCGTCAATTCCTTGTATTTCTTGCACGATCGTATCTATTTGCCTTGTTAGCATTCCTTTTGCCTGAACCATGTCGTCAATTTCGTTGTCTGGATAAAGAGCTATTAGCACTGGGTTTTCTAGGGTTGGTGGTGGCATTGTTAATGGATTATACTTGTATTCTATTCCACCAACTAGAACGGGTTGAGTAAGTGCGGATTGTTGTTCAAGTTGCATCTCTTCAATCATTTGTTCAGTCACTGGACTTTTAATTGTGTTAGCTGTTTGCCCTTTTGTATCTTCGATTGCTCCATTGGATATTCTATTGACTTGGGCGTCGAGTATGATATCACGTAACGCCATTTCTGGAATGAATCCTGTACTTTGGACTACTGGTATGTTTCTACTTTTTCTAAATTTTATTTTTGGCGACTTTGCTCTTTTTGGAACTGCGTTATTTGCTATCTTATTCAGTTTGTCTTCGATCAATAGATCTTTAGTTGAAAGCCTACTTGCCTTATCAAAATCACTCATTATTATAAGAGTAGATATTTTTAAAATAATAATTTGTAGAACGATTATTTTAAAACTTACGGTAGTTATTTACTTCACTACGATACCCGTCTCAACATCGATGGTAAATTTATCAAGGTAGATTGTGAAGACCA
>CAINIH010000082.1 GCA_903849185.1 uncultured Methylophilaceae bacterium
AAAGAAACTGATCGTATTAAAGCTATGGCAACTGAACTTAAAAAGTTGGGCGCAGCGGTTGTTGAAGGTGAAGATTTTATTGAAATCACCCCTCCGCTTCATATCAAAGAAAACGTAGAAATTGATACTTATGATGACCATCGAATAGCTATGTGCTTCTCATTGGTCAGCCTTAAAAATATCCCGATCACAATTAATGATCCAGCATGTGTGAATAAAACATTCCCTACTTACTTTGAAGTATTAGAAAGTATTGTAAAGACATAGATGACATCTCACGTTCCTATTATTGCGATTGACGGCCCTTCCGCTTCTGGAAAAGGTACCGTCGCTAAACTTGTTGCAGAAAAACTAGGCTTTCATTATCTAGACTCAGGATCAATCTATCGAACGATCGCTTATGCGGGTCGCATGCAAAATATACCCCTCGATAACGAAGCTTTACTTCTCAAAGTCCTCGAAAATGCTGATTTAAGCTTCAAAAATGATCAAATTTTACTCAATGGTAAAGACGTCTCGGAAGCAATACGTACTGAAGAATCAGGTCGCGGAGCCTCTGAAGTTGCGGTTCATAAGGCTTTAAGAGAGGCGATTCTTGGATTTCAGAGGAGCTTTGAAAAAAGCCCTGGATTGGTGGCTGAAGGAAGGGATATGACTTCAGTTGTTTTCCCTCATGCTGGCATTAAAATATTCTTAACTGCAAGCGCTCAAATTAGAGCTGAAAGAAGATATAAACAGTTGATCTCAAAAGGAAACCCTGCTAATATGGCCTCGGTTTTAAGTGAAATTATTTTAAGAGATGAGCGGGATTTACAAAGAGAAATCTCACCCCTCTTAAAAACAAAAGACGCTATAGAAATAGATACAGACACATTAAGCATATCTGATGCCGTTGATAACATCACCCATCTCTTCAGTTTAAAGTCTCAAACGTCTTAAAAAAATTAGGTGTAATAGATTTCAAAGATCTATTGCTAACTTTAACATCCCTATCGCTAGGTAGGACTTTATAGGTAACATTTAATGGCAACGACAGCAAAAAATACAGAATCAAAATCCACAGAAAGTTTCGCAGCACTATTTGAAGAAAGCATAGCGCTTCAAGAAATGCGTTCAGGCGAAGTAATTACAGCCGAAGTTATATCTATTGATAATGACTTTGTGATTGTAAACGCAGGACTTAAATCAGAAAGCGTTATCAAAGCAGAAGAATTCCTTAATGACCAAGGCGGACTTGACGTTAAAGTGGGTGACTTTGTTAAAGTTGCAATTGAAAAACTAGAAGACGGCTTCGGCTCAACTATCCTATCAAGAGATAAAGCAAAGAAAATGCAAGCATGGCTTGATCTTGAAGATGCAATGAATGAAGGAACGGTAGTTAAAGGTTTTGTAAGTAGTCGTGTTAAAGGTGGCTTAAGAGTTTCTGTAAATGGAATCACAGCATTCTTACCAGGCTCACTCGTTGATGTAAGGCCTGTTAAAGACACATCACCATTTGAAAATAAAGAATGGGATCTTAAAGTTATCAAAATTGATAAGAAAAGAAACAACGTGGTTGTTTCAAGAAAAGCAGTGATGGAACAATCTTCAGGTGCAGACAGAGACGCTGTTATTGGCACACTTACTGAAGGCGCAACTGTAAAAGGTATTATTAAAAATATTACAGATTACGGTGCATTCGTTGACTTAGGCGGTATTGACGGCTTACTTCATATTACTGACTTAGCATGGAGA
>CAINIH010000083.1 GCA_903849185.1 uncultured Methylophilaceae bacterium
TCATGCACTTATGGTTAAAGACCCGAGTGCTATTGTTTGGGATGAAATTTCGGCCTTTTTTTTAATGTTAATTATTGCCCATCCTGTTTTAAATATTTTTCAAATTTTTGAGTTGTTTATACTTTTTAGAATCTTCGATATTTGGAAGCCATTCCCAATTAACTATATAGACAGGCATGTAAGTGGCGGATTGGGTATCATGCTCGATGATTATGTTGCCGCTTTTTTTGCGCTAATAGTTTATTTTTCAATTCAATGGCTCAAACATTAATTCAAGATACATGCGTTCAATTAGGCAACGCCCTTATTAAGCGTAATTTGCGTATTGCGCTTGCTGAATCATGCACCGGAGGATTGGTGTGTCAACAACTCACAAATATTCCTGGAAGCTCTGCCTGGTTTGACCGAGGATTTATAACCTATAGCAATGAGTCAAAAATGGAATTGCTTAAGGTTAACCAAAATACACTCTCAAAATTCGGCGCAATAAGTAAAGAAACTGCATCAGAAATGGCATTAGGCGCACTGGATGCGAGTCACGCCGATATAGCTTTATCAATTACTGGCATCGCCGGCCCTTCAGGAGGATCGATTGATAAGCCTGTAGGCACCGTTTTCTTTGCTATTGCTTATCAAAATAAGGTCGTTTTTAATGCCTCAAAAATCTTCCCTGGATCAAGAGAAAACATACGTGAATCTTCTTGTCTATTTGCACTAAATCAGGTCTTAGCGCTTACTTTAAACCCCCAAGTATGAAATAATTATTAGTGATAAAAACACTTTAATTAAAGGCAAATATAGATGGATGACAATAAAAGTAAGGCACTCGCTGCAGCATTAGCGCAGATCGAAAAACAATTCGGAAAAGGCTCTGTCATGAGGATGGATGATTCCGATGTCATCGAAGATATTCAGTCTGTTTCAACAGGCTCCTTGGGTCTTGATATAGCACTTGGTATTGGCGGTCTTCCTAGAGGACGTGTTGTTGAAATATATGGTCCAGAATCATCAGGCAAGACCTCTTTAACCCTATCCGTTATTGCTCAGATGCAAAAACTAGGTGGTGTAGCTGCCTTTATTGATGCTGAACATGCCCTAGACCCTCAGTACGCAGCCAAATTAGGAGTTGTAGTTCCAGACTTGCTCATTTCTCAGCCAGATACTGGTGAGCAAGCGCTTGAAATTGCGGACATGCTTGTAAGAAGTGGTTCGGTTGATATTGTGGTGGTTGACTCGGTAGCAGCTTTAACACCACGCGCAGAAATTGAAGGTGAAATGGGTGACTCACATATGGGGCTTCAGGCTCGGCTCATGTCACAAGCATTGAGAAAATTAACAGGCAATATTAAAAAAACAAATACGCTTGTCATATTTATTAATCAAATTCGCATGAAGATTGGCGTAATGTTTGGAAATCCTGAAACAACAACTGGTGGTAATGCTCTTAAGTTTTACGCTTCTGTAAGACTTGATATTCGTCGCATTGGTGCAATCAAAAAAGGTGATGAAGTTGTAGGTGCTGAAACAAGAGTTAAAGTAGTTAAAAATAAAGTCGCCCCTCCATTTAAACAAGCAGAATTTGATGTGCTTTATGGTGAAGGCATTTCAAGGGAAGGTGAAATCATTGAAATTGGCGCTCAATTGAAATTTATTGAGAAAGCAGGCGCATGGTATAGCTATAACGGCGAAAAGATTGGTCAAGGCAAGGATAACGCAAGAGAGTTTTTAAAAGAAAATCCAAAAATTGCTCAAGAAATTGAAGATAAGATTAGGGCGAACTCATCAGCTCTGAGCGAAGCAATGACTGCGCCGCAGGAAACTGACGAAACTGAGTAACACAAAAAATAGTCCATTAATTTTACTTAAAAAAAGAGCGCTTTATTACCTAGCAAAAAGAGAATATTCGCATCTCGAATTAAAATTAAAATTAAGTGAATACGCTCAAACGCTTGAATTGAATGAAGAGGCGTTAGATCTTTTTTTATCATCTTTAGTATCTGAAGGATGGCTATCTAATGAGCGGTATTGCGAACAATTTATTCATGCAAAAAAGAATAAATTTGGGCGTTATAAAATTGTTAGGGAACTTGAAGAAAAAGGGATAGATCAGGCACTTATAGAGCAATACCTTGGCCCCCTTAAAAACCAAGAATTATTATATGCAAAACAAGTTTGGCAAAAAAAATTTAAATTTCTCCCGTCCTCTAAAGAGGAATGGTCAAAACAAGCTCGCTTCCTTCAAAGTCGCGGATTTGATGTTTCTCTCATAAAAAAAATATTGAACGCCAAGGAAGAATAGTTAGCGTATGTCGACTTCATTAAATCATCCAATTCTTTCTAGTGAAGAAATTAGAAATATATTTCTAGATTTTTTTAAGAAAAAACAACATCAAGTTGTAACTTCAAGTTCATTGGTGCCTGGAGAAGACCCTACTTTGCTATTTACAAATGCAGGTATGAATCAATTCAAAGATGTATTCTTAGGTTTTGATAAACGTAACTATTCAAGAGCGGCTTCAAGCCAAAAATGTGTCAGAGCGGGTGGCAAACATAACGATTTAGAAAACGTAGGCTATACAGCAAGACATCACACTTTTTTTGAAATGCTCGGAAACTTTAGTTTTGGTGATTATTTTAAAAAAGATGCAATTCAGTATGCATGGGAACTCCTCACTGAAATTTACAAAATACCCAAAGAAAGACTTTTAGTTACAGTCTACAGTGAGGATGATGAAGCTTATGATATCTGGGCCAAAATAATCGGCATTCAGCCTGAAAAAATTATCCGCATTGGTGATAATAAAGGCGCCAAATATGCATCAGATAATTTTTGGATGATGGGTGATACAGGCCCATGTGGCCCATGTACTGAAATTTTCTATGATCACGGAAATCATATATCTGGCGGACCCCCTGGATCTAAAGATGAAGATGGCGACCGTTTCATTGAAATTTGGAATATTGTTTTTATGCAATATAACCGCGATGAAAAAGGTGTTATGCATGCGCTGCCAAAACCTTCGGTGGATACAGGCATGGGTCTGGAACGAATCAGTGCCGTGCTTCAAGGGGTTCATGCTAATTATGAAACAGATTTGTTTGTGCCGCTCATTCAATCAGCGGCAAATATTACAAAAACATCTGACATCACTCATCCTTCATTAAAAGTGTTGTCAGATCATATACGCGCTTGCACATTTTTAATTTCAGATGGTGTGATTCCAAGCAACGAAGGTCGCGGATATGTTTTAAGAAGAATTATTCGTAGGGCTATAAGACATGGATATAAACTAGGCTGCAGACAACCTTTCTTTTATAAATTAGTTGATGATGTTGTTCGCATGTTAGGCAAAGCTTATCCTGACATTGAAAAAAATAAACAGAAAATTGCATTGTCGCTTATGCAAGAAGAAGAACGATTCTTCGAAACTATTGAAAATGGTATGAATATACTGGAAGAGTCTATTCAAACACTTGCTCAAAAAAATCAAAAAACTTTTGACGGTCAAATTGCTTTTAAACTGCACGACACTTTCGGATTTCCTCTCGATCTAACTGCTGATATTTGTCGAGAAAAAAATATTTCAATTGACCAAAAAGGTTTTGATGCGGCAATGGAAGCGCAAAAATCAATGGCTCGATCTTCCAATAAGTTTAAAATGAAAATGAACGTCGACTATAGCGGAGAAGCTACAGAATTTAAAGGCTATGAAGTCACTGAATGCAAATCTAGAGTGCTGGCTTTATTTAAAGATGATGGGTCTAAAAAAGAACTTGTCAAAGGCGATTTAGGTATTGTCATTCTTGATGTCACTCCTTTCTATGCAGAATCTGGTGGTCAAGTAGGTGATAGAGGTTTCATTAAAACTTCAAATGGTCTTTTTAGAGTTGAAGACACACAAAAAATTAAAGCAAAAATTTTCGCACATTATGGTGTTGTTGAAACAAATAGCATAAAAGTTTCTGATGATGTTACAGCGTCAGTTGAAAATGGCTTAAGAAAAAATATTATGCGCAATCATTCAGCAACTCATTTACTTCACAAAGCTTTAAAAAATACTTTAGGCCCTCATGTAGAACAAAAAGGATCTCTTGTTGATGACACCAAAACACGCTTTGACTTTTCTCACCCCCATGCTTTAAGTGCGAATGAAATTAAATCTGTCGAAATGTTTGTGAATCAAGAAATACTTAACAATACAAATACCGAAGCTCAAACAATGCATTTAGATGACGCTAAGAAAAGTGGCGCCATGATGCTCTTTGGTGAAAAATATTCTGATGAGGTTAGAGTCCTTAGCATAGGATCAAGCAAAGAATTATGCGGCGGAACGCATGTAAAAAGAACAGGTGATATTGGTGCCTTTAAAATTATTTCGGAAACAGGTATTTCTTCTGGTATTCGACGTATTGAAGCCACAACGGGATTTAATGTTATTCATTACATGAATGAGCATGTTTCAATCATTGATCGCCTAGCTCATGACCTTAAAGTGCCTTCCACAGAACTTTTAAACAAAATTGATCAAATTCAAGAGCAGATGAAGGAACAAGAAAAAAATATCCAGCAATTGAAATCAAAAATTACATCCTCTGAAAGTGGCAATTTATCTAAAAAAGCTATTTCCGTAGGAGAAATTAAAGTTGTAATGGAAAAATTAGGCGCTTTCGATTCGCAGGGCTTACGAGAGACAATTGATAAACTTAAATCAGAACTTAAAAGTGCAGTTATAATTTTAAGTGGTGTTGATCAAGGCAAGGTCACTTTAGCTGTTGGTGTGACACAAGATCTTGTAAGTAAAATAAAAGCGGGTGAAATTGCTAGTGAATTAGCAATTGCAATTGGAGGCAAAGGCGGTGGCAAGCCTGACTTAGCAATGGCTGGCGGATCAAAACCGGAACTTCTTGATCAAGCTTTCAATCATTGCTTAACTAAAATAAAGAAAATAATTCTTAACTAAAATTTATGAGTTTAATTGTACAAAAATATGGCGGCACTTCAGTTGGAACTCCGGAAAGAATTCGGGCTGTTGCAAGACGCGTAGCTCGATATAAATCGCTCGGACACCAAGTGGTAGTTGTAGTTTCCGCGATGTCTGGAGAAACTAATAGACTAATTGGTCTAGCAAAAGAAATTATGGAAGAACCTGATCCACGAGAATTAGATGTTATGGTATCTACAGGCGAACAGGTGAGTATTGGCATGACCGCCCTTGCATTAATCGATCTTGGCATTAAAGCTAAAAGCTATACAGGCTCTCAAGTCAAAATTCTCACTGATGATGCTCACACTAAAGCAAGAATTTTAAAAATTGATCATAACAATATTCAAGATGATTTAAATAAAGGCTATGTCGTAGTCGTTGCTGGATTTCAAGGTGTAGATGAAAAAGGTAACATTACCACGCTTGGGCGTGGAGGCTCTGATACTACTGGTGTTGCGCTCGCAGCTGCTCTTAAGGCCGATGAATGTCAAATTTATACAGATGTTGATGGTATTTATACAACAGATCCAAGAGTTGTGCCTGAAGCTAAAAAATTAGACTCAATTACTTTTGAAGAAATGCTTGAAATGGCAAGTCTAGGATCAAAAGTACTTCAAATTAGATCTGTCGAATTTGCAGGTAAATACAAAGTTAAGTTAAGAGTGCTATCAAGTTTCGAGGAAGAAGGTGACGGCACTTTAATTACATTTGAGGAAAAAAACAATATGGAACAGCCCATTATTTCAGGTATTGCTTTTAATCGTGATGAAGCAAAAGTAACCATTCTTGGTGTGCCAGATAAACCAGGCATTGCTTATCAAATACTAGGTCCTATTGCTGATGCTAATATTGATGTCGATATGATCATTCAAAACATAGGCGCTGTTGGAACGACAGATTTTACATTTACTGTTAATAAAAATGATTTAAATAAGGCCTTAACAATTCTTAATGAAAAGGTTAAGAATCATGTGGGCGCTAAAGAGGTAAATGGAAACGATAAAATTGCAAAAGTCTCTATCGTAGGCGTTGGTATGCGTTCACATGTTGGTGTTGCAAGCCAAATGTTTAGAACATTGTCCGAAGAAGGTATCAATATCGATATGATCTCAACAAGCGAGATAAAAATTTCAGTGCTTATAGATGAGAAATATTTAGAGCTTGCGGTAAGAGCGCTTCATAAAGCTTTTGGGCTTGACGCATAATCGTTAGAAATTGATTTTTAAAGCAATTTAGCGTATCGTTCGCGCTTCCGGAGAGCTGGCCGAGTGGTCGAAGGCACTTCCCTGCTAAGGAAGCATACGGGCTTAAACCTGTATCGAGGGTTCGAATCCCTCGCTCTCCGCCATTATTCAATATCATTAAGTTATAATGTCACCACGCGCCCGTAGCTCA
>CAINIH010000084.1 GCA_903849185.1 uncultured Methylophilaceae bacterium
TTATACTCTCATAAAGATTTGGTAAGCGTAATTTTTCATAAACTGATGGCGAAAATAAATCTTTTAAATAATTTTTTAAGTCAAAGTGAAGAAACAACTTATCGATCGCATCTTTGACTGTTTTTTGTCCCACACCTGCAACCAACGAATAAATTGGCGTGAGCACTTCCGGCAACACATCCCCCTCTTTTGTTAATTTACATTGAGGATGAATCATCTCGAAGGCAAATAAATTATGGCGAGCTTCCCCTAAAATGCGGATGCGATTACCCGCTTCAAACATCTTCATTTGACTTGGGTAGAAATGTAAAAATCTAAGCTGCAAACTGCCAGACGTATCTTTGACTTGTACGATAAGCATTTTTTTAGGCTTATATACAATTTCTGCACGAATAACTTCTGCTTCTACTTGAGAAAGCACACCCATTTCAATTTCACGAATAGGCGTCACAATAGTTTCGTCAATATAACGAATGGGAAGATGCATCACTAAACTAAATACATCTTCAAGGCCCAATTTCTTGAGCTTATTTAATACTGAAGGCGTAAAAAGCTTAAGCTCGGCTAAAGAAGTCAGATTGAAATACTCTTAAATAAAAAATAATTTAAACAACAACGACACCATCAGCTTCAATAAGAGCATTTCTAGGAAGTGATGCAACGCCTACTGCAGCTCTCGCTGGATAAGGCTTGGTAAAATATTCGCCCATGATAGTATTGACCAAAGCAAAATGAGATAAATCAGTTAAGTAAATATTAATTTTAACGATGTCACTTAACTTAGCTCCAGAAGCTTCAACGACTGATTGTAAATTTTTAAATACCTGATGAATTTGTGCTTCAATGCCGTCAACCAATTGCATGGATTGAGGGTCAAGTGCAATTTGCCCTGACAAATAAATAGTATTGCCTGTTTTGACAGCTTGCGAATAAGTACCAATCGCTTCGGGTGCATTTTTAGTTTGAATAATTTCTTTTGTCATTTCTTTAATCTTTCTTTTTTAATAAGTGGCTTAAAAGTTTTTC
This sequence comes from uncultured Methylophilaceae bacterium, assembly GCA_903849185.1. GTDB lineage: Bacteria > Pseudomonadota > Gammaproteobacteria > Burkholderiales > Methylophilaceae > Methylopumilus. The sequence continues at coordinate 1,027 of CAINIH010000084.1, forward strand.
ATTTTGACACGACTAATTCTGGAAATATTAGTAATCTTTCTTAAATTCCTAATGAGATCTGCTAAGTGAATGCGATTATGCACTTGTACAATAAAATTCACATTTACAAAATGTCCACCATCGGACTCTTCAACATTCACATTATCAATATTTGAATCTGATTCTGCAATCACAGAAGAAATCTTAGCAAGCATCCCGCGTTCATTTAATACCATGATTTGTAAATTGACCTTGAATAATCGATCTGGATTCGGATCCCATTCAACATCAAGCCATTTATCAGGATCAAGTTTGAATTTTCGAATCGCTAAACAATCATGGGTATGAACCACAAGGCCTTTGTCTTTATTAATAAATCCTAAAATAGGATCACCTGGAATAGGATGACAGCAACTTGCCAATTGAATTGCCATACTCTCAGAGCCTTTAATGGTAATCACATCGAGTTGCTTATGTTTACCTTTTTCATGACTCACGCCATCCATAAAACTAATAAGCTGGTGCGCCACCATCACGTTCATGCGCTTACCTAAACCGATCTCAGCCAAAATATCTTCTTTAGTTTTAACACCATAATCACTGATCAATTTTTTCCAGTGAGATTCTTTAATGGAGGATGGGCTAATATGAAGTGCTTTCAGAGCTTGATTAAGCATACCTTCACCAAGCCTTGAAGATTCTTCTGATTCAATGGATTTTAAATATTGTCGAATATGTGATCTTGCTTTTCCAGTAATCACAAAATTTAACCATGCGGGATTGGGTTTAGCTAAAGGCGCTGTAATAATCTCAATGTGATCGCCATTATTTACTTCGGCTCGAAGCGGGACGAGTTCTTGATTGTATTTTGCAGCTACACAACAATTACCCACATCACTATGCACTGCATATGCAAAATCAACTGCGGTCGAACCTTTAGGAAGCGCTAAAATTTTTCCTTTAGGTGTAAATACATAAACTTCGTCAGGGAAAAGATCGACTTTTAAATGTTCTAAGAATTCGAGCGAATCCGAACTATCGGATTGAATTTCTAAAAGACGTTTTAACCATTGATGTGTTTGTTGTTGAAGCTCTGTGAGATGTGCATCCTTCGTTTTATAAAGCCAATGAGCTGCAACGCCTGCTTCTGCAAGTTTGTGCATTTTTTCACTACGAATTTGTACTTCAATGGGCGTACCAAAAGGCCCAAACAAACTTGTATGCAATGATTGGTATCCATTAGCTTTTGGAATCGCAATGTAATCTTTAAATTTACCTGGGAGTGGTTTATAAAGTGCATGCAACGCACCTAATGCTGAGTAGGCGTCGTTCGCTTCTTTCACAATAATTCTAAATGCATAGATGTCATTGATCTGCGCAAATGACATACCTTTTTCACTCATCTTCTTATAAATACTATAAGTATTTTTTTCGCGGCCCGTAACTTCAGCATCCATTTTCATCTCAACCAGTTTTTGTTGAATTGCCGCCGTAATTTTTTCAACGACTTCGCGACGATTTCCTCGAGAAGCTTTCATGGCTTTTTGAATCGCGCGATAGCGCATTGGGTATAGATGTTTAAAACTTAAATCTTCAAGCTCTTGATAGATAGTATTTAAACCCAATCGATTTGCAATGGGGGCATAAATATCATGCGTTTCTTGCGCAATACGTTTTTGTTTTTCAGGTCTTAGAACATCTAACGTTTGCATATTATGAAGACGATCTGCAAGCTTCACTAAAATGACACGGACATCGTTTGACATCGCCAATAACATTTTTCTAAAATTTTCGGCTTGTGCTTCTGTAGCATCTTGAAATTCAATTTTATCGAGCTTGGATAAACCGTCGACTAATATGGATACTTGTTTTCCAAACTTCTTTTCAATTTCTTTAGTTGTAATTGTTGTATCTTCAACAACATCGTGAAGCAGTGCAGCAAGTATTGTAGGGGCGTCAAGATGAAGTCTAGCTAAAGTACATGCCACGGCCACTGGATGAACAATATAAGGCTCACCACTTCGTCTAGATTGACCGTGATGTGCTTCTTCGCTAAATCGATAGGCATCCCATATTTTGTGGATGTCTTTCGTTTTTAAGTAGGTCTTGAGAAGGATTGTGAGTTCAGACTCTTCGTTATCGACAGGCAGTAACGAAAGCGGCGGTGTTTTTTGAGCATCCGCTTTATTAAAATGAGCGGTACTAGCCATGGTCTTTACTCTTGTGGGGGCGTTAAGCCCTAATTTTTAGAATTAGTACGTTGTTTTTCTATTTAAAATATCAAGACCAACTTTACCTGCTGCGATTTCTCTTAATGCTAATACCGTAGGCTTATCTCTTAAACCATGTGTGCTCACTAATGCTTCAGCACCATTGGCTAATTGTCTTGCGCGGTATGCGGCAGCTAAAGTAAGTTTAAAGCGATTAGGAATCATCTCTAAACAATCGTCTACTGTAATTCGTGCCATGTTATTTCTCCAAATTTCAAGTCAAGTTTTTAATTAAGTGGCTATGTCGTGTGAGCTGAATATGACACATTAATCGAGTAGATCGAATAATAGCCATAAGATCGTGGAGCGCTACTTCAAAGTCATCATTGATTGTAACATAATCAAACTCATCCACATGACTCATCTCTTCTCGGGCAACCGCGAGTCTCTTAGCAATCGTCTCATCACTATCATGTCCGCGGTTATTTAATCTTTCAGCGAGCGTTTCAACTGAGGGTGGCAATACAAAAATTGAAACGGCTTCTTTAAATTGAGCTTTGAGCGCTTGAGCGCCTTGCCAATCAATTTCTAAAATCACGTCTTTCTTTTGATCAAGAATCGTCTGAACTGATTTTTTACTCGTGCCATACATGCCGCCATGACACTCAGCAGACTCTAAGAATTCACCTTTTTTCTTCAAATCTAAAAAGGTGCTCTCATCAACAAAATGATAGTCCACACCATCCACTTCACCTGGACGTGGCTTTCGCGTGGTGTGAGATACAGAAGCCTGAAGATCTTTATCTTTATTTAATAGGGCTTTTACGAGCGTCGTCTTACCGGCACCGGAAGCTGCTGCAATAATAAATAAATGGGCTTGGCTCATATATATTCTTTAATCATGATTATTCAATATTCTGAATTTGTTCGCGCATTTGCTCAATCAAAACTTTTAAATCAACTGATATTTGTGAAGTTTTAGGTGAAATTGATTTTGAACCTAAAGTATTCGCTTCACGATTAAGTTCTTGCATCATAAAGTCTAGTTTTTTACCAATTGCACCATCTGTTTTAAGTAAGCGCCTTACTTCATCGATATGCGATGTAATGCGATTAAGCTCTTCATCAATATCCATCTTTTGTATAAAAATAAGAAACTCTTGTTTTAGTCGGTCATCATCGATTGCGATTAATGCTTCCTTAAATTTATTTTCGATTTTAGTTTGATACTCTTTGATCAAAACGGGCAAGATTTTTTTAGCTTCATCTACAAGCCCTTCAATATCTTTTAATTTATCCAATAAAATCTTTTGTAATTTTTCACCTTCACGTGCTTTAGATGCCTGAATTTCTATTAAGGCTTCTTTAAGATTTTTTTTAAGGTCTTGTTCAAGCAAATTCATATTGACCGATTGATCATGCATGATCTCGCTTGTTTTTAAAATATCGAGCGCATTAATCGGTTGAACATGAGAAAAATGTTTTGCAATTTCATCGACTGAAGTCGAGAGTTGTTTTAATTTAATGGGATCTACATTTTTAACATCGAGTGCATGCGTTTTAGATTTGAAATAAATCCTGCAATCCACTTTGCCTCTTTTAATTTCCGCGGATATCAAATCGCGAATCATGGGCTCAAAAGACCTTAAGGATTCATCTAATTTAACTTGGAGCTCTAAATATCGATTATTTAAAGACCGAAATTCAAGGAGCAAAATACCCTGTTCTGTATCTGCTTCTTTAAAAGAAAAACCGGTCATGCTTAAAGCCATAAGGTATCCAATTCAATGTTTAAGCGTCATTTTATCAATCTATAGTTGCATTTGCGACTAAAACCTTTAAATGACAAGATATCAATCAATTAAAGCTAGCTTATAATGACGACTTCTATTGAGGAAGAAGACCATGAGATTAAATCAACGTGCTCACAACCAATTAAGACCGGTTGAAATTATTAGACATTACACAAAACATGCGGAAGGTTCTGTCTTAATTAAATTCGGTGATACCCATGTGTTATGCACTGCAAGTATTGATGAAAAAGTGCCCTCTTTTTTAAAGGGTCAAAATCAAGGTTGGATTACAGCGGAATATGGGATGCTTCCAAGATCAACAGGTTCTAGAATGGATCGAGAAGCTGCGCGCGGAAAACAATCAGGTCGCACTCAAGAAATTCAACGTCTTATTGGACGAAGCTTAAGAGCCATTATTGATTTAAAAAAACTTGGTGAACGTACCATTCAAATTGATTGTGATGTGATTCAAGCTGACGGTGGAACTCGCACTGCAAGTATCACAGGCGCTTATGTCGCTGTTCACGACGCGATTTCGCATTTAATGAATCAAAAACTCATTTCCGAATCCCCATTGATTGATGCTGTGGCAGCTATTTCTGTCGGTCTCCATGAAGGAAAACCTTTATTAGATTTAGATTATTCGGAAGATTCAAGTTGCGACACAGATATGAATATTGTGATGACAGGCTCAGGTGGTTTTGTGGAAATTCAAGGTACTGCCGAAGGCACGCCTTTTTCTCGCGAGATTATGGATCAAATGTCTGACCTTGCAGCAGAAGGCATCAAAGAACTTATTCAATTACAAAAAAACGTTTTAAAGTAATTTCATGAAGAAACAAATCGTCATTGCAACAAGCAATGCCAAAAAACTCATCGAAATTCAGTCAATTTTAAATGACATGAACGTTGAGATACTTCCTCAATCACACTTTAAAATTGAAGCAGCTGAAGAACCTTTTCATACATTCGTTGAAAATGCACTTATCAAGGCAAGACATGCAAGCCGTTTATCAAAACTACCTGCGATTGCAGATGATTCAGGCATTTGTGTCGATGCACTTGATAGCAAACCGGGTGTTTTATCTGCTCGATATGCAGGGGAGCCTTCGTCGGATCAAAAAAATAATGAAAAACTTATAAAAAGTTTAGAAAACGAATCTAATCGAAAAGCGCATTACATTTGTGTCATTGTATTTGTAAAACATGAATTCGATCCAGAACCCATTATTGTCGAAGGTATTTGGCATGGAGAAATTCTAAAAGCACCTAGAGGTTCCGGTGGTTTTGGTTATGATCCTTTATTTTTAGATCATATGACTGAAAAAGCTGTGGCAGAATTATCTTCAGATATTAAAAACAGAATTAGTCATCGCGGACAAGCATTACAAAAACTTAAATTAAAACTAAATCAGATTTATGGATAAATCAAAAAACAAATGGCCTACTTGGATACGTGACGACAAAACAGTCGTGTCATGTACAGAAAAAATTAAGGTGATGAAAGAAAATTTTGATGAATTAAAACAGCTTTCTCAAGATGCTATTGAAGATGGTCTTTTAATGGAAGTCTCAGAAAAGCAAATGAAAGAAGCACTTCATCAAATGGTTGATGATCTTATTAATCCTTATCTAAAAAATAAGTAAATCGTTTATGAGTCAAACTTCAAGACTCACTATTCCACCACCACTCTCGCTTTATATTCACATTCCTTGGTGTGTAAAAAAATGTCCTTATTGTGATTTCAATTCACATGAACATAAAGAAACGCAAAAATTTACTGACATGGAATCCATGTATGTGGATGCGCTCATTAAAGATCTTGAATATTCTCTACCTAAAATTTGGGGCAGAAAAATTCATTCGATTTTTTTTGGTGGCGGGACGCCAAGTCTTTTTAGTGGAAAAGCTATCCACAAAATTTTAAGTCAAGTCCGCGCACTCACCCCCATTTTGTATGATGCAGAAATTACACTTGAAGCTAATCCAGGTGCTATTGATACGAATCACTTTGAAGGCTATAAAGACGCAGGTGTGACAAGAGTTTCGCTTGGCATTCAATCGTTTAATGATGCGCATCTTAAATCATTGGGTCGCATTCATAATAGTCTAGATGCTAAAAAAGGCATTGAAATTGCAATGCATCATTTTAATGAGGTGAATTTAGATTTAATGTACGCATTACCTCATCAAACATTAGATGAAGCAATAGATGATGCTAAAACTGCAACCTCTTTTAATACACAACATTTATCTTTTTATCATTTAACCATTGAACCGAATACTTTCTTTTTTAAGCATCCCCCGCAATTACCACTAGATGATGAGAGCGCAGTGATGCAAGAAACTATTGAGGTTATTTTAAGTGAGCATGGTTATAAGCATTATGAAACATCTGCTTTTGCAAAACCTAAATCAGAATGCCAACACAATTTAAATTATTGGCAATTTGGTGATTACTTAGGTATAGGTGCAGGCGCACATAGCAAACTTACATTTCATGACAAAATGATACGGGAGAGTCGCTACAAGAATCCAAAGCAGTATATGGAAAAAGTAAACTCACAAAATATGATTGAATCAGAAACCATCATTCATGATAATGATTTGGCTTTTGAATTTATGATGAATCATTTACGCCTGATTGATGGATTTACTATTCAAAGTTTCGAAGAAAAAACAGGGTTAAGTATTTCAGTTATTGATAATGAACTTAAAACTGCGATAGATAAAAAACTGATTAGCATGAATCACGAAATGATTAAGCCAACACTTTTAGGTCAACGATTCTTAAATGATCTTTTAAGTATTTTTTTAAAGTAGAATGAAGTTATGAAATTTGCAAAAATAAATAATGAACTCACTGTCTCTGATCAAATTACGATTGAAGACTTAAAAGAAATTCATGCGCAAGGCTACAAAACTATTTTTTGTAATCGCCCTGATCACGAATCTGAGGGTCAATTAGATTTTTCAAGCATTGAAAAAGAAGCTCAAAATCTCGGTATAAAAACAATTCATCAACCTGTCATTGGCGGACAAATTTCAGATAATGATATTGCACAATTTGACACTTACTTTAATGCAGCTCAAAAACCTGTTTTTGCTTATTGCAGAACAGGCACTCGATGTTCAACACTTTGGGCTTTATCTCATGCAAAAACATTGCCTATCGATGAAATTTTAAGCAAAGCGCAAAATGCAGGCTACGACCTATCTTCATTAAAAGATCGTCTCAACGGTCTTAAATAGACATGAGCGTATCTAAACAATATCTTAGTATTCATGATCACAGTCGAGAACTAAGCGGCCTTAAATATATTTATTCTGTTATTTCAAGACGTGCTGGCGGCTTATCAATTGGCATCAACTTAAATGTAAATAATGCTTGTAATTGGCAATGTATTTATTGTGAAATTCCAAATCTTACACGCGGCTCACCTCCGCCTATTGAATTAGAAGTACTTGAAAATGAACTACGGTTTTTTCTCCATGAAATTATTCATGGAGATTACATGGAGAAAAATGTAGCAATTGAGGATCGTCATTTAAAAGATATTGCTTTTTCAGGCAATGGTGAACCAACAAGTGCTGAAGAATTTCCGCAAGTTATTTTAATTGTTAAAAAAATACTCCAGGAATTCGATTTGCTTCACAAAATTAAAATTAGACTTATTACCAATGGAAGTTTAATGAATCAAGCCTCTGTATTAAAGAGTATTGAAATGCTTGAAGAAATAAATGGTGAAATTTGGTTTAAAGTTGATGCTGCTACTGAAGAAAACATTAAAACTATTAATCAAGTTAATCTAAAACCTCATCAAATATTAGAGCGGCTTCTAAACACTGCAAATATTTGCCCAACTTTTGTTCAGACTTGCATTTTTATGATCGATGGAAAGAGTCCTGATGAAAAAAATATTGATGCTTATATAGAATTAATCAACAAAGCAAAAAAGAATATTAAAGGTGTTCATCTTTATGGTTTAGCAAGACCTTCATTACAACCCCGAGCCAAAGATTTGGGACGCATTAGTGAGGAAGAGCTTCAAAATATTGCTAAAAAATTACTTGATCTTAATATACCGACCACGGTCAGTTACTAATTCGATTTGATTTTATACTTGTCATGTTTAATTTTAAATTTCCAAAATTGATAAAGAAATTAGGGCCTGGTCTCATCACCGGTGCTGCAGATGATGATCCAAGCGGTATTGCCACTTATTCTCAAGCAGGTGCGCAATATGGTTTTGGTTTGTTATGGACCATGTTTTTTACTTACCCTTTAATGGTGGGTATTCAATTAGTCAGTGCGCGTATCGGCCTTGTTACAGGACGAGGATTAGCTGAAAACATGCGTCTTTTTTATCCCAAATATGTCACTTGGCCTTTAGTCATTCTTTTACTTGCAGCTAACACCATTAATATTGCAGCTGATCTCGCAGCTATGGCAGATGCGGTCAAGCTTGTTGTAGGCGGACCAAGACATCTTTATGCAGTGGGATTTGGTATGAGCTGCTTACTTTTACAAATTTTTATTCCTTACGAACGTTATGTTCGCGTTTTAAAATGGCTCACTCTTTCTTTATTTGCTTATGTAGGGACTGTCTTCGCATCTCATGTGGAATGGAATACGGTGATTAAGGCGACCGTTTTTCCAGAAACTATTTTTACTAGTCAGTATGTACTTTTAATCGTGGGCGTTTTTGGAACAACCATCAGCCCTTATCTTTTCTTTTGGCAGGCTGGTCAAGAAGTGGAAGAAGTGCGTGTTAAACATAATACCACTTATTTAAATCATCATCCTCAACATTTAGGTAAACACTTAAAACGCATTCGTATCGATACTGTTGTCGGTATGGGTTTTTCTAACTTAATTGCTTTTTTTATTATGTTAACAACTGCGGCTACTTTATTTAAAGCAGGCCTTCATGATATTCAAACATCAGCCGAAGCCGCTGAAGCATTAAGACCAATCGCTGGAGAATTTACATTTATTTTATTCGCTGCAGGCATTGTAGGTACAGGGCTCTTAGCTGTACCTGTTCTAGCAGGTTCTGCAGCATATGCAGTCGCAGAATTACTAAAAAAACCAGCAAGCTTAGGTTTAAGTTTTCATGCAGCTAAAGATTTTTATGCAATGATTGCGATTGCGACATTGCTTGGTGTTGTTTTAGATTTTAGTGGTATTGATCCGATTAAAGCATTGCTATGGAGTGCTGTTATTAATGGTATCGTCGCAGTCCCTTTAATGGTTGCGCTTATGCATATGGCATCTCGCCCCAAAGTAATGCGGTCATTTACGATTGGAAATCAGGTGAAATATTTAGGATGGGCGGCCACTTTAGTCATGGCCATTGCTGCAAGCACTTTAGGCTTTATGACATTTTTTAAATAAGGAAAACATCATGATTGAATGGACCTTTATTGTCAAAACAACGATTGCGCTTATTGCAATTGTAGATCCTATTGGATGCTTACCACTTTTTCTGAGTCTGACAGGACAACATAAAAAAATTAACAAAAAAAATATCGTCAAGATGACAGCAATTACTGTTTTTATTATTCTCGTGACCTCGCTTTTCTTGGGTGACAAAATTCTAAATGTGTTCGGTATCACGATGCCAAGCTTCCAAATTTGTGGCGGAATTCTTCTATTAATTATGGCAATCTCTATGATGTTAGGTAAACATCAAATTATTGAATCAGGGCAAAATGGAAAATCAGACAAGGAATTAATTGCATTTGTGCCTTTAAGTATTCCTCTCTTAGCGGGACCGGGCGCCATGAGTAATATGATTATTGCAGCGCATCAGGCGCCTAATTTTATTAATCAAAGCTTTCTTATCTTGCCCTGTTTAGCCGTGTCTCTTTTAATTTGGCTTACGTTAAGTTTTGCAGAAAATATTTCTAAAGTGATTGGCGCGATTGGTACAAAAATTATTACGCGCGTTATGGGATTGCTTTTAGGATCTATGGCCATTGAATTTATTACTCGAGGCGTATTAGATATTATTGCGTAATGTTTTATGAAGCAAATTCGAAAACTTAAATTACGCTCTCAA
>CAINIH010000085.1 GCA_903849185.1 uncultured Methylophilaceae bacterium
ATTTCGAAATCGTGTGTAATTTCGACTGACTTAGATAGCATAATGGATGCCGAACAATATTTTTCAGCAGACAATTTAATCGCACGCTCTATTTGATCTTTATCCAAGTCTTTCCCTTTTAACACAAAATGAATGTGGATCTTAGTGAAAACCTTAGGGATTGTTTCGGCCCTTTCAGCTTCAATTTCAGCATAACAATCACTAATTGCTTGTCTTGATTTCTTAAGGATCGTGACCACATCAAATGATGTACACCCACCCATGCCTATGAGCAGCATCTCCATGGGCCGCATACCTAGTTTTCTGCCGCCCAGTTCTTCAGGGCCATCAAGAATCACTGAATGGTTAGACTCGGATTCGCCTATGAAACATACATTTTCGATCCATTTGACTCTGGCTTTCATTATTTAACTCCGAGCAACTCAACATCAAAAATTAAAGTAGCATTCGGAGGAATTACACCGCCAGCGCCGTGAGAACCATAACCCATATCCGGAGGAATGATGAGTGTTCTTTTGCCATGAATTTTCATGCCATCCACCCCGTCATCCCAGCCTCGAATCACTTGACCGCCCCCTAAATTAAATACAAAAGGATCATTACGATCTAGTGAGCTATCAAATTTTTTACCTTTGCCATCTTTTTGATTCGGATCATATAACCAACCTGTGTAATGAACTGTCACAGCAAGTCCTTTTTCGGCTTGTCGTCCATTTCCTACGATAGTATCTTTAATAATTAATGAAGTAATATTTTTTTCCAATTTCATTTCCTTTTGTGAGATTTGTGATTCAGCAGATGCCAAATTAACATTAAATAAAATGATACTAAAAGCTAAGATAGATTTAATCACGTTCGTATATCGCATATTAACACTCCCTCAAGTTCAATTAAGATAGGCCCATTCAATAAAATCATCTTGTATTTTAGATGATTCGTTTGCCTTAGGGTCATTCGCCATAAATACAAAAACTTTTATATCGTTATTTTTATCAAAAATATATCCGGCAATAGCACTAACATTTTGGATGCTACCGGTTTTTAAATAAGCATGCTTAGAAACAGATAATTTTTTTCCTCTGTTTTTCAAAGTACCATCAATACCTATATTTGGAAGCGATGCAATAAATTCAGGCATATAAAGACCGCTATATGCTTTTTCTAATAAGAAAGATAAATCCTCTGCACTTATTTTCGCATTTCTTGAGAGTCCGGCACCATTATCCATCTCAAGAGAATCAAGCTTCAATTTTTGCTTTATCAAAAACTCTTTAGCAAACCTTCCCGCCTCATTTTCAGTGATTGGAGAACCATTATTTTCTGCGAGCATGGTGAGCAATAGATTTCTAGCAATTAGATTTTGGCTATATTTATTTATATCTCTCACAACAAGACTTAAAGGTCTTGATTGATGCTCATATAGCTTATGTGTATCAGTAACCTTTTTATATGTATTTTTAAAATTGCCCTCAATAATTCCCCCGTGCATTTTCCATAGTTTTTCAAATAGCTCTTTAGATAATCGATTGGCGCTTAATATTGATAAATCGATATCTTTACTATCACATGCTTTATCAAAGGCACCATTAAATACAATCTCCGTTACATTAGATTTTGTTTCCACCTCGTAACCAAGGGCATCCTTCCATTCGTTGCAACCCTGGTCCGAAAGTTTTAAATGATTAATGACTTTTAATGTTTCGATTTCAGGAAAAGTTTGTATATTAATTTTTTCATTGTTTATTGAAAAATTAAAATTAATTGTATTTTCATTCACAACAAAAGATTTTGGATTCACGTTATAAGCACGATATTTTTTATCGTCAATAAGATCTTGATCTTGTAGTTGGCCAAAAAAACTTTCATCAATAATAATATTGCCATGAATGTGTTTAATGCCCTGCTGTTGAACTCTTTCAATAATTTCTGAAAGATCTGCATAGGTGAGAGTGGGATCACCATACCCCCTAATAATGAGGTCGCCGTAAAGATGTTTATTTTTTATATTGCCCTTATAAAGCACTTCCGTCTTCCATTGATACTGCGGACCTAAGAGCTGGAGCCCGGCGTACGTCGTAACTAATTTCATAACAGAAGCTGGATTGAAAGCTTTTTGTTCGTTATAACTAAAAACTTTAGCTCGTTTAGAAATATTTTTAATATAAAGAGAGTAATTACCTTTTGAAAGTTCTGAGCGATTAAGTATTTTATTTATTGCATCAATATCCGAATCCGCAAATACGGCATCCAACCATAAGAAAGAGATAAGAAGCAGTATTCGCATATTTATATGGATGACTGAATAACTTCAAAAGCAGTATCAATCATAAAATCTACTTCATCATGATTGATAATATAAGGCGGCATGAAATAAATGGTATGGCCTATCGGTCTAATTAAAAGTCCACGATCAATGGCTTTCGTACTTATTTTTTTAAGTATCTTTTTTGTAACCCCCTTAAGGTCAAACGCCCATATCATTCCTATATTTCTTAAATTAGAAATAGGTAATATTGAGAACGTCTTCATGCGCTCTGAAATATAAGCTGAGGTTTTATGGTTCTGACTAATCACATCATGATTTTCAAAATAATTTAATGTGCCTAATGCAGCGCTACAAGCGAGCGGGTTTCCGGTATAACTATGTGAATGAAGAAAGCCTTTCTCTATCTTGTCTTCATAAAAGGCCATATAAACGTTATCTGTTGTTAACACAGCTGATAAGGGAAGATAGCCGCCGGTTAATCCTTTTGAAAGGCAAATAAAATCAGGTTTTATATTTGCATGTTCAAATGCAAACATCTTTCCTGTTCTTCCGAAACCTACTGCAATCTCATCATCAATAAGATGAATATGATATTGGGTGCAAAGCTCTCTTGCTTTTGCTAAATAAATTGAGTGGTACATTCCCATCCCGGTTGCACATTGCACAAGGGGCTCTAAAATAAAAGCGGCTATATATTGATGATGATCTTCAAGATATCTTTCTAAGTCTTGAATACATCTTAATGCATAGGATTCTGCTGTTTCACCTTTATCTGCATATCGCCAATCGGGCGTTTTGATAGGATTATTTTTTTTTATTAATGAAGCATAATTTTTACGAAAGAGTTTAATGTCTGTCACAGATAAAGCGCCAAGCGTTTCACCATGGTAACTATTTTCCAAATAAATTATTTTATTTTTTTTGGGTTGGCCTTTATTCTTCCAATAATG
>CAINIH010000086.1 GCA_903849185.1 uncultured Methylophilaceae bacterium
GCAGATAGATTACGTGAACGACTTGCTGATTTGAAATCAGATAAGGAAGTAGCAGCACGTGAAATCAAAAAGCTATTAAATAAAGAACAGCTAAAAGCTATGGAAGAAGAAAAAGCCAAACAAAAGAAATTAAAAAAAGAAAAAATTGCACGTACAAAAGAACAGCAAAAAGAATTTGGCTATAAGTCTATACGTGATATTTATATTGACGCATATGAACAAGCGATCAATGATTTAGATGAAGTTGGTGCTTGGAATAAAAAGCTACGCGATGCAGAAGTAAAGCAAGCACGTATATATATGGATAGTCTTAGTAAAGCATTAAAAGATGGAAAAACACCACAGCAAGCTAAAAATATAGCTAATAACGCATTAACAACAGCAAAATTATCACGTATGGATGGACAAAGCGTTACAAATCAAAACAAACGCGACAAAGAAATAGCAGAAATGGAAGCAACACTTAAAGAACAATTAGGTATTAAAGATGATGATATGTAGTGTTTATTAAAATGCAGGTTTTTTACATAGCTTGGTTTATATGCACAAAAACCTGCATTTTGGTAAACAGTATCCGTTTTAACAGCTAAAAATACCTAATACCCCAAGTCCCAAGTGCCCCAATTGGTCTGAACGGTCCAAGTTTCCCAAGTTTTTTTATTAATCCAACTGCATCTATATAAATATAAGGAAATGCACATTATCTTTGATTATTGCGTTTTGATTATGTAACCCATTGAAAATTGGAAACAAAAATACATGACAAGTATTTGGAAAAAAGAGATAGGAAAAAATAATATAAGAAAATATGCTGCAAGCATTGTTAAGTTATATTTAGGAGAAAAAACAATGTCAAAGCAAGCAAAAACTTTAACGAATGTGGACATACGACGTATTTTGGATTTTATTGCGTTAAAAAAGCACGCTGCACGTAATAGAGCTATGTTTTTAGTTACTTTGTATGCAGGATTGCGTGTAGGTGAAGTAGCAAGTTTGAGATATATGGATGTACTCGATGTTGATAATCAAGTACGTGACGAAATTAGATTAGACGCAAGTGTTACAAAAGGAAATGAAGCACGCACAGTGTTTGTAAATCTAAAACTAAGAAAAGAATTGCAGTATTACATTTCAGTCACACCATATCAAAACTTAGCAGATAGATTGTTCTACACACAAAAGAACGAAGGCTTTACAGCAAACACACTGACACAATTCTTTCATTACTTATATCGTTCTGCACACGTTGATGGTGCAACAAGTCACAGCGGACGTCGTACATTTATTACAACATTAGCTAATAAAGGTGTGAGTGTGCGCTTGCTTGCAAGTTTAGTTGGACACAAGAACATTAGTACAACGCAATTTTACATTGATGTAAACGACGATATGAAGCGCAGTGCAGTTGAACTTGCTTATTAAAGATAGTGTTTATTGAACAGCAGGTTTTTATATTAACAATTTATAAATTCCACAAAACCATATGTTTTTTGGTATTTTTAATAAGTTTTTATTGCAAAAATATTTTGAGTGTTGCTGTGTTGAGAGGTATAGCTGCAATACTTTTTAATTCTTTACACAATAAAAAAACCCACCTATTACTAGATGGGTTTTTTAAGAGCATTAAACTACTAAGAAATAAATCTTAGAAGAATAAAATCGCGCCTAAAGAACCTGTGTTGCTTTCGTTTTTTTGGTTGGCTTGATTTGTAGCCTGAACATTAGCATATTCAGCTATTAAATTTAAATGCTTAGTTAATGGATGAATTAACATTGCATTCCATTGTTCATTCTTTTTAACTAAGTCATCAAATGATTCGCCATTAGACAAATTAAGATTACTTTCACCCCAGCTTAAAGCTGCAATTGTTTTAGTTGGAAGTGTATATTTAACTTGGACATAGCCGCCATCTGAATCGCGAGCATATGCACGATCGTTGTCGCTGGCATTCCAGCCATAACCGCTTAAGAATTGACCAGTTGTGCCAATACCAGATCCACTGTAGTAGTAGCCAGTTAAATCAAAACCTGCCACTTTAACATTAGCGCCAATATCACCAGCGTAAGCTGTTTGGTCATCATTGCCATGGTATCCGAAACTACCTACGTGCTGAGCAATACCTGAAACCCAAACTTTACCATCAACACCATTTGCATTAAATGCATATGATGCTTTACCTTCGTAAGCTGGGCTAGCATTTGTAGAAGAAGCAACATTTGGTGAAACTGCTGAGTCTGTTGCTAAGAATGCTTGTGAAATACCAACTGTAGCTTGGAAGCCATTGAAGTTTGGTGTTGTGTAAGCGATTTGTGGTTTCCAATCAGCATAAATATAGCCAGAACCAATACGGCCTAATGATGTGTTGCCAGCTGAACCAGCATAACCACCACCTACGCCTAAAAGCGTAACATCATTAAGAATTGCGTCAGATGCGAAGATACCTAAATCTTTACCAACTTTTACAGAACCCCATGATTTGTCACCGAAAGTGATAAATGCTTGACGATTGTTTAAACCACCATTAGCACCACCATAAACAGTTTGCGTATTCACTTGGCTTAATGCTGAGTTATTAGCAGAACCAGGTTGTAATGAGATTGTGAAACTTACATCTAAGTCGTTTTGACGCGTAGAACCAGAAACGCTTAAAAAGTTAGGTAAAAGACCGTTACCAAAACTATTTGTTGTGTTGTTACCTGAAGAACCAACTAAGCCACCATTGATACTGTGAGTTGAGCCAGCTGTGTTTTTAGTCCATGATGTGTACATGTTCACGTTACCAGATACATCTAATGTCCAATCACCCGCTGGAATAATAATTCCTGCGTTAGCTGCAGTTGCAGATAGTGCTAAAACAGCACCAGCCGCTGTTTTTTTATTAAAATAATTTTCTTTTTTTAAAAAAAAGAATCACAACAACTGCTTTATAAGCAGATTAAAGGAAATTATGAATACATTATTAAGCAATAAAGAGAAGATTACTGTAGATGAAATAATCTCTTATAAGAATTTTATAAGCAATCCATTCTTAATTGATGGAAAAGTGATAGCAGTTGTTAAAGACGATGATGTAATGTTTTATGCAGTTAATCCTTTGTTAATGAAAACGTTATTCAAAGTTAATAGTAAAAAATATAAAAACATTAATGAAACTAATCAAACTCATACTAACAAGCATAGTTTTTTAGAGGTATTTAATGAGTGGTTATATCAAAAGAGTGTTAAGTGGACAACAAATCACTTAGAAGAAGTTAAAAGAAGAGCGCATAAAGACTTAATACCATTCTTTAGAGATGACTATGTTGAAGATATAACAAGTCAAGATATCTTAGACTTTATTAGAAGAGTGGAATCAAGAAGTAATTACGACATTACTCACAGATTATATAGAGACATACATGCTGTTATGCGCTATGCAATATCAATTGGCGTTATTACACATAATGTGGCTGAGCCATTACGTGGCGCACTAATTCCAAATACAGTTATCAATCAAAAAACAATTACAAAAAAAGAATTGCCTGAGCTACTTACTAAAATTACATTGGCTGAATTTAGAGAAGGCAAAATTATGTTTTGTGCATTTCAATTACTCACGCTTACATTTTTACGAGCGCAAGAATTAATGGGAGCAAAATGGAGTGAGATTAATTTTGAAGATAGAGTTTGGACAATTCCAGCAGAGCGCATGAAGATGCGTCGCCCGCATACTGCACATCTCACTAAACAAATTTTAGCAGTACTAGAAAACATTAAATCTAATTTCTTTCATCCTACATTTGTTTTTTATGACAAAAAATATGACGCGCATATTAGAAATGAACGACTGATTAATAATTTATACAAAATGGGCTATAAAGGAAAAATGACTGCGCATGGATTTAGAGCTTTAGCATCTACCATACTTAATGAACAAGGTTTTAATTCAGATGTGATTGAAAAACAGCTTGCACACATTGACAGCAACTCTGTACGTCGCGCATACAACAGAGCTGAATATATTGATGACAGAAATAAAATGATGCAATGGTGGAGTGATTTTATTATTGAGCAATGTCCTACGTTCATAGAGTCTAAACAAATTAAATTAGATTTATAAAATTATGTTAATATTTTTGTGCAAGATAAATGATCTTGCACTTTTTATTAACTTGTCAGAATAAGCGAATAAAAAATTATTTGTTCTTTTAGTTTTACAGAATCTTTTTTATAAGGCTGAGCTAGTATAGGGCTGTGGTGAAAGCAGTAGACCGTACGATGGTGATCTCAAATATACACTTAGTGGAAAAGTCTGGAGGACGCTCTGGGCTTTATAAGCGAGCTAAGCTAAATACTAAAAAAAGAATATCTTAATTATCTTCGGAATAGGGAAAACGAACATGCCCATATCGAACAATTAATATGGCAATTGCAATAAGCAATATTGATCCTGAAAGAGCAAACATCTTAAATGCATCAATTTCTTTAATATCCAGAACAAGAAACCGAGCTAATGCAATGATGCCAATATATAAAGGATAGCGAACAGGAAGATTTCCTGATCCTAAGTAATGGTTTAGCATTGACATCACTTCCAAGTATAAGAAGAGCATCAATAAATCACCTACCGCAATTGCTCCAGCTTCCCATATATGGCTAATTTCTTGAAGCACAGCGAAAATAGTGGATACGGCAATTACTATTAATACGATCTGCCCAACTAAAGTAAGACTTTGCTGAGTGAGTTTGCTAAACTTATTTGGTTTCATTTAAGCTAAATGTAAATTAAATAATGAATTTAATTATAACCAATCCTCAATTTTTTTATATAAATTAATCATGTCTCCAAGAATCTTACTTTTAGCTCATGACAATAAAATTGGTGACTCTATTATTCTCACGGGTTTATTGAATACGATTGTTAAGGTTTGGCCAAATGCAGAAATCGGTATTCTTTGTGGCAATGTCAATCTTGCTTTATATAAAAATCACCCTGATGTGAAATGGCTTCATGTGAGCCATAGCAGGAGCATCTTAATTCGAGCATATGTAAGTTTAATGGCTAGATTTAAAAAATATGATTACCTTGTTTACTTTGGGCTAGATGTTAACAAATCATCATTTAGAAAAATATGTAGTCTCATTAATGCAAAACAAAGAATACTATTTGCAAGTCCTATGATAAAGAATACTTCTGATATTGTCTTAGACGGTCCTTGGTCTAACTCTCATATATCTAATAGACACTTCACTTTTCTTCGTTGGATAGGAAGCAAGCTAAAGTATTATCGATATGATATTAGACTTAATGCGAATAGCGAGAAGATTGCACAAAATGAATTGAACAAATCTGGATCTACTAAAAATATTATTATTAACGGCCGGGGAAGTTCAAAAGATAAATGCTTATCAAATGAATGGGTTATTCGATTAATTATTAGCCTAAGGAAATATTATCCAAAACATCAATTTTTGATATTAAGTACAAGCAAAAAAGATGAATTAAGTCTTTCGGATAAATTTTCTCGAATTGATAAAAACTTAAGAATTATTCCTTATAAGAGCTCTGTTGATTCAAATTTAGCTGTTATTAAAAATGTTGATGCCATTATTACTACTGACACATATGTAGTCCATGCCGCCTGCGCTTGGAATATACCAGTCTTAGCTTTATATTCAATTCATGCTATTAGAGATAATCATCATGTGATATTTGGACCACAATCTGAAAGATACATACAGCTTATTCCGCCAAAAAAAGGGATTGAAGCGATTGGTATTAAAGAAACGGTGAATGCTTTTAATCGGCTAATGAAACACAAAAAAATTCAAGACTGCAATTATCTTTAGCTCTACATTTAAAATCTAAGCATCAATTCATTTCTTCTAAGGAATGGTAGTGTCCAGGGCGGGTTATATCGAGCTAATATTGGAGGGCCTTTTGGCTCTAAATTTCTTTTTTTCATTTCTTCGTTAAGTAAATTTAACATTTCGGCATATTTTTTTTCTCGCACCAAACCAGAGAATGTAATAACTGCAAATTTTTCTGTTGGCACATCTATGATTTTCACTTCCGGATTATTAGGAACAGGGAGAGTCTCTTTTGTATATTGCTTTGGCATATTAAAGCTAATATACCAACCTCTTTCAGTTTCTTCCGAAATAACTGGCGCAGTCATTTCAATTTTTTCTGACGCATCGCGAGTAATTACCGGAGCTGTCATATCAATTTTTTTTGAGCCTCCATTTGTTTTATTGTTTCCAAAAATAAAATCAGCCAACAAACGAAATCCCTTATTTGACGCACTATCAAATGTGCCAGTAACAAGAACTTGAGCAATGAGTTTAGATTGGTACTCTCTTATTTCAAATGCATCTTTTTTTTCAATGCTGATGAATTCTGGCTCTTCAATTGCCATAACAGTAAAGCTCGTTAAAAACAAAAAGAAAGCTGTAAAAATATTTAAGCGCATAACACCTATCCATTTAAAGTTATTAAATCACTAATGAGTCTTGCTGCTTTAGGGGCCATCGTTAAACCATAACGATAATGACCTACATTTAAGTATACATTATTGTATTTATGATGCTTTTCTATCATGGGCACATTATCTTGCGAACCCGGCCTTAGTCCGCTCCATTGATTTTCAATGTTGTAGTTTTTTAAAGTCGGCATTAAGGATTCAGCTTTCATTTGAAGTGAGCGTCTGGCTTCTTCTGTAATTCCTTTATCAAACCCAACATCTTCTTTTGTGCTCCCCGCGAGAACCACACCATCCCGTCTTTGTACTAAATAAAAATCATCTTTATAAAGAATGTATGGCAATTTTTCTTTGACAACAGGATATTGAATAAGCTGTCCTCTAATTGGTTTAATTTTTGGCGTCTCAATTTCATTTAAAACATAAGAGCTCCATGCTCCTGAAGCTATAACAAAAGAATCTGCTTCCAAATTCACGCCACTTTCAGTTTGAAGAGAGTGAATAAAATTATTTGAATCGGAAATGGGACTGACTTTTTGATGTTCCCTCATGACAACATTATTTTTAATTAAATATATTTTTAAGGCTTTGAGTAAACGAGGGTTTCTAATTTGAGCAACATGCGGCAAAAGTAAACATGGTATTTTTTCTGTTTGAACTTCTTGAATTTCAATGTGATTTTTTTGACACCAACTCACTGCATGATTTTTTTCATTAATATCGTAAATCAACATACCTGATTCGATCCATTCAGGATCAATACCTGTGTCTTTTTTTAGGATCTCGGAAAGCTGCTGATAAAAATCAGCACTTCCAAAACAAAGATTATTTACAGCGTCTTGATAGTTCCAAGGTAATAGAGGAGAAAGAATTCCAGCGCCAGCCCATGAAGCTTCCTGACCTATAGCATTCTGATCAACTAAAGTAACTTCATATCCTTTTTCAATAAGAAAAAATGAGGTTATGCACCCCACAATACCTCCGCCAATGACAATAACTTTTTTTGTCATGCTCTATTTGCCAGTCAGTATATATTTTTCTAAAGCATTAAGTTTGTCTGCTATACCCAATACCACAAGCACATCTCCTGAAGATAAAACAATGTCATCTCTGGGCTCGATATCTTCCAACATATTAGGTCGCCTCAAATACTTAAGCTCAACATTAAACATGGTGAATGGAATCTGCATAAGCTTCCAGGAATAAACATGTGATTTTTCATTAATTTCAATCGCATGCAATCTCAATTGAGGCTCTGTTACTTCAGCTTCTGCATCTGACATACCACCAAAATAGCCTCTAAACATTTTGTAACGTTCTTCTCTAAAAGAACGGATACGTTTTACAACTCGATTTAGAGGAACACCTAAAACGACAAGCGCTTGAGAGGCTAACATTAAACTTCCTTCTAAAATTTCCGGAACAACTTCACTTGCACCAGCATTTCTAATATCGTCCATATGTGTGTCATCAAGTGTTCTTACAATGACAGGTATATTTTTATATGTATCTTGAATAACATGAAGTACTTTCATAGAAGCTCTAAAGTCTGCATAACTAATCACAAGTGCTTTAGCTGTTTTAATTCCTGCTGCTTCTAAAACGACCCTTCGACTCGCGTCACCATACATCACATGCTCACCACCAGCTGATGCATCATTCACTCGACTTGGATCAATATCGATCGCAATAAAAGGAATATTCTCTTCTTTCAAAAAGCGTCCTAAATATTGTCCGCTTCTGCCGTACCCGCACAAAATTACATGATCTTTTAAAGAGCGGCCTATTGATTGAATTGCTTGAACTGTATCGGCACTATTACGGTTATAGCTTTTTGATAAGTAACGCGCTATGCGACCGTTATACTGAATAATAAAAGGGGCTAATATCATTGAAAATAATGAAGCGGCTAGAATAATTTGGAATGCATGAGTCCCAATTACATGTTCTTCTCTAGCAAGAGCCAATATCACAAAACTAAACTCCCCTGCTTGCGCCAAGATAAGACCCGTTCTAATACCCACACCAATTTCATAATTAAATAATCTTGTCAGCAACGTAATTACGAAAGCTTTGAACATAATAAATCCCAAAGTAATTAAAATGACATATCCAATATTCGAAGCAATTTGATGAAGATTAAGCAACATACCAATGCTGATAAAGAAAAGGCCTAATAAAATATCTCTAAAAGCTGCGATATCTGATTCAACTTGATAGCGGTATCGCGTCTCAGAAATTAGCATCCCAGCCATAAATGCTCCTATACCGTAAGACAATCCAGCCATCTTGGTTGCAAATGAAAATAGGAGTGTAATCATCAACACATTCATAATGAATAATTCGCGTGATCTTTGATTTGCTACCACAGCAAACCAAGAATTCATTAAAGGTCTACCAAATTTAAAAAGAATAGAAAACAAAAAGATAGCTTTTAAAAGTGACATTAAAAATATAGTACCAATATCACTTGTCGAGGCTCCAAGCGCTGGGATCAATATTAAAATTGGAATAACGGCTATATCTTGAAAGAGTAAAATACCGATAGCCAATCGACCATGTCTTGAATTTAAATCAACACGCTCCATTAGTATTTTTGAAACAATAGCTGTTGATGACATAGTAAAAGCACTACCGATCACGAATGCTGAAGTTAAATGAAGCCCCAACCACCACGCAAGACTTATAGAAGCAAATAAAGTAATAAATACCTGCGCACCGCCGAGACCGAAAAGAATATTCCTCATGGAATACAGTTTTGGCAGACTAAATTCAAGCCCAATACTGAACATCAAAAACACGATACCAAATTCAGCAAAATGCCGACTAGACTCAGAGTCAGGCAGCACACCAATTAAATGAGGGCCTAAAATTAAACCCACAACAAAATAAGCAATCATCGCGGGTAATTTTAAATATCGGAATAGTCCAACTAGTAAAACTGAGCTTACTAGCAAAATAAGAACTAAGGGCAGAGAGTCAAACATTCATTTATCCAAGATTAATCAATAATTTTTAGGCTTAAAGTACATATAAACCCTTTTACACGAGTATCTATTACCCTCTACAATATCAATATGACCAAGACATCATCAAAAAATACGCTTGAACGCGCCCGCCAAGTCCTTGAAATTGAAGCACAAGAAATTTCATCTTTAGCAAATAGACTTGATGATCATTTCGTCAATGCTGTTCAGCTCATTTTACATTGCGATGGCAGAGTTGTGGTGAGTGGGATGGGGAAATCAGGGCATATTGGAAGAAAATTAGCATCTACTTTCGCAAGCACTGGGACTCCTAGCTTCTTTATGCATCCCGCAGAAGCCAGTCATGGTGATTTGGGAATGATTACATCTAATGATGTAGTCATTTTTCTATCAAATTCTGGTAAAAGTGATGAGCTCTTATCTATCCTTCCTGTCATTAAAAGAATTGGCGCAAAAATTATTTCAATTACAGGTAATAGCAATTCCGAACTTGCAAAAGAATCTGAAATTCATTTAAGTGCACAGGTATCTCAAGAAGCTTGTCCTTTAGGGCTTTCTCCTACGGCCAGTTCAACAGCATCACTTGCTCTTGGTGACGCATTAGCCATCTGCGTTCTTGATCAGAGAGCATTTACAGCTGAAGATTTTGCTAGATCACATCCAGGCGGCAGCTTAGGGAAAAGACAAGTGATTAGAGTTCGAGACATTATGCGAAAAGCTGACCAGGTTCCTTCAATCAATGATCAGGCATTACTTTCTGATGCAGTCCTCGAGATATCTCTTAAAGGATTAGGTTTTACTGCAATCGTGGACAAAGAGTCTAGGCCTATTGGCATGTTTACTGACGGGGATTTAAGAAGACAACTTTCTAAAAAAATAGATTATGAAAAACAATCTATCAAAGAAATTATGAATAAAAATCCTAAAACAATATTTGATGATCAAATTATTATTGATGCGATCAATCTCATGGAAAGCAATAAAATTAATGGGATCCTTGTAGTGAATAGAGAATCCAAATTAGTAGGCGCTTTTAATATGCATGACCTTTTTAAAGCAAAGGTGATTTAATGGATTCTAATCTCAAGGCCCGCGCACAAAAAATTAAACTTGTTATTTTTGATGTTGATGGCGTAATGACCGATGGCTCACTCTTTATAGGGGATGATGGCCAAGAATATAAAATGTTCAATACCCAAGATGGCTTGGGCATGCGATTACTTAAAAAAAGTGGTATTAAACTTGCGATTATTACTGGTCGCAATTCCAATAGCGTTCTTATTCGCGCTGAAAACTTAGAAGTCGATTACTTTTATCAAGGTATTTCAGATAAAAAAGAAGCATTTTCTGATCTCATTAAGAAAGCTGGATTGAAAGCAGAGGAATGTGCATTTATGGGAGATGACATTGTAGATTTGCCCCCTATGTTGCAATCAGGTCTAGCTATCACAGTTCCAGCAGGTCATGATGAAGTTAAAAAAATTGCGCATTTTATTACAGAAAAAATTGCTGGGTATGGTGCCGTTCGAGAAGCTTGTGATTTAATTATGAAAGCACAAGGCACTTATGACGCAATCATTGCGCCTTACTTTAAATGATCAATCGCTTCTCTGTTTTATTTCCTATTTTCTTCGCTGCAATCTTGGCTTTTATTTCTTATTGGGTTCAAATTTCTGTTGAAAATGAAAGCGAAAAAAGAGGAAATAAGTTGAGCAATAGCCCTGATTACTTTTTAACAAACTTTAAAACAACACAGACTGAATCAGATGGTTCTATTCGTTTTATTCTATCGGCAAATGAAATGACACACTTTGGTCAAGATGATACAACACGTCTAAAAAAACCACTTTTTATTAGATACAAAAATAATGTGCCTAGCTCTCAGATTGAAGGTGGCGTTGGTCTTGTTTCAACCGATGGCGAAGAGGTACAAATTATTGATAATGTAAAGGTAGCTCGACTCGAAACAGAAACAAAACCAAAAATGGAACTTTTTACAGATCAATTAACTGTGCTGCCCAATAAAGACCAGGCATTCACAAAAAGACCTGTTCGCATTACTCAAGACCCTAAAACCGTCGTCAATGCAATTGGCATGAGATATGATAAAAAGAATGGAATAATGACGTTGTTAGAGAAAGTTCGTGTGCATTATGAAAAGCCAATAAAGAAAACAAATTTAAACGCTCGCCCTATTACTCAAAATAAGAATCCGAAAAAATAATGCGCTCATATTTTTTTAAACTATCATTACTGAAATTTATCTTCATTTGTTTATGTTTTGTCAGCATAAATTCGTCTTACGTCTTTGCGGAAAAAGCCGATCGAGATAAGCCAATCGAACTTGAGTCCGACACAATGACATCTGACGATTCAAAGAATACAAGCGTATATACTGGTAATGTCATTTTGACACAAGGCACACTTCTCATTAAAGCTGACGAACTTACCGTTCGAGAAGATAATCAAGGTTTTCAACATAGTACAAGTGTTGGCAATCCCACAACCTTCAAACAAAAACGAGAAGGTAAAAATGAATATATTGAAGGAAGTGCTCAAAGAATCGAATATGACGGTCGCATGGACAAGGTTCATTTATATAGCAAAGCATGGGTAAAAAAAGGTGAAGATGTCGTTTATGGTGATTACATTATGTACGACGCAAATGCTGAATTTGCAAAAGCAATGTCAGGCAATACTAAAAATAAAGCAGGGGAAACTGTACCTGGCGGCAGAACGCGTGCAATTATTCAGCCAAAGAAAAAACCACAGGAATAGCGACTAATATGAGCGAATTAGTTATTGAGAACCTTAAAAAAACCTTTAAAAAAAGAACTGTCGTTCAAGATGTATCTTTAACTATCAAGAGCGGCGAAATTGTAGGGTTACTGGGTCCCAATGGTGCCGGAAAAACAACCAGTTTTTATATGATCGTAGGTCTTATTCCAACTGATCGAGGACGCATTTCGCTAGACGATGTAAATCTATCCAAAATGCCAATTCATAGCCGCGCAAAATTAGGCTTGTCTTATCTACCTCAAGAACCTTCAATCTTTAGAAAAATGACAGTAGCTGAAAATATTTTAGCAATCTTAGAATTGCAAGAATTAACTCGCGAAAAAATGAATGCGAGACTTGAAGAGCTTCTTCAAGAATTAGGTATTAGTCATATTAGAAATAATGCTGCAATCAGTCTATCTGGTGGCGAAAGACGTCGTGTTGAAATTGCCAGATGTCTTGCTTCTGACCCGGCTTTTATTCTTCTAGATGAACCTTTTGCAGGGATTGATCCTATTGCAGTGATTGATATTCAAAAAATCATTAAATATCTTGCTAAGCAAAAAATTGGCATCCTTATTACGGATCATAATGTTCGTGAAACTTTGGGCATTTGTGATCGCGCATATATTGTAAATCAAGGCAAAATTCTCGCATCAGGCTTGCCTAAAACTCTTGCTAATGATCAAAATGTTAAAGACGTTTATTTAGGTAAAGACTTTTATCTATAATTATTCAAATTAGCGCTATTTAGGCGATGAAACAAAATCTTCAATTTAAAGCGGCTCAGCATTTATCGCTTACCCCGCAACTTCAACAATCTATTAAACTTTTACAGATGTCTTCGGTTGAGCTTAACCAAGAGCTTGAAATTTTAATTCAACAAAATCCATTGATTGAAATGATAGAAGAGGAAGATGAGGAAGAAAATAAAAATACTTCGCCAATCTCCCAAGAAGAAACTTCATTTGAAATTTCAAATCATCAAGAATCTCAAGAACCAATTTATGAGCATGAAATTAATTGGGATGACGAATACACAAAAGATAATTACGTCGATTCAACCGAATATCAAGAGCCCGTATCGCAAACATTAAAACAATACCTTGAAGATATTTTTCACTTAATTCCAATTAGTGAAAAGGATCAAGCGATTATTTCTCTTTTAATAGACTCAATTAATGAAGATGGCTATCTAGAAGAGCCTCTTGATTACTTCTTAGCAAGCATCCCAATAGAGTATGAAGTTAGTATTGAAGAAATAGAATCTTTACTAAAACTCCTTCAAAAACAAGCGCCCCCTGGTATAGGCGCAAGAGATCTCATAGAATGCCTAACACTACAACTTGAGAGCAAAGAAGAAACTCCAATTCATTCACTTTCAATTAAGGTAATTAAAAACCATCTAAACCTTTTAGCTACACGTGACTTTGTGAGACTTAAAAAAATATTAGGATGTGAAGATGAAGCTTTAAGAGATGTTCAGAAAGTAATTAAAAGCCTTAATCCAAAACCTGGAAATATATTTTCCACTATTGAAAGTCACCACTTCATTCAACATGAAGTGAATGTCAAAAAAGTTAAAACTAAATGGCAAGTTTCGTTAAATGAGCAAGCTATTCCAAAACTCCGCTTAAATCATATTTATCGAGACTTAATAAAAAATTCACAAAATGAAGTCTCCCATCATTTATCAAGTCAAATCCAGGAGGCCAAGTGGATTGTGAAAAATATTCAACAGCGCTTTATCACAATTCTTAAAGTCTCTGAAGCCATCATGAGACATCAAAAAGACTTTTTAGATCATGGCGAATCTATGATGAAACCTCTTATTTTAAGAGAGATTGCTGAAGAGGTAGGCCTTCATGAATCTACGATTTCGCGTGTTACATCAAATAAATATATTAATACGCCTCGAGGTATTTACGAGCTCAAATTTTTCTTCGGTAGCTCAATTGATAGCGCATCAGGGAATGAACTTGCATCTACTGCAATTAGGGCTAAAATTAAAGAAGTCATTAAACAAGAAGATCCGAAAAAACCACTTTCAGACAATGAAATTGTCTTATTATTGAAGAATCAAGGTATTAATATCGCTCGCAGAACCGTAGCAAAATACAGAGAAATATTAAATATTGCTCCAACCAACCTTAGAAAAATTTTATAACTCTAACCTTAAGGAAATGACATGAATATTCATTTAACCGGCCACCATTTAGAAATTACTCCGTCATTAAAGGAATATATTCAAACTAAATTAGCTAAGATTTTTCATCATTTTGATCATGTAATTGACGCAAATGTAACTCTCACCGTAAATAAATTAGAGCATATTGCTGAAGCTACCATTCATCTGCCTAAGAGTGATATCCACGCTGAATGCAGAGGCGAAAGTATGTACACTGCAATTGATTTGCTATCAGGAAAACTAGATCGCCAAGTCATCAAATATAAAGAAGTTCATAAAGACCATCACCGAGTTGAGGGTGGCTTAAAACATCAACCGATTGAATGATGTATTTATCAAAGTTCTTAAATTTCATTTCGTTAAAATTCAAAGAGCCTGAAGCTATAAGTCACACACACGGCGTGTTTGTTGATATAAAAGGTAAAGGTATTTTAATTATTGGAAAATCAGGTGTTGGCAAAAGTGAAGTGGCACTTGATTTGATTTATAAAGGGCACAGGCTTATTGCCGATGATAGCGTGTCATTTTATAAAATAAATCAAAACACCCTTATAGGTAAACCGCCCTCACTTTTAAAAAACCTAATGGAAGTTCGCGGCCTAGGAGTTATTGACATTAAAAAATTGTTTGGTCGTAAAAGTGTGGTTCCAGAGAAAAAACTTTTTTTAGTGGTTGAATTAAAAGCATTCCAAAAAGAAATTGATTGTTCAAGGCTAGAAATGACTGTGAATTCTTTTAGAATTTTTGATATTAATATTCCTAAAATTGAAATCCCCGTGACCGAAACAAGACATGTAAGTTTATTGATTGAAACCGCTGTTAAAAATTACATATTGCTTCAAAAGGGATCTAATACAATAAATAATTTGTCAGAGAAACTTAATCTGCAATTAAGTTTGGATCATTAATTATGGAAGTTATTATTATTTCAGGATTATCAGGTTCAGGTAAAAGTATTGCCTTAAACGCGCTAGAAGATAATGATTTTTACTGTATTGATAATTTACCTGTCACCCTTTTATCGAATATTTCTCAACATCTTAATCATGAGCATCAAGATAAGGTTGCAATTAGCGTTGATATCAGAAGTATCGATATTGAAAAATTACCCTTCGTTATTAAAGAAATTGAATCTTTATCGATTAAAACGAAATTGATTTATTTAGAATCATCAACTGAATCTATTGTCAGGCGATTTGGTGAAACTAGGCGTAGGCATCCGCTCGCAAACGAAAAGCTATCTCTTGCCGAAACCATAGAAAAAGAACGCTCTATGCTGGCACCTCTAGCTGAGATTGGATACAAAATTGATACGAGCAGTATGTCAGTGAATGCATTAAAGAAAGCATTAAGTGAATTGATTGAATTAAAAGAGGATCATCTCGCTTTGCAATTTAGTTCGTTCGGATACAAATTTGGCATCCCTCTTGATGCGGATTTCATATTCGATGTTCGCTGTCTTCCTAATCCACACTACGAATCAAATCTTAAAAATTTAACTGGGCTGGATAATCCTGTTGCAGATTTTTTTCAAGGCTATAAAGAAGTTGATAAAATGTATCAAGATATCAATCACTTTGTAAACGAATGGCTAAGCGCCTTTAAAAAAGACCAAAGACATTCTCTGCATATAGCTATTGGCTGTACGGGGGGCAAACATCGTTCTGTTTATATTGCAAATAAATTATTTACTAATTTCTTCAACCCAAAATCTCAGGTAATTATTCGCCATAGAGATATTAACCATTAAGACACTTATGATTGGCATCCTTCTTATTACACACGGCGAACTTGGAAAATCTCTGATTGAATGTGCAACCCATGTACTTGGAGATAAACCAAAATTTCTAGACTCTCTTACAATTGAAAAAGATTGTGCACATGACAATATGTATAAAGAAATCTCTGAGAAAATTAATCTCTTAGATCAAGGCAAAGGCGTTCTGATTCTCACAGATATTTTTGGAGCAACACCTTGCAATATCATTACAAAAATAATTAAGCCGGGAAAAGTAAATGCAATTGCAGGCGTTAATTTATCAATGCTAATCCGAAGTATTAGCTATCGCCATGAGTCTTTTGATACTCTCATTGCTAAAGCTATTGAAGGCGCCCAAGATGGCATTATTCATATTCAATCCAATCAATCATGTTAACAGTCCCCATCAAAATTATTAACAAGCTAGGTTTGCACGCAAGAGCTTCTGCGAAGCTAACTCAAGTGGCTAATCAATTCGAATCTGATATTTGGATTGAGAAAAACGATAAAAAAGTAAATGCAAAAAGCATTATGGGTGTAATGATGCTAGCGGCGAGCCAAGGTTCGGATGTCACAATCACAACCCAGGGCTCTGATGAAAAAGAAGCTTTGAATTCCATTGTAGATCTTATCAATGATTATTTTGGTGAAGGCGAATAAAGCCAAATGACTCCATTTAGCCTCCATGGCATTGGTGTTTCTAATGGCATTGCTATAGGCAAAGCACATTTAATTTCTAACGCGCTTCTTGAAGTCGTTCAATACGATATTGATATAAAAAATATTCCTCACGAAGTTAAAAGATTTGAAGATGCTATTGCTGCTGTCAGAATTGAGCTCAATAAAATAAAATCTCAACTCCCTTCTGATTCTCCAGGAGAGTTAGGCGCGTTTATTGATACACACATAATGATACTTAACGATAAGTCACTATCTGTATTGCCGAAAGCTATTATCGAAAATGAAAAATGCAATGCGGAATGGGCAATCAAGAAACAAATGGATAGCGTTGTAAATCAATTCGATCAAATCGAAGATCAATATCTAAGAGAGAGAAAGCAAGACGTTATACAGGTAGTTGAAAGAGTCATTAAAATTCTTTTAGGTCACTCAAACCAAATTGCTGTAAAAAATAAAGAAAAATTAACAATTTTAGTGGCTCATGATATTTCGCCGGCAGATGCTCTTCACTTCAAGAATCATAAATATGCAGCTTTCATCACAGATGGTGGTGGTGTTACTTCTCATACCGCTATCTTATCTAGGAGTTTAAATATTCCTTCAATCGTAGCATTGCAAAATGCTAGGGCCTTAATACGCGATAACGATTTAATTATCGTCGACGGAACAGAAGGTGTTGTGATTGTTAATCCAACTCAAGAAATTCAAAAACATTATAAAAAAATTCAGGATTCATGGGATAACGAACAAGAAAAATTGCAGCGTATCAAAACAAAAAAATCAATCACAAAAGATGGGGCTTCAATTCATCTTTTTGCAAATATTGAAGTTCCAAACGATATTATCTCAGTCAATGCTTCAGGTGCTAGCGGCATTGGTTTATTTAGAACAGAATTTTTATTTATGAATAGGCAGGATATGCCGGATGAAGAAGAGCAATTTCAAGCATATAAGAAAGTTGCTGAAGCTATGGGCAAAAGACCTGTTACTATTCGTACTCTAGATTCAGGCGCTGATAAACAAACGGCTTTAGACAATAAAAAAATAAGCCCTAATCCAGCATTAGGACTAAGAGCAATCCGACTATGTTTATCTGAACCTAAGGTCTTTATGACTCAACTTCGAGCCATTTTAAGAGCCTCTCAATTTGGCAATATTAAAATTCTTTTCCCTATGTTAAGTAGTATTAGTGAGCTTCGCCAAACCAAACTTATACTAGAAAGAGCAAAGGCAAGTCTAAGAAAAGAAAAAATAAAGTTTAATGAAAAAATTCTTATTGGCGGCATGATTGAAATACCTGCTGCTGCTATCAGTGCAGATATTTTCGCTCAAGAACTCGACTTTTTATCTATAGGTACAAATGATTTAATTCAGTATGCGCTTGCAATCGATCGCACGGATGACTCAGTATCTCACTTATATAATCCACTTCACCCTGCTGTTTTGAAGTTAATTGCTCTTACAATAAAATCCGCACATAAATATAAAAAATCTATCGCTATTTGTGGTGAAATGGCAGGGGAGCCCAAGCTTACCAAATTATTGATTGCTATGGGCGTTGAACAACTCTCTATGCATCCTTCACATATTCTCAGTGTCAAACAACAAGTTTTAAATAGCTCAATTAAAAATATGAAAACTTCTGTTGTTAAGTTACTTAACTTAAACGAAGTCGATAAAATTGAAACTTTACTAAAAAAGATTAATCAATCTGTCTAGATAACAACTTTTTAATTATGATGATCAATCCTGTCTTGTATCGCGAAAGCCTTCCCCTATTCGATCAAATCGAACCCGATCATATTTCTCCAGCTATAGAGAGTATTCTTAACGAAGCAAATACTTTAATTCATTCTCTTAAAAAAATGAGCATTCCTACTTCATGGGGCAATTTTGTAGAGCCTATAGAAATTATCAGTGAAAAAATTTCAAGAGCTTGGGGCCAAATTGAGCATCTTAATGCTGTTGTTAACTCAGATAGCTTAAGAAAAGCCTACAACGATAATCTTATAAAATTAACTGAGTTCTATACAAATCTTTCTCAAGATGAGTCCCTTTACAAGAAATACCAATCCCTTAAAGATAGCGAAGTATTTAAAGCACTCACACCTTCTCAAAAACGCATCATTGATAATGTTCTGCGTGAATTTAAATTGGGTGGTGCTGAACTCAATGAAACAGACAAGAAGAGATTTAAAGTTATTCAAGAAAAGCTTGCAAAGCTTTCAACTCAATTCGAAGAAAATATTTTAGATGCTACTAATGAATTTTCTATTTTTGTAGATCATCTTGATGAACTTACAGGCATTCCAGAAGAAAATATTAAGAAAGCTCGCGCTGAAGCTAAAGAGGATAAAAAAGAAGGCTATAAATTCACTCTTCACTTCCCATCTTATCTGCCAGTTATGCAATATGCAGACAGTAGGGCCTTACGCGAAAAACTTTATCATGCTTATGCTACGCGTGCATCCGAACTTGCTTCGCCTAAATTTGATAATACAAACCTTATAGAAGAGATTCTCGCGCTTCGCTACGAATCTTCACAGCTCCTTGGCTTTAAACATTTTACTGAGATGTCACTTGTCACTAAAATGGCAAAATCAAGTGAAGAAGTTATCACTTTCCTCATGGATTTAGCTAACAAAGCAAAACCTTTTGCTTTGAAAGATATGGAAGAACTTAAATCTTTTGCTAAAACCCTAAAGATAGAAAAATTAGAAGCTTGGGATATCGCTTATGTTTCCGAAAAACTTCGCGAAGCCAAATATAGCTTTTCTGAAAATGAAGTTAAACAATACTTCCCTGAGCATCGTGTTTTAAAAGGCCTTTTTAAAGTGGTTGAAACTATCTTTAAATTAAAGATTATCAAATCAGATGCTCCTACTTGGCATAAAGATGTAAGTTTTTATTCTATAAAAAATGAAAATGATGAATTGGTTGGTCAATTTTATTTTGATTTATACGCACGCAATCACAAGCGGGGTGGTGCTTGGATGGATGAGGCCATATCTCGATATAAAAATTCTCTCGGATCATCACACCCAGTAGCTTTTTTGACATGTAATTTTTCATCTCCTTCGGAGAATAAACCAGCTTTATTTTCTCATGATGATGTAATTACTCTTTTCCATGAATTCGGCCATGGACTTCATCATATGCTAACCAAAGTTGATGATTACAGCATTTCTGGCATCAAAGGGGTTGAATGGGATGCTGTTGAATTACCTAGTCAATTTATGGAAAATTTCTGCTGGGAATGGGACGTAGTAAAACATATGACCGAACATGTTGATAACAGGAATACTTTGCCTAAAAATTTATTTGACAAGATGATTGAGGCTAAAAATTTCCAATCAGGCATGCAAACCCTAAGACAAATTGAGTTTTCTTTATTCGACATCAGATTGCACACTGAATATAGCGATCAAAATAAAATTAACCCTTTAAAGCTTCTAGAAACTATTCGCGATGAAATTGCTGTGGTAAGACCTCCTTCTTGGAATCGTTTTCCTAACAGCTTTTCTCATATTTTTGCCGGTGGCTATGCGGCGGGCTATTACAGCTACAAATGGGCTGAGGTTTTGGCTTCTGATGCATTCAGTTTATTTGAAGAAGAAGGTATCTTATCAAGTCATGCTGGTCAAAAATTTCAAAATGAAGTTTTATCAAAAGGCGGCTCTAGACCCGCCATGGAATCTTTTGTCGCTTTCCGTGGGCGAGAACCCACTGTTGATGCCTTACTTAGACATAGTGGCATGGCTTAAGCTTTATGAAGCTCGCAACGTGGAACGTAAATTCTCTCACTGTAAGATTAGGTCAAGTTGAAGAATGGATTAAGAAAGAAAAACCTGATCTTCTTTTGCTTCAAGAAACAAAACAAGAAAATATTAAATTTCCTCACGAAGCCATACATGCATTAGGTTACAGCTCCATTCATAATGGACAAAAAACATACAATGGCGTTGCAATTATAAGTAAATATGAACTTCTTGATATTCAAAATAACATTCCTGGCTTCGAAGACGAACAAAAAAGATTAATCGCTGCAACTGTAAATACAAATCAAGGAAAAATCAGAGTGGTTTGTGTTTATGTTCCTAACGGCCAATCTGTGGATTCGGATAAATACCTATATAAACTCAATTGGTTAAAACATTTCACTCTATGGCTTAAAAATGAAATGGAGTCATATCCAGATATCATTATTGCAGGTGATTTTAATATAGCGCCTCAAGATATCGATTGTCATGATCCAGAAGCCTGGAAAAATAGTGTTCTTGTAAGCCCCAAAGAAAGAGAAGCATTTCAAAAAATTATTGATTTAGGACTTTCTGATAGTTTTAGAACAATCAATCCCTCCGAAAATCAATATAGCTGGTGGGATTATCGCATGGCTGGATTTAGAAGAAATCTTGGCATGCGTATTGATCACATACTCACAAATAAAAATCTAGTAGATAAGATAAAAGTGTCTGCAATTGATAAAGAGCCAAGAAAGTCAGAGCGACCATCAGATCATACGCCCGTCATCATCGAAATTTAATTTACTTTACCTTGATACCGAGTTGTTTTAATTTCCTATAGAGATGAGTTCTCTCCACACCTGAAACTTCAGCAAGTTTTGCCATACTTTGATCGTCTTGATTGAGGTGATGTTTAAAATACATTTTTTCAAAATCATCACGCGCATCTCTTAATGGTTTATTAAAAATATCTTCAAAACCTTGATCTTTATTGTCTTTATTCTTCTTGGAAGACTTATTTTTATCATGCAATAAGTTAAATTGATTTGAAACGCGCTTAACATCATCTGCGGTAATTTTTTCAAGCAAACTAGTTTGCATTAAATTAAAAACAAAACTTTCTAGCTCTTCTATATCTCCTATCCAATTAATCGCGCGCATCATATTTAATGCGGCCACATCAAAAACTTTGTAATCAGACTTATCAGATTTTGCAAGATACATCGTCAAAATAGATGATGCTAACTCTGGGATATCTTCTTTATGTTCATTGATTGAAGGGAGTAGTAAAGATCCAGGCAATAATTCATTTAAAATCCGCTCGTCAAAATCTACTTCATTTGCCTGGGCAAGGGACTTTGAAGTAGCGCAAATAATTCTTACATCATAATTAGCAGCTTTACTAATTAATAAATTTAAACCCTTTTGTTGGGCTTTAGTTAAATGAGAAATCTCATTTAAAAAAATAGATCCGCCCCTATGTTGATCTAAAAGATCCAAAGGTGCATTTGAGACAACCTCAAAATCTTTTACATCAATCCAGGGTTGATTCTTAGGATGTAAGTATTGTGCACAAATTTTTGCACAGCCTCTTTGCGGACCCACAAGAAGAAGCGGCGTCTTTAACGAAATTATTTTATCAAGCCTTTTCTTAAGATCTTGTATAACTTGGCTTTTGCCAATATTTAGCAAATTAATTTCTATTTTTGGTAGGTTATTTGCATGCTTGAGTGCTTCATTTACAGTTTTTAACAGTTTCTGAAGTGTGATTGGTTTTTCAAGAAAATCAAAAGCACCTATTTTAGTGGCTTCTAGAGCAGTATCAATTGTTCCGTGTCCTGACATCATAACAACTGGACTAGTAAGAAATTTTTCATTTACCCATTCTTTAAGAAGAGTAATGCCATCACAATCAGGCATCCATATATCTAGTAAAATCAAGTCAGGAATTTTATTTTTCTTAAGCTCTCGAGCTTCTGTAGCATTCTCGGCTACAAAAATTTCAAAACCCTCATCAACAAGAATATCTCTAAGTAATTCTCTTATACCCAATTCATCATCAACTACTAGTATTTTTTTTGCACTCATAATTATTTACTTTTAGATATAGGTAGTTGAATGTTGATAAGCGCGCCACTATTTTTTATATTTTCTATAGTAATGACACCTTCATGCTCTTCAATTATCTTTTTCACAATAGCTAAGCCAAGACCTGTGCCATGAGATTTTGTTGTGACGTAAGGCTCAAATGCCTTTTTTAGTATATCAGCCGAAAATCCGGGTCCGTTATCTTCAATAGATAACACAATATAATTTTTTAATTTGTTAGTATTAATTTGAATAATTGGTTTTTTTGTATTATTAATCATTGCATCTTGCGCATTTTGAATAAGATTAATAAGCACCTGTCTCATCATATTCACGTCTACTTTTGTTTCAGGCAAATCCCTTAATAATTTAGTTGATATTTTAATTCCAGAATTTTCAAACAAATGTGAGATTTCTTTAATAAATTTATTGATATCTGTTAGCTCTAAATTTAATTTAGGCGCGCGCGCATATTCGCTAAATTCATTTACCATGGTCTTCATTGCATCAACTTGATTAACAATCGTTGCAACAGCTTTATTTAAAACATCTGTATCGTCTTTATTTAATTTAGCTCCTAATTTATGTTTTATTCTTTCAGCTGAAAGCTGGATAGGCGTAAGTGGATTTTTAATTTCATGAGCAAGTCTTCTGGCAACTTCAGACCATGCGGCATCTCTCTGAGCCTGAATCATCATAGTAATATCGTCTATCATTAAGACATAGTTGTTAAGTTTATTTTGTGGTAACGGTGTAATTTGAAGTAAAAGTACTTGGTTATTCTTTTCATACTTAATTTCAAATTCTTTTATGACTTCTACTTGTTTTTTATTGCTAAAAGCATAAATTTCTTCTTGAATGCTTCTAATAAAATCGGTTAATAATTTATTCTTGTTTGAAATTGAAGTTAGTAATTTATCTTTATTTTTTGATAAATCAACTTGCAATATTTTAGAGGCGGCAATATTGAATGATTTAATTTCCATTGCATCATTAATAACAATTACGCCTGAAGATAAATGAGCTAATACTGTTTCTAGATATGATCTAGCTGATTCAAGTCTTATCTGATTATTTTCTGATGTTTGTGTGGCCTGATCTAACTGCCTTGTCATGCTATTAAAGGATCTTACTAATACGCCTAACTCATCTTTCCCTTTTTCAGGAAGCATTGTCTTGAAATTACCCTTTGCAATTTTTTTCGTACCTTCAGCGAGCAAAGCTAGAGGCTCCGATAATTTTCTGCTAAGTAAAAATCCAATTGCTACAGCAGTTAATATCGCAAGCATAAGTACAAGCGTTAAAGTAATTGAAAAAATTACTTTTAATGAATCTCGACTATAGGAAAGTTTATGATAGTCCTGAAATACGGTTTGTACGGATTCAGCAATAGTTGATAAAGAGTCTGGGACAGGTTGTAAAATTTGTAGGATTAATCTTTCATTGGAAACTGAAGCTCCATTAATTGGTGCCAATACTCTCAAATAAAGCCCTTTATTTGTAATGGGTTCAATTTTTCCGTAAATATTATTTTCTGCTTGTTTTAATTGAATTAAAGTTGGTAGTGCAGGTAAAAATGATTCTGCGTCATTACTTGATACAGCAATAATTTTCCCTTGATCAGAAATGATTGTGGCATCTTGAACTCCAGATTTTTCTCGGAGATCACTAAGTGCGCCATATTGAGATGTTGTAGGCATAGACGATAGCGTAAGTGCCATGCGCTCTGCTTTTAATTCTAAATCCGTCAACATAATATCTAACGCTTTTTGACCTAGCTTTAAGCCTCCATCAAGTGCTGATTCAACTTTGACGTTAAACCATGATTCAATTGAACGTGTTAAGAAATTTACGGACACCAAATATACAATTAATCCCGGTATAACTGCCATAAGAGTAAAGGAAATAACAAGGCGCATGGATAAGCGGCTGCCCATCACATCTTTTTTAATATTTCTAAATAATTTCTTAATCTGATTTGCAATAATTGCAATCAGGCTCAAAATAAAAACACCGCTTAATATAAGAACAAATGTGTACGAGCTGCCTGAAATAAATTCTGAACTTGAGCTTGCTTTTGATAGAAGAAATAAAAGCAATGCACCAACTAAACTAGCAATGGCTATTAGATATCTCATTTTTTATTTACAAATGTCCATTGAAATTGTTTAGAGGCTAATTGCCATTCTTGGTTATTTGTTATGTCCACTTGGAGTTGTTTGGGAAGTTTAGTCTGATCCAACTTCACTTGAAGATACGCTAAGTACTTATCAGTATCATCAATCTGCGATTTATCAAAAACCCGCCAATTTTTTATTTTTTTCAGTTCGTTTTTTGCTTGAGTTAAATTATCAAAGGCGATAAGGTGATTTTCAGATTCAGTGAGAATAAATTGTCTAGATAACGCATGGAAACTCAATACTATTTCCTTTGTTTTTTTAGCGACCTCTTCATCGAACCAATATTTTCTAGGTTTTTTTAGTTCAAATTCGATAATAAAATTAATAGGGATGCCTTTTCTGATTGCTTCGTCTAAGTCATCGTTGAATGATAAGTCAAAATCAGCACTTAAAAAATATGCTTCGAATTGATTATTAATTTCAGCATTTTTGATAATCAAACTATTATCAGCCGCAATAACCGATGAGGATGTAAACAAACACATCCAAATCACAAAAAAGATACTCAGTTTAATTTTTTTCAAGCAATGCATAAAAAAATCCATCATGGTTTTCGCTTGGTATTAATTGATTTTCATGTCTACTATATTCAGAATCGACTGACCATTTTACTTCTTTTGCGTCACTATGTTCTTTAATAAAACCATCAATAACCTTCTGATTTTCATCGGGAAAAATAGAACATGTCGCGTAAAGTAATTTACCACCCTTTTTTAATAACTGCCACATAGCTTGTAACATGATTTTTTGTTGCTTAGTGAACATCTCCATGTCGCGAGGTCTTCTTAACCATTTAATATCCACATGTCTCCTCACTACGCCTGATGCTGAACATGGAGCATCTAGCAAAATACGATCAAATAATTTTTCATTCCACCATGTATTAATCGCTGTTAAATCTGCACATTTCAACTGAGCGTGAAGTTGCAGTCTCTCTAAATTTTCTTTTACCTTATATAAGCGCTCTTTTTGTTGATCAATAGACACTAATTCAATGTCAGCAATTTCTAACATATGGCCAGTTTTACCGCCTGGAGCGCTGCATGCATCAAGACAAATCTGGCCATCTTTAAGATCTAAAAGCTTTGCAGCAAGTTGTGCGCCAAAATCCTGAACGGATACTTCACCATCTATAAATCCGGGAATTTTTTCTACGGCGATAGGCTGTGTCAACTCCAATGCGATGTCTCCTAAAACTCGATATGGAATTGCTTCAGATTTTAGTTTTTCTTCATATTGCTTGAGATTTATTTTTCTTACATTAATTCTTAAGGTTAATGGAGGGTGCTTATTTCCATTCAGTAATATGCTTTCCCAATCTTTTTTGTAATTATCCTTAATGAGCTTAATCCACCACAAAGGGTAAGAGTAAAATGCCTCTTCATTACTTTTTAATTCTGTTTGCAGCTTTTCTTTCTGACGAATAAAATTTCTTAACACTCCATTTACAAACGCACCCGCCCAAGATTTATTGATGAATTTCGCGGCCTCTACAGCTTCATTAACCACAGTAAATTCAGTGGACTGATCATGATTCAATTGAAATAAAGCTACACAAAGCAAAGCTTCTATCTTTTTATTTGTTATCTTTTTGTTAATGAGTTTTTGAATGAAAAATTGATTCTCGCCTAAAAAACGAACCGCGCCGTACGCCAAAAAAATCGCAACAGATTTTTGTTGCGGTGTAACGCGGGAATGATGATCAAAATGTCTGTCAAACACATGATTTAAATTGTGTCCTTTTATAACTTCAGACACACAATCGGCTGCAATAAGTTGAGAGTGATGCAAAATAGTTACGACTTAAAGACGTCTCCCAAAATAAGTCGATGTCCCAGAATAAATTCCTTAGATTTTAGTCTTTTACCTCCAGGCATTTGAAGCTCTTTAACTAACAAAACGCCTTCGCCACATTTCACATGAATAAATTCATCTAATTTAATTAGTTGGCCTGCCTTGGCGTTCTTATCACTATCTAGACCTATTTCTGCATCCCAAATTTTACAAATGGCTTCACGATATTCTGTTTGCGCGACTGGAAATGGATTAAATGCTCTTATTTTTCTTGCAATAACATCAGATGAGTTATGCCAATCAATTTTTGACTCTTCTTTAGTCACTTTTTCAGCGTAAGTTACACTTGCTTCATCTTGAGGTGTGGATTTAAGTTCTCCTTTTGTATTTAACTCATCCATCACTTCTATCATTAAGAGCGCCCCTAATTCCGCAAGCGCTTTTGTTAATTGTTCTGTTGTGTCTTTTTCACTGATTTGAATTTCAGTCTTTTTGATCATGTCACCTGCGTCTAATTTTTGAACTACGCGCATGATAGTGACTCCAGTTTTTTCATCCCCCATCAAAATAGCACGATGAATTGGGGCAGCGCCTCGCCATCTTGGTAAAAGTGATGCATGTATATTAAAACAACCCAATGAGGGTAAATCCAGAATAGCTTGAGGAATGATGAGCCCATAAGCCGCCACGATCATTACATTAAAATCAATAGCAGCTAACATCTCGTAAGATTCTTTACTTTTTAATTCTGAAGGCTGATAAACAGGAATGCCTAATGCATTGGCCTTCAATTTAATAGCACTTGGATGAAGTTTTAAACCTCGACCTGATGGCCTATCTGGCTGAGTTAATACGCCAACAACCTTATAACCTTTATCATGAAGTGCTTCTAAAGCTGGCACAGCAAAATCTGGAGTGCCCGCAAAAATGATTTTTAATGAATTCACGATATAGATTTCGCCGAGTTAAGCATTCACTAAATGCTCTTTAACGCGTTTTTTCATTTTTGTTTTGATACGGTTGCGCTTTAACGGAGATAAGTATTCTACGAATACTTTACCTAAAAGATGATCCATTTCATGCTGAATACACACGGCTAGTAAACCATCCGCTTCAAGCTCAAAAGATTTCCCTTCTCGATCAAGTGCTTTTACTTTAATACGTTCGGCACGTGTTACTGATTCAAATACATCGGGTACCGATAAACAACCTTCTTCATATGCTTGCTGTCCTGTTGATTCAATAATCTTAGGGTTAATAAAAACTTTTAAGCTATCTTTTGTTTCAGAAATATCTACCAAAATTAATTGAAGATGACGATTCACCTGAGTTGCAGCCAATCCTATACCAGGCGCAGCATACATCGTTTCCGCCATATCATCGATAAGCTTCCTAACCGAGTTATCCACAACTTCGATTGGTTTTGCAATGGTGTGCAATCTCGGGTCGGGATAATTTAATATATTTAAAATTGCCATAAATGTTGATTATTTTATTTATTGCTGATAACTTATCTACAAGGCCTAAACACCTTAAACTTATTAGACATATTAAGAATATTATACTTTGCTAATAGCTCAATTACCTGACTCAAATTCATTTAGCTTTCACTTACTTTTAAGCCATTTTTCATTCACTATCGTAAAGGAATCTTTATGCTAGAACTGCTTATCTATATGTTTGAAAATTATCTGAGCACACAAAATTTACCCGACTTTAAAAGCATTACTGCGGAACTTGAAGCTGCAGGATTTGATAATCAAGATATTGAAAATGCCTTTACTTGGTTTAATCAGTTAAAAGCGATGACAAATGCTATACCTGTAAAAAATAGCGCTTGTTCTTCTCTAGGTTATCGCATGTACTCAGACAATGAGCAAAAGAAGATAAGTGCTGAAAGCTTAGGTTTTGTATTATTCCTAGAACAAGCCAAAGTTTTAGATGCAAATGAACGAGAAATTATTCTCGATCGCGCTATGGCTCTCAAACAAGAGCATATTAATATCGAAGAAATGCGCTGGATTGTCATGATGGCCCTTTGGAATGAAGGCCGTGAAAAAGACTTCTTATTTATAGAAGATGCAATCTATCAAGATCACAACCTAGTTTTACACTAAGTTCCTTCTATATTTTGAATGATGCGGGAAATAATGCCTGCTTGATTTAACGTGTAGAAATGTAAGCTCGGTACGTCCCATCCAATCAACGTTTCACAAAGCTCAGATATCACATCTACGCCGTATGATCTCAAGGAAGGCAAATCGTCCCCATAGCTTTCCAATTTAATTCTAAGCCAACGAGGTATTTCTGCACCGCAGTTTGATGCAAAACGAGCCAATTGTTTAATATTATAGATTGGCATCACGCCTGGAATAATTGGCACATCAATATCTGCAATCAAGCATTCATCCATAAATCTAAAATAAGCATCGGCATTAAAAAAGAATTGTGTAATAGCTGAATTGGCACCCGCAGCCACTTTATTTTTAAAGTTTTGAATATCTATTTGTGCTGAAGCTGCCTCAGGATGATATTCAGGATAGGCCGCTACCTCAATATGAAAATAATCATTAGTTTCTTGTCGGATAAAGCTAACTAATTCATTGGCGTGTTTAAAATCTCCTGATGGCACTTCGCCCTGTGGCACATCACCTCTCAAAGCTACGAGATGTTTAATCTCATTTTGTCGATATTGATCGAGTAAAGTTTTAATTTCTGCCTTTGTCGATGAAATACCTGAAATATGTGGCACTGCATTAAAGCCTTCTTTTTTTATTTCTAATACTGTTTCAAGCGTTCGATCGCGCGTTGAGCCACCCGCACCAAATGTCACCGAATAAAATTCGGGCTTGAATGCGGATAGCTGCTGACGCGTGTCTGCTAAGTTTTTTATCCCTTCCGGTGTATTGGGAGGAAAAAACTCGAAACTGTAAGAAATCTTTTTAGCCATAATTAATAACGATAGTGCTCAGGTTTATAAGGTCCTTCTTCTTTAACACCAATATACTTTGCTTGTGCTTCTGACAAGTTTGTAAGTTCAGCATTTAATTTTTTCAATTGAAGACGAGCAACTTTCTCGTCCAAATGTTTTGGAAGCGTATATACACCTACAGGGTATTTCTCAGAATGCGCAAACAATTCAATTTGAGCAATCGTTTGATTCGCGAAAGATGAACTCATCACATAACTTGGATGGCCCGTTCCACAACCCAAATTCACGAGTCTACCTTTTGCAAGCAAGATGATACGTTTGCCATCTTTGAAAATCACGTGGTCTACTTGTGGTTTAATCTCCTCCCACTTGCAATCATTTAATGATGCAACATCAATTTCATTATCGAAATGGCCGATATTACAAACAATCGCTTGATCTTTCATACGCGACATATGGTCATGCGTAATCACATGATAATTACCTGTTGCTGTGACAAAAATATCAGCATGCTCCGCTGCGTAATCCATTGTCACCACACGATATCCTTCCATTGCCGCTTGCAGTGCACAAATAGGATCAATTTCAGTCACCCATACTTGTGCTGATAAAGCGCGAAGTGCTTGTGCTGAACCTTTACCTACATCACCGTATCCAGCCACAACCGCTACCTTGCCTGCAATCATGACATCGGTTGCGCGCTTAATAGCGTCTACTAGAGATTCACGGCAGCCATAAAGATTATCAAACTTAGATTTAGTCACTGAATCATTTACATTGATTGCAGGGAAAGCCAATTTACCTTCTTTATGCATTTGATATAAACGATGAACGCCTGTCGTTGTTTCTTCAGTTACGCCTTTAATGTGTTTAAGCCTTTCAGAATACCAATGCGGATCTATCGCTAGTTTTTGTTTAATTGAATTAAAAAGCGAAATCTCTTCTTCGCTTAAAGGTTTAGAAATGACTGAAGCATCTTTTTCAGCACGGGTACCTAAATGGAGAAGTAAAGTTGCATCACCACCGTCATCTAAAATCATATTGGTGTAGCCACCATCGCTCCAGTCAAAAATACGATGTGTATATTCCCAGTATTGATCAAGCGTTTCACCTTTAAAGGCGAATACAGGGGTGCCGCTTTTAGCGATTGCTGCAGCTGCATGATCTTGAGTTGAATAGATATTGCAAGATGCCCATCTCACCTCAGCACCTAAATCTTTTAGTGTTTCGATCAAAACAGCCGTTTGAATCGTCATGTGAAGTGAGCCACTGATGCGCGCACCTTTTAATGGCTTTTCTTTTGCATATTCTTCACGAATAGCCATGAGACCTGGCATCTCAGTTTCTGCAATGGCAATTTCTTTGCGACCAAAGTCGGCCTGATTAATATCGGCAACGAGATAGTCTTGTGTATTTAAATTTTGGTTAGTCACTGTATTCATTTTAAATTCCTTTTGAATGCTAAGTGACCAGCTGGGATGTTTCGGTATCCACCAACACCCCGTGACTGGCACGGTTATAAATTGGTGAACGCCGTTTACAA
>CAINIH010000087.1 GCA_903849185.1 uncultured Methylophilaceae bacterium
CGATCTAGATAGCGCTGATATCCGCCTTATCTTGATGAAGCCGCACTACCCCACCTTCATTGCGCTGACCTAAAGCTAGCGACAAAGCGTCTATGAGAATTGATTTTCCAGCGCCTGTCTCACCCGTTAAAGCTGAAAAACCAGATTTAAAATCCAAGCTCATCTTGTCGACAATGACAAAATCAAGGATAGATAAATTAAGTAACATAGTGCTTCTTTAACCCCAGTTTAATTTTTTTCTTAGCATCTCAAAATAACAATAGTCTTTTGGATGAAGAAGCGTAATCATTTTTTCTGCGCGTTTAATTTCAACGCGATCATGAAGCTCAAGCGGCACTTTAAGCTGTCCATCAATACTTAAATAAGATTCATCCATACTCACTACATGAATTTCAATTAAGCTTTGACTGCTCACAGCGATAGGGCGATTACTTAATGTGTGAGGACTAATCGGCACAATCGAAATGGCTTCGAGTTCAGGATGGAGAATGGGGCCGCCTGCGGAAAGCGCATAAGCA
Organism: uncultured Methylophilaceae bacterium; assembly: GCA_903849185.1. Lineage (GTDB taxonomy): Bacteria > Pseudomonadota > Gammaproteobacteria > Burkholderiales > Methylophilaceae > Methylopumilus. The sequence continues at coordinate 519 of CAINIH010000087.1, forward strand.
GTCGTGCCTGTGGGCGTAGTAACTACAAGACCATCTGATCTTTGTTTGTGTACAAATCTGCCATTGATCGATACTTCTAATTCAATCAAACGAGAACCGCTTCGAACAACCACATCGTTAAGTGCTAATGACTCATGAATGCATTTTGAACCTCTAAAAATTTTAGACTGCAAAAGCATTCTTTTGTCTTTATATGAAGAGCCTTGAAATATTTCATCAATGGACTCCAGCATATTGCTTGTATTTAAATCTGCTAAAAATCCAAAACGCCCTTGATTCACGCCTATTAAAGGAATATCAAAATTCACAAGAGATCTTGCAACACCTAGCATAGTGCCATCGCCACCCACGACGATCGCGAGATCTGCTTTTGTTCCAATCTCTTCTAATGTAATCGATTTAAATGCTTGAAACTTTCCAGATTGATGTGTTTTAGCCTCAATAAAGATATTGATGTGCTTATTCGTTAAATATTGGGCGAGCTCTAAAAGCTGAGACTCAATGTCAGAAGATTCGCTTCCGCTTGCATATTTTCCGATAATTGCAACTGATTTAAAGAGACTTTCCATAATTGAATTAAAGCATACTTAAGACGTAAGAATATATAGCAATTTAACAAAGAAAAACTTAGTATATAAGCATTCATTTTCAAAAGTGCTGCGTGTTAGAATGGCTTATTAAACCTTGAAAATTAGGCTTTACGGAGTATTTTAAAGCATATCGATTTATATGAATAACCCTATTTCATCATGCTAGATAAGCGCGCCCAAATTCTTCTAAAAACCCTCATTGAACAACATATTCATGATGGTCAGCCTGTGGGCTCTAGAACTCTTTCTAAATCATCAGGCCTTGATTTAAGTCCAGCTTCCATTCGAAATACCATGAAGGATCTCGAGGATTTGGGTTTTATTACAAGTCCGCATACTTCTGCAGGAAGAATTCCGACCCAATTAGGTTACAGGCTTTTTGTAGACTCTCTTCTAACGGTTAAGCCTTTGGACGATAAAGTTGTCACTTCATTAAAAGATCAAATGAATATTGGTGACAACAAAAAAATTATTAATAATGCTGCGGATATTTTATCGACACTGACACAATTTGCTGGCGTAGTTCTTATTCCTAAAGCAAAAAAAACAACATTTAAACATTTAGAATTTATTGGTTTGTCTGAGAAAAAAATTCTTGTAATCATCGTGACAAATGACGGCAATGTTCAAAACAGAATTGTGATGACTGAAAAGCATTATACGCATGATGATTTAGTTGAAGCTGCTAATTATTTTAATCACAACTTTAGTGGAAATACTTTTGCCAAAGTGAAAGATACACTCGTGGATGAGTTATCTAAAATGCATGCTGATATGATTAAACTTATGACAGCAGCCATCGAGGTGGGTAATGACGTCATTTCTCCAGAAACTGAATCCATTGTGATTACAGGACAAAGCAATCTTATTCAATCCGAAGAGCTCGCGAAAAATATATCAAGCTTAAGAAAGATTTTTGAAATTTTTGAGAAGCGAACAGCGCTTATGAAACTTCTCGATAAAAGTCAGCTTGCTGAAGGCATTCAAATTTTTATTGGAAACGAATCAGGCTATTCATCTTTAGATGAGTGCAGTCTTGTCACCTCTCCTTACGAAACAGATGGCGAAATTGTAGGCACCTTAGGTGTAATTGGACCTACAAGAATGGCTTACGAAAGAGTCATTCCTATTGTAGATATCACAGCAAAACTTCTTTCTAACGCACTGAGTCAACATTAAATGAATTACTTTATAAAAGAACCGCAATATCAACACGGCGATGTGCCAAAAATTGGGATCATCCTAGCAAATTTAGGTACTCCTGACTATCTCAGCACACATGCCGTAAGAAAATACTTACAGCAATTTCTTATGGACCGAAGAGTTGTCGAAGTGCCTCGATTTATTTGGTGCTGGATACTTCATTTTATTATCTTAGTTTTTAGGCCAGGGAGTTCAGCAAAAAAATATGCGAAAGTTTGGACTAAAAAAGGCTCTCCACTTTTAGTCAATGCTACAAATCAAACAAAAGCTTTAAGCACAAAAATAAAAAAAGCAGTTTCTCAGCCTGTTGAAGTGGAATTGGGAATGTCTTATGGCAATCCTTCAATGAAAAATGCAGTGCTCAAATTAAAAGAAAAAAATTGCACCAAAATTCTTTTACTTCCCCTCTACCCTCAGTATGCTGCATCATCAAGCGCATCGGCGATGGATGCTTTGTGGCGTGTACTTCTTAAAACAAGAAATGTCCCTGCAGTGAGAACTGTGAGAAATTATCACGACCACCCTCTTTATATTAATGCGCTTAAATTATCTGTTCTGCAATTCTGGAAAAAAAATGGAAGGCCTTCAAAATTAGTCATGAGCTTCCATGGCATTCCAAAAAAATCACTCATGCAAGGTGATCCTTATCATTGTGAATGCTATAAAACTGCACGCTTACTTGCTGAAGCTCTGAAATTAAAAGAGAGCGAATATATGGTGTCCTTTCAATCACGCTTTGGTAGAGCTGAATGGCTAAAACCTTATTACGCCGAAGTGATGGCTGATTTAGGTAAAAAGAAGGAAAAGAATGTGCATGTTATTTGTCCTGGATTCTCAAGTGACTGTCTAGAAACATTGGAAGAAATCAATATTGAAGGTAGGCATATTTTCTTAAACCATGGCGGCAAAAGCTTTAGCTATATTCCGGCGCTCAATGACAATCCAGAATGGATTAATGCGATGCAAGGTATAATCCTAGAAAATTTACAAGGTTGGATTGATAAGAGCTGGACACCTAAAAAAGAAGCTCAGAATTCAGCTCTCACTAAAAAAAGAGCTCTGCTCGTAGAAAAGAAGCAGTCTTAATTATTTAAAGACAACATCTCATTATGATAATACTGACTGGTGGTGCTGGCATGATTGGAAGTGTCATTGCTTGGCATCTTAATACCATCCTTGATCGTAAAGACATCATCATCGTAGATGATATCCAACACCCGGATCAATGGAACAATTTAAGTAAACGAACATATATCGATTATCTTGATAAAGATGATCTTTTCCCATGGCTTGAAAAAAAACATGACATTGAAGCCATTATTCACATGGGTGCAATTAGCGCTACAACTGAAACTGATTTCAACAAACTCTTAAATCAAAATATTCGTTACAGCCAAAATTTATGGCGCTATGCAAGCGAACATAAAATTCCTTTTCTTTACGCAAGTTCTGCGGCTACTTATGGTGGTGGCGAGTTTGGTTATGATGATAACGAATCTGAGCTAAGTAAACTAAGGCCGCTTAACGCTTACGGTTACTCAAAACAATTTTTTGATCAATGGGCGGTTCAGCAAGTGCTCGCAAAAGAAAAAACACCGCCACATTGGTGTGGCTTCAAATTCTTTAATGTATATGGTCCAAACGAATACCATAAAAATAGAATGGCAAGCGTGGTATTTCACTCATTTAACCAACTTAAAAAAGAAGGCGAAATAAGACTCTTTAAAAGTGATCGTCCAGATTATCAAGATGGCATGCAATTACGAGATTTTGTTTATGTCAAAGACGCAGCAGCAGCCGTCTTACATTTTTTAAGCCACAAAGACCATTCGGGTATTTATAATGTAGGTACAGGAAAAGCATCTAGCTTTAAAGCGCTAGCGGAGTCGCTCGTTAAAAGTGTAGAGGGCGATCTTGATGCAATTAAATATATTGATATGCCAAATGATCTTAAAGGAAAATACCAATATTTTACTGAAGCAAACATTAAGAAACTAAAAGACGCTGGATATACAAAACCTTTCTTAACTATTGAAGAAGGCGTTAAAGATTACGCAACGAATTACTTAACAAAAAGTGATGCATACGCATGAGTGAAAATACAAAAAGAATAGAATCCATTTTTAAGAGTCATCTTGATACGATTCATAAATTATCTTCTGTCATTAATGATGTGAATGAAGTGGCCGATATTATTAAAAAGACACTTCACGCTGGAGGCAAAGTTTTAATTTTTGGCAATGGCGGAAGCGCATCCGATAGTCAACATATTGCGGCAGAAATTGTAGGTCGTTTTGTAAAAGAAAGAAAAGGATTGCCTGCGATTGCATTAACTACAGACACATCAATTCTTACAGCGGTTGGCAATGATTATGGGTTTGAACACATCTTTTCAAGACAAGTGGAAGCATTGTGTTTAAAACATGATGTAGTGATTGGTATCTCTACTTCGGGCAATAGTAAAAATGTAGTGAAAGGTTTAGAAAAAGCAAATGCATTAGGTGCTATTACTGTCGGATTGACAGGTGGCGACGGTGGTCTTATTAAAAAAATATCAAACCATAGTATCGTCGTAGATTCTAATGAAACAGCGAGAATTCAAGAAGCACATATCTTAATCGGACATACACTTTGCGAACTTATTGACGAGAGTCTCTAACAAATGACTGATATCGAAATTATTAAAAATAAATTCAATGCTCGTAATCAATGGGCGTTAGTCATTGGTGACTTGATGTTAGATCGCTATTTAATTGGTAACGTATCAAGAATTTCTCCTGAAGCACCTGTCCCCGTAGTGAGACTTAAAGAGTCTTTTGATCGCATTGGAGGATCAGGCAATGTTGCTGCAAATCTATCGCTCTTAGGAATTAAAACGGTACTAGCCGGCCAAATTGGCAACGATATAGATGGAAAGAAATTAATCGAGATTCTTAAAAAGAATCATATTGGCGTCGATGGCATCATTAAAGACAAAAATCCTACGACAACAAAAACGCGCATTATTGGCGAACATCAACAAATGATGAGAATCGATCAGGAGGCTACTGCTGATCTTATCGACTCTAAAGCGCTTATTAAAAAAATTACAACGCTTCTTAATAAAAAACCAGCCATAGTCATACTTTCTGATTATGCGAAAGGTGTTTTAAGTGAGCGCTTATGTCAACATGTCATCAAGCTCGCAAGATCAAAAAAAATACCTGTACTGGTTGATCCCAAAGGTATTCATTACGAAAAATATAAAAATGCGACTGCCATTACACCCAATAAAAAAGAAGCAATTGAGGCTTGTCATATTCATGTCACTAAAAATACTAACTTTTTAACGCCACTTTTGAAATTAAAAAAATCACTCAATTTACAATTTATTGCAATGACAAAGGGCGAAGACGGTATTGATTTAATCCAAGGCGATACGATTAAAAACTTACCCGCTGTTAATCAACAACAAGTATTTGATGTTTCAGGGGCTGGCGATACAGTTATCGCCACACTAGCGGCATGTATGATCGCAAAAATGCCAATTGAAACGTCGCTCAATATTGCTAATATCGCTGCAGGTATAGTCATTGGAAAATTAGGTACGATTCCGATTACACATGCAGACTTAGTTAAAACTTTAAACGCGCAGCACTCAGGCCAAGAGAAAAAAATTCACTCTCTTGAAAGCCTTATAGAACAAGTAGGTGTCTGGAAAAAACAGAAAAAGAAAATTGTATTTACAAATGGTTGCTTTGATATTCTTCATGCGGGTCATGTGACTTATCTTGAAAAAGCAAAAAAATTAGGTGATGTCTTAATTCTCGCTCTTAATAGCGATTCATCAGTAACCAAACTAAAAGGTAAATCGAGACCTGTAATACATCAAGAAGATCGAGCAAGAGTTCTCGCAGCACTTTCTTCTGTAGATGGTATTGTCGTTTTTAGTGAAGCAACGCCACTGCATTTAATAAAGAAAATTCAACCTGATGTCTTGGTCAAAGGCAGTGATTATAAAAAGAATCAAGTAGTAGGCCATCAAGAATTAAAAAAATGGAATGGTAAAGTTGAATTGGTTTCGATTGTTCCTGGAAGAAGCACTAGCGCCATAATTAAAAAAATATCTTAAGATTTTGAGCTCTCAAAAAATTCTGGTTATAGGACCATCATGGCTAGGCGATATGGTCATGGCACAAAAACTTTTTAAAGTGATTAAAGATCATTATCCAAAAAGTAAACTTCATGTAGCTTCGCCTATATGGACTATCCCCTTAGTCTCTCGAATGCCTGAGGTTGATAAATCGATTGCTTTGCCTTTTTCGCATGGTGAACTCAATTTACTTAAACGATACCAGTTAGGAAAAAGTCTAAAAGTAGAAAGTTACACACAAGCTATAGTATTAACCAACTCGTTTAAATCAGCACTCATTCCATTTTTTGCCAATATTCCTAAGCGCACTGGATTTTTGGGAGAAATGCGCTTTGGTCTCATTAATGATTGCATCCAGAAAGATAAAAGTCTTTATCGCACTGTTGATCAATTTTTAGCGCTCGCACCAAAAAATAAAAATATTAAAACGAGCTTATCCACTTACCTCGTTTCAAAACCTAACCAAGCAAGAAAATTTTTAAAGGGCAAGTTAAAGCCTTCTGATAAAGTTTTAGGCATTGCTCCAGGCGCAGAATATGGCGAAGCTAAAAGATGGCCTATTGAGTATTTTGCGAAAGTCGCAATAGAAGCAATAGAAAATAACTGGAAAGTTATTTTGCTAGGATCATCAAACGATCATGATCTTGGAAGGTCGCTAGACAGACTCACAAAAAATAAAGTGATTAATCTTATTGGTAAAACAAAACTTGAGGAAGTTATTGATGTCATGAGCATATGCAACTCATTTTTAAGTAACGATTCGGGCTTAATGCATGTAGCTGCAAGCTTGGGGATTAAACAAGTTGCTATTTTCGGTTCTTCTGATCCTAAAAAAACACCACCATTAAGTCGTCATGCTAAATTAATATATTTGGGTCTTTCATGCAGTCCATGCTTTGAAAGAACGTGCCCCCTTCAACATACGAACTGTCTAAAAAATATTAAGCCTGAAGATATTATTAGAAAAATAATTTAATGATTAAGATCGTCTAACTTCTTATAAATCTCGATCTTATTTTCTGCACAAAAACTTTTCCATTCAAAAAAATTAGTCCAATCACTTAAAAAAATAAAATCTAAATTATTTTTTTTAGCGACTTGATAGTCGTATTTAGAATCGCCAATGAATAAAGCCGGTCTTTCGCCGGTAGGCTTTTTTAATTCGCGCGTCACTATATCTTCTTTAGAATCAGGACTTCCAAAAATACCTACATCAAAATATTTTAATAAATTTTTTCTTGTGAATAGACGAATGATTTCTTCTTGATCGCCACCAGAGACTATCATCCAATTAGAATCTTTAGTTTTTTCTCTTAAGACATCAAGACCCTGAGCAATTTCACAATTTTCTAAAAGTCTTTCAACCTCGTAATTGAGTTGATTTAAAAGATGATTCATTGATGCATCATCTACTGTCTTATGAAGAATTTTCTCTAAAAAATAAGTAAATTTAATATTTCTAGATATGCCGGTATATTCGATATGATGATTCACTAGCTTCATAGCATCTTCTTCAGATGCTCCAAACTCAAGCGCCGTTAATCGATAGGCTTCTATCTTAAGAAAATTTGAATTAAGAACGACGCCATCACAATCAAATAAGATTGTCTTGTATTGAGAGATGGGAAGCATGAAATTGAATTAAGAGCGTTTAATCGCGCTTGCTTCTTTAGCTAATTTCGTAATTTCAATCCAGTTTTTATTTGCAACAAGATCTTTTGGTGTAAGCCAAGTGCCTCCGCAAACCGGCACATTGGGTAAACTTAAAAAGTCAGGTGCTGATTGAACAGTTACGCCACCTGTTGGACAGAATTTAACGTCTGAAAAAGGACCTGCAAATCCTTTTAGAAGATTAATACCGCCTACTGCAACTGCAGGAAAAAGTTTCAAGAAATAATAGCCATCATTATTAGCCATCATCACTTCGCTTCCGGTCGAAACCCCTGGCAATAAAGGCAATCCAATATCTAAGCAATGTTTACCAATTTCTGATGTATAGCCTGGGCTCACTGCAAATTGACAGCCAATTGATTTTGCAGCTGAAGCATCTGCTTTTGTTCTTACAGTGCCTGCGCCTACAATTGCTTCTGGCAAATGCTTAATAATTCGATCCATAGCCTCAATAGCACATGAAGTTCTTAATGTAACTTCTAAAACTTTAATGCCGCCTTCAAGTAAAGCCTCTGCCATAGGAACAGCATCTTCCACTTTATCAATCACAATGACTGGAATCACTGGGCCGTAATTTGCTAAATCTAATGTCTTCATATTGTCCTTATATAATTTATAGCCATGTGATCGCGCCTTCTTCGGCAGAAATCACATTTTTTCTCATACCAGCAAATAATTCACGTCCAATATCGTGGGCATTATTATTTCTAAGCTGATCAGAAAGATTTTCATTTTCTCTTTCATACCATGTATCTTCATCGACTAACGCATTTAAAGTGCCGACCATCGCATTTAATCGAATCATATCGCCATTTCGAATTTTACCGATAGGTCCGTTCGCTGAAGCTTCAGGACTTAAATGAATTGCAGCTGGAATTTTTCCGGAAGCGCCACTCATTCTACCGTCAGTCACAATCGCTACCTTAAAGCCTTTATTTTGAAGCACCGCTAAAGGAGGCGTTAGCTTATGAAGCTCAGGCATTCCATTTGCTTTAGGTCCTTGAAATCTCACAACTGCAACAAAATCTTTTTCAAGCTCGCCTCGATCAAAAGCGTTAAGAAGCTCTTCTTGTGTATCAAAAATAATTGCGGGCGCTTCAATAATGTAGCGGTCTTGCGGTACTGCAGAAATTTTAATTACGGAACGACCAAGATTGCCTTGTAAAAGTTTTAATCCGCCTGATTGATTAAAAGGATTGTCAGCGGTTCTAACAATTGTTTCATCGCCACTCTCTTTAGGTAAGTCTTTCCAAATAAGTTTGTTATTTTCTTTTGTAGGTTTTTTTGTATATTCTTTTAAGCCACCTTCGCTCACGGTCATGACCTCTGGATACATACAACCTGAATCAATAAGCTCACGAATCACAAATGCAGGTCCGCCTGCAGTTTGAAATTCATTCACATCTGCTTTGCCATTTGGGTAAACGCTTGCTAATAGAGGAGTTGAGCTTGCGAGATCATGGAAATCACTCCAATCAATAATAATACCGGCGGCTCTTGCGATCGCTACCCAATGAATCAGATGGTTGGTAGATCCGCCTGTTGCTAATAATGCGACCATAGCATTCACAATGACTCGTTCATCCACTAATTTACCAATGGGTTTATTTTGTTTATTTTTGATAATGTTCAAAAGGGAGCGAACTGATTCACGTGTTATTTCTTCTCTAATATCATCCCGAGGATGAATAAATGCCGCGCCTGGAACATGAAGTCCCATTGCTTCCATTAACATCTGATTACTATTAGCTGTGCCATAAAATGTACAAGTACCTTCCCCATGGTATGCAGCAGATTCGGAAGCTAAAAGCTCTTCTCGGCCCACAAGGCCTTGTGCATATTTCTCGCGCACTTTAGATTTAGACGTGTTGTCGATACCAGTAGACATTGGGCCGGCCGGCACAAAGATTGTAGGTAAGTGCCCAAAATGAAGAGCGCCAATTAATAAACCAGGCACAATCTTGTCGCAAATGCCTAGCATAAGCGTGCCGTCGAATACATCATGCGAGAGTCCAATTGCAGTTGCCATTGCTATTGTGTCTCGAGAAAATAAACTCAACTCCATACCTGGCTCACCCTGTGTAATACCATCACACATGGCGGGAACGCCGCCTGCTACTTGAGCTGTTGCGTCACATTTATTGGCTTCATCACGAATAATGGACGGATAGTTTTCATATGGCTTATGCGCTGAAAGCATATCGTTATAAGCAGAAACGATTGCAATGTTAGGTTTTTTTTCGCTAACGATTTTTAATTTGTCATTTTTCGGCAATGCTGCAATAGCGTGCGCAACGTTAGCGCACCCCAAGCGATCAGCACCACGCTGCCTTTGCAACATAGCATCGACACGAGCCAAGTATGCAATTCTTGTAGGCCTACTTTTTTCTTTGATTCTTTCGGTGATTTCTACTATGGAATGTTTCATTAAATTAATGTGCTGTCATGAATGAATAAAAATTTATCTCTATGACAGATTATCCTAGAAACACTCTGTAAGCGTCAAACGATTAAATATGAATTAATCATATAAATCATTTATAGGCATTGATTTATATGCGAAAATTCTTTATATGGTTCGTATACTTATCATTAAGACATCCTCGCTCGGGGACATTATTCACTGCCTCCCTGTTGTTAATGATATTAAATATTTTGTTCCCGAAAGTTCAATTGACTGGCTAGTTGAAGAGTCTTTTGCGGATATTCCAAGGCTTCATCCTGAAGTTAATTCGGTCATTACTATCTCTTTAAGGTCCTGGAAAAAAAACCTTAGAAAAAAAACAACATGGACAGGTCTTTATAAGGCTATTAATGCTATTCGTCATAATCACTACGATATTGTGATTGATTTTCAGGGGCTACTAAAAAGCGCTTTTTTCACTTTATTTACACATGGTGATATTCATGGCTTTGATAAGGTCTCTATTCGAGAGGCCGCCGCGTCTTATTTCTACAAATATACGCATACTGTTTCAAAGCAAATCCATGCAGTTGTGCGCAATAGAGAATTAGCGTCTAAATGTTTTGAATACGACTTGTTAGACCAATCCGCTCATTTTGGATTAGAAATACACAACATCAATAATTTTAATCTATCTGAACGTTACGTCGTTTTGATTCATGGTTCGAGCAAAAGAACCAAGCAGTGGCCTATGGATCATTGGCAAAAAATTATCCAATTTTTTAATATTTTAGGTCTAAGAGTTTTATTGCCTTGGGGCAATCTTGAGGAATATCAGGTTTCTAAAGCGCTTCGAAAAACATCAACCAATTGCTTAGTGCTGCCTAAAATGAATATTAGCGATCTTGCAAATATTATATCGGGTGCTAAATGTGTGATTGGTGTTGATTCAGGGCTCACTCATCTTGCCAATGCTCTTGGTATTCCAACCATAGGTCTTTATATGGATAGCAATCCTTACCTTAATGGGGTTTATCCCAATATCAAAGTACCATCCGTCAACTTAGGAGAGATTGGGGTCATTCCTACCGTCGAATCAACAATTTCCCAAATCGAGGCAATTATTTAACTTTATACCCTTGAAATTTAAAGTTTCATCCCCAAATTTGTTTTAATTCGCAATATTTTAAAAGTTTTAAAAGGCAAAATTATGAATGCAGAAGATAAAGAAAATTCATCTATTGATGATTCAAACAATAATCCAGATCAAGCCGCTTCAAATAACCCGGAAGATCAAATAAAGCTTCTTGAAGAAAAATTAGCCGAAGCTCAAGCGCAAGTTCTTTATGTTAAAGCTGAAGGGGAGAATATAAGAAAACGTTCTTTCGAAGATATCGATAAAGCTAGAAAATTTGCACTAGAAAAATTTAGCGGTGAATTACTTTCTGTAAAAGACAGTCTCGATGCAGCCTTAACAATTGAAAATGCAAATGTAGATAGTTACAAAAATGGCGTGGAGCTCACACAAAAACAACTCATTAATGTATTTGAAAAGTTTGGTATCCATGAAATTAAAGCATTAGGTGAAAAATTCGACCCTAATCAACACCAAGCAATCAGCATGGTTGAATCAGAAGAAGAGCCAAATAAAATTTTAACTGTTCTTCAAAAAGGTTATCTATTGAATGAAAGAGTTATAAGACCTGCTCTGGTAACCGTATCAAAAACTAAAAATACATAAGCTCTTGAAATATTCAAGACTGTCCCAATTATAGATATATCAAATTAAACAGATTTTTTAAGGAAAAAAAATGGCTAAAATTATCGGTATTGACTTAGGAACAACAAACTCCTGTGTAGCTGTGATGGAAGGCGGAAAGCCTAAAGTAATTGAAAATGCAGAAGGCGCTCGAACAACGCCCTCAATTATTGCTTACCAAGATGATGGTGAGATTCTAGTTGGCGCGCCTGCAAAAAGACAAGCGGTTACTAATCCAAAAAATACATTATTTGCTGTAAAGCGTTTAATTGGCCGCCGTTTTGAAGAAAAAGAAGTGCAAAAAGATATTGGTTTAATGCCATATGAAATTTCAAAAGCCGACAATGGCGATGCATGGGTAAAAGTGCGCGACCAAAAAATGGCACCCCCACAAATTTCAGCAGAAGTTTTAAGAAAAATGAAAAAAACTGCTGAAGATTACCTTGGTGAAGAGGTTACAGAAGCAGTTATCACTGTTCCTGCTTATTTTAATGATAGCCAACGTCAAGCCACTAAAGATGCAGGTCGAATTGCAGGTCTTGAGGTTAAACGTATTATTAATGAACCTACTGCCGCAGCGCTTGCTTTTGGCCTAGACAAACAAGAAGGCGATCGAAAGATTGCTGTATATGATTTAGGTGGCGGAACATTCGACGTATCTATTATTGAAATCTCGACGGTTGATGGCGAACATCAATTTGAAGTGTTATCTACAAATGGAGATACTTTCCTAGGTGGTGAAGACTTTGATAATCGTCTTATTGATTTTTTAGCTGATGAATTTAAAAAAGAAAATGGTCTTGATTTAAGAAACGATCTACTTGCTAAGCAACGCCTTAAAGAAGCGGCTGAAAAAGCAAAGATTGAACTTTCAAGTAGCCAACAAACTGAAGTCAACTTGCCTTACATTACCGCTGACGCAAGTGGTCCAAAACATCTTGTTGTAAAAATTACACGTGCAAAATTTGAATCTCTTGTGGATGATTTAATTGAAAGAACCATCGAGCCTTGTAAAGTTGCAATGAAAGATGCTGGCGTTTCTGGAAGCGACATATCAGACATTATTCTTGTAGGTGGTCAAAGTCGCATGCCAAAAGTACAAGAAAAAGTAAAAGATATTTTTGGTAAAGAACCTAGAAAAGATGTTAATCCTGATGAAGCTGTTGCCGTGGGCGCAGCAATTCAAGCTGGCGTCCTTCAGGGTGACGTAAAAGATGTTTTACTTCTCGATGTTACGCCATTAAGTTTAGGTATTGAAACACTTGGAAGTGTTATGACTAAACTTATTAAGAAAAATACAACAATACCTACTAAGGCATCTCAAGTATTCTCAACTGCCGAAGATAATCAAAATGCTGTAACGATTCATGTGCTTCAAGGTGAACGTGAAGTAGCTTCAGGCAATAAGAGCCTAGGTCAATTTAATTTAACTGATATACCTCCAGCACCAAGAGGCACACCTCAGATTGAAGTGACTTTTGATATTGATGCTAATGGTATCTTGCACGTATCTGCTAAAGATAAAGCTACTGGCAAAGAAAATAAAATTACGATCAAAGCAAATAGCGGACTTAGCGAAGAAGAAATTAAGAAAATGGAAGAGGACGCTGTTAAATATGCTGACGAAGATCGTAAAATTCGAGAGCTTGTAGATGTTAAAAACTCTGCGGATGGCATGATTCATTCAGTGAAAAAATCTATCACTGATCATGGAGATAAATTAGATGCTGCTGAAAAAGAGAAAATTGAAGCTGCTATAAAATCTTTAGAAGAATCCTTAAAATCTGACAATAAAGAAGAGATTGAGGCCAAAACAAAAGAGCTGATGGAAGCATCGCAGAAATTAGGCGAGAAAATTTATGCTGAACAGCAAGCACAACAACCTAATACTGGTGGCGCACCTCAGCAAGAAGAAAAAACGGTTGACGCTGAAGTAGTTGATGCAGAATTTGAAGAAGTTAAGCAAGACAAAAAAGACAAATAACCTTTAACCATCCAAACAACATCAGTTATTCTGGTGTTGTTTTGTTTTTTTGAAAAAATATCATGGCGACCAAAAAAGATTATTACGAGACTCTTGGTGTATCTCGTGACGCTTCAGAAGATGAAATAAAAAAAGCTTATCGTAAACTTGCGATGAAATTTCATCCTGATCGCAATCCCGACAATCCAAAAGCCGAAGAAAATTTTAAAGAAGCCAAAGAGGCTTACGAAATACTTTCTGATTCACAAAAGAGAGCAAGTTATGATCAGTATGGTCATGCAGGCGTAGATCCTAGTATGGGCGGCCATAGTTCTGCTGGATTTTCAGACTTCAATGATGCCTTTGGTGATATTTTTGGTGATATTTTTGGTGGTGGTCGCGGCGGCCAAAAATCTAATGTTTATCGAGGTGCTGATCTTCGCTATAACATGGAAATTAGTCTTGAAGACGCTGCAAAAGGTACTGAAACAAAAATTCGTATTCCCGTCATGACAGCTTGCGAGCCTTGTAAAGGCTCTGGCGCTAAACCTGGCACACAACCAGTCTCATGTGACACTTGTCATGGTCATGGTCAAGTTAGAATGCAACAAGGATTTTTTTCTGTACAACAAACTTGCCCTAAATGTCATGGCACAGGAAAAATTATCAAGGAGCCATGTTCAGCTTGTCATGGAGCGAGTCGTGTTAAACAAAATAAAACACTTTCCGTTAAGATTCCTGCTGGTGTAGATGAAGGTGATCGCATTCGCCTATCTGGTGAAGGTGAATCAGGCATTAATGGAGGGCCTCCTGGTGACCTTTATGTTGTAGTTCATTTAAAGAAACATGATTTATTCGAGCGCGATGGCGGTAATTTACACTGTGAAATGCCTATTAGCTTTACCACTGCTGCTCTTGGTGGCGAAATAGAGGTTCCTACTCTAGATGGTCATGCAAAAATGAAAATACCTGCAGAAACACAAACAGGCGCTGTATTTAGATTAAAAGGAAAGGGTATTAAGCCCTTAAGACAAAATTCACCTGGCGATCTTCATTGCCATGTTTCTATAGAAACACCCGTGAAGCTTACAGATAGACAAAAAGAACTGTTACAAGAACTTGAAGAGATCAATCAATTGGATCGAGGTAAACACAGCCCAAAATCAAAAGGTTGGCTTGATAAAATGAAGGACTTGTTTGATTAGTTAAAAAGTGCCGGCTTGGATTAATTCAATCTTATAACCATCTGGATCTTCAATAAAAGCAATCACTGTTGTTCCATGTTGCATGGGACCCGCTTCACGAATCACTTTTCCACCTTTTGCTTTAATTGATTCACAAGCCTTGTAAGCGTCTTCAACTTCTATTGCAATATGTCCAAAAGCATTGCCTTTGTCGTATGTTGTCACACCCCAATTGTAAGTAAGCTCAATAACTGCATGATCTTTTTCATCACCAAAGCCCACAAAAGCTAATGTAAATTTTCCATCAGAATATTCATGTCGCCTTAATAGTTTCATGCCTAAAATATTAGTATAGAAGTTGAGTGATTTTTCTAAATCAATAACACGAATCATAGTATGAAGTACACGCATAACTAATTCACTTTATCTTTTTGTAGTTGATGATACTTAAGCAAAAGCGCTTCTTTAGATTCAATAAATTGAGGATTAATTGGAATGCAATCTACAGGACATACCTCTTGACATTGCGGCACATCAAAATGTCCAACACATTCTGTGCATAATTCAGGATTAATTTCATAGATGTTTAGCCCTTGATAAATCGCATTGTTTGGACATTCAGGTTCGCATACATCACAGTTAATACATTCATCCGTAATCATTAACGCCATAATTAACGTCCAGTTTTTTTCATAGCTTCTTTGACGACTGGAGATACAAATTGTTCTATATTTCCACCTAAAGTAGCAACCTCCCTAACTAAACTTGAAGATAAAAAAGTAAATTGCTCGGAGGGCGTTAAAAAAAGCGTTTCAACATTTGGATAAAGTTTGCGATTCATACCCGCTAATTGAAATTCATATTCAAAATCAGAAACAGCCCTTAAGCCTCGAATAACTACTTGTGCATTTTGTGATTCAACAAAGTCCATTAAAAGCCCATTAAATCCAATTACTTCAATTTCTTTATGGTCTTTGAAAACAGCTTTCACCAAATCCACCCTCTTCTCAAATGCAAAAAAACATTGTTTACTCGTATTACCCGCCACAGCCACAATTACTTTATCAAAGATTTTTGTAGCGCGATGAGCAATATTCTCATGGCCTAATGTAATAGGGTCAAAGGTTCCAGGATAGACAGCTATAGATAAGTTAGGTTGACTCATTATTTTTTAATGTCACAAGATGATAAAAAACATTACCTGCTTTTCTTTTTTTTAAAACATTAAATTCACCATGTTCTTTTAAAGCAGATTCTGATTCGAAGTATATTAGCCCATCCTGTGTTAAATGGTTAGCTAATTGAGGAAATAATTTATCTTCCCAGCCCTCGTTAAAAGGAGGATCACAGAAAATAATGTCAAACTTAGCATTGTTCTTCTGAAGAAATATAAGTGCATCTGTAAAATGAATTTGCGCTTTTTCTGCTTGAAGTAGCTTTTTATTTTCCTGAATCATTTTATAAGCTTGGGGAGATTTTTCAATCATCGCTACACTTAAAGCGCCCCTTGAAAGAGATTCAAAACCAATGACACCAGAACCCGAAAAGAGATCCAAACAAACCTTGCCGGTTAGATCCTGGTCCAACCAATTAAATAGAGTTTCCCTTACTCTGCTTGGGGTGGGCCTTAATCCCGGGGCGTCAACGAAAGAAATATTTTTTCTTTTCCATAGCCCGCCAATAATTTTAACTTGATTTTTGACTGTCTTCAAAAACTACTCTACACCTACAATAATAGTTGTAAGTTTATTAGGATCAATTTTATTTTTAAATGCTGCTTTTATTTGATCAATAGTTACTTTATTAATCTCACTTATATAATTGTCAATATAAGAAATTGGCAGCTTATAAAAAGCAATCATGCTTAAATAATCAACAATTTTTGCATTACTATCAAGCCGCAAAGGAAATCCACCGACCAAATTTTGTTTTGCTGCCATAAGCTCTTTTTCATTTGGACCTTCATCGATAAATTTTTTAATGGTCGAATTTACAATACTAAGCGCCTCATCGGCTTGCTCTTTTTTTGTTTGTAGCCCAATTTCAAGCGGGCCTTCAGCATAAAGCGGCATAAAATAACTATATACACTGTAAACCAATCCTTTTTTCTCTCTAACCTCTTCGGTAAGTCTCGAAACAAAACCGCCACCGCCTAAAATATAATTTCCAACATACAAAGGAAAGTAATCTTTTTCTCCGCGCTTCAATGCTGGCATACCCATTAATATATGAGCCTGCTTTGCAGGGTGCTGTATTTTTTTAACTCCCACAAAATTTTGACCCGTCACAGAAGCTATGTTGTGTTTTGTATTTCCTTGGGGTAATCCTTGGCTAATGGACTCACTTATTTTTTTAGCTTCGTCCGTGGTTACATCCCCAACGATTACGATTGAAGATTCAGATGACAAATAATAATTTTTATAGAATTGTTTTAAATCAGCTTGATTTAACTTTTGCAAAGTATCTATATTTCCAGCTTCATCATGCCCGTATGGGTGATCTCCATATATAGATTTCATGAATGCCAAATTAGCAATAGTTTCTGGCTGCGTCATAGATTGTTTAATGCTTGCAATAATTCTATCTTTTTCTCTGTCTATCACTGAAGCTGGAAAATCAGGCGCATGTATCACATATTTAAAAAGTGTAAGTGCTTTATCTTTTTGTGAGGGTGAGCTTAGAGTTCTTAATTTAAAGTAAGCTCTGTCGAGATCCACATCTCCACCAATTGCCGCGCCTATATCTGAAAATTGATTCGCTAATTTCTCTTCATTTATTCCACCTGCACCTAAATTCATAAGATGATGTGTTAAGTTTGCAAGGCCTTCTTTACCAACAGGATCTTGGGCACTACCTGCAAAGAAATTTACATTAACATCAAGTATAGGAAGGTCATGATTTTCTACAAAGAGAACTTTAGCCCCCTCTTTTGTCTCCCATGTATTAATTTTTAATACAGCAAAAGCATTTTGCTGAAAGCAGACAAGCAAAAAAATTAGTTGAATAAGTTTAATGAACATGCGGGCGTCCCTTGGGGCTTAAATTTTGAGTCATCGGCTGAGGATCAAGAATGACTACCGATAAATTATCTCGAGTTAAATATTTTGTAGCTACATTTTTTATTTGCTCAGAAGTTACGCTATTGATTCTTTCAATATACCCATCGCTTAAATGGAAAGAATAATCCATTGTTTCAAGCTGTCCAATTTCCATTGCCATACCAAACATAGAATCTTTTTGATACACATCACTTGCAATAACTGTTGCTTTCACTCTGTCTAACTCTTCTTGAGTTACACCATCTTTTTTAATTTTTTCAATTTCTTGGAGTAAAGCATTTTCAAGATCAGAAATCTTTTTAAAATCATTTGGTGTACCTTCTAATTCAAATACGCTGATTCTTCCCCGGGCTGTTGAATCATATCCAGCACTTACATTGACAGCCAAATGCTGATTTCTCACAATATTTTGATTTAATCTTGATGAGCTGTTGCCAGCAAGAATATTAGATAAAACTTCTAAAGCGTATGGCTCCCATGAATTATTATCGCTTCCATTTCGGTCATTCAAGGTTGGGACGGGATATCCCATCAAAAGATAAGATAATTCACTCGGCGCCTTAATATATGACCTTCTCTCTCCATTTTGCTTAGGCTCAACCTGAGGCTTTCTTTCAGGTATTTTTCTTGCAGGAATCTTTTCGAAATATTTCTTTGCAAGATTTAACACGTCTTTAGCATAAATGTCGCCAACAATAACCAGGGTTGCATTGTTAGGTGCATACCAACTTTTATACCATTCTCTTGCGTCTTCAACTGTCATATTTTCTAAATCATTCATCCATCCAACCACGGGCCTGCTGTATGGATGGGACTTAAATACAGTAGATTCAAATTGTTCTTTAACTTGGGATGTTGGCTTGTCTTCAGTTCTCCATCTTCGCTCTTCCATAACTACCTTTATTTCCTTATCAAATTCATCTTTAGATAGATTCAAATTCTCCATGCGATCTGCTTCTAATTTAAATGACAGTTCAAGGTTTGATTTTTCAAGCTGCTGAAAATAGCAGGTGTAGTCTGCTCCTGTAAATGCATTCTCTTTTCCGCCAGCCTTCGCAACAAGCCTAGAAAATTCGCCGGCTTTAAATTTCTTTGTGCCCTTAAACATCATATGCTCAAGAACATGGGCTACGCCGGTTTTCCCATTCACCTCGTCAAGACTACCTGCTCGATACCAAACTTGTGAGACAACCACGGGGGAGCGATGGTCTTCTCTCACGATAATTTTTAGTCCATTGGAAAGCTTAAATTCTGAAGTTTGGGCTAAAAGTAAACTTGGAAATAATAATAAAAAAAGTAAGATATTTTTTAACAACGCGTCTCATCCTTAAGTGATTTAGCTATTATAATGAATATGATTCTTTCGTAGACTTTTCTTTATCTCATTAAGTTCTTAAAATTTTAAAAAATGTTTGAATTCCTCAAAAAAATTATAAAGAAAGACAGCCCAGAAAAAAAACCTGTGGCAAAAAAAGAAGTTGCCAAAAAGGCACAAAAAAAACCTCCTTTAGCGCCAAAACAAAAAGTTGCTAAAGCGCCCAAAATATCAGATAAGAAAAAAACAGCAGCCTCAGCAAAGCCTATAAAAAATACTCCCAAGGTCACCGAAAAAAAACCTGTCGTAATTCTCGAAAAAGAAGTAGCACCAAAAGAAGAAAAGAAAAGCGGTTTCTTTGGTTTTGCAGACAAGATAAAAAAAGGTCTTACTAAAACCAGAGAAAAATTAACTTCAGAACTAACTTCATTATTTACCGGTAAAAAAATCGATGAGGCACTTTTTGAAGAACTTGAAACAATATTGCTTACTTCTGATGTCGGTATTTCAGCCACCACTTACCTTTTAGATAGTATTAGAGCTTCTGTTAAAAAGAACAATATAGAAAATGCAGATGAGATTAAGGGTTTACTTAAAGAAAAATTAATTGAGTTATTAACCCCCATTGAAAGCCCCTTAGTATTAAAGGGGGCTAATCCTTATGTCATTATGGTTGTTGGAGTAAATGGCGCAGGGAAAACAACTACCATTGGGAAGCTTACAAAAATTTTCCTTGATGAAAATAAATCAGTGTTAATTGCGGCGGGAGACACATTTAGGGCAGCGGCAACTGAGCAACTCCAAGTATGGGGCGAAAGAAATAATGTTCATGTCGTTTCGCAAGCCTCGGGGGATCCAAGTGCCGTTATTTTTGATGCCATTAACTCTGCGAAAGCAAAAAATATCGATATCGTGATTGCAGATACTGCGGGTAGATTACCCACACAAAAACATTTAATTGATGAAATTACAAAAGTTAAGCGTGTGATTAATAAATGTCATGAGGAAGCACCTCATGAAATCCTCCTCGTCTTAGATGCAAACACTGGGCAAAATGCCATTAGCCAACTCAAAATATTTAATGAAGCTTTGGGCATTACTGGTCTTGCCTTAACTAAACTTGATGGTACAGCTAAAGGTGGTGTTATTGCAGCGATCGCTAAAGAACAACCTACTCCATTACGATACATTGGCGTTGGTGAATCTATAGATGATCTGAAAGTTTTCAATGCACAAGAATATGTCGATGCACTTTTTTAAAATTGGTTTTTATTAATGATTAAATTTGATCAGGTCCATAAAAGATATCCCGGAAATCTAGAGGCACTTCAAAACATTACCTTTGAAATCAATACTGGTGAACTTATTTTTGTAACAGGTCCTTCAGGTGCAGGAAAATCGACTTTATTAAAATTAATTGCAGCGATTGAACCTCCGACACATGGAACAATTATTTTTGAAAATCAAAATTTAAGTCAAATAAAAAGCGCTGCTATTCCTTACGTGAGAAGAAAATTTGGTTTGATTTTTCAGGATCATAAACTTTTATATGATCGCAATTGCTATGAAAATATTACACTTCCTTTAGAGATTAATGAAGTAAGCATAAATGATATTAAAGGCCGTGTTCGTGCGGCTCTAGATAAAGTCGGTTTGCTTAATCGAGAAAAATCAATGCCCATTAGCTTGTCAGGTGGAGAACAGCAGCGCCTCGCAATTGCAAGAGCCATTGCTTGCAGACCCTCTATTTTGCTTGCTGATGAGCCTACAGGGAATTTAGATAAGAAGTATGCAGATGAAATTATGAATCTTTTTTATAGCTTTCAAGAGCTTGGTGTTACTGTAATTATTGCTACACATGAAATACCAACTACTTCCAAAAAACATAAACAACTTTATTTACAAGAAGGCAATCTTACAAAGATTACTGAACAATAGATGGATTTTTTTACCTCTCACTATCAGATATTTCTTAAAGCACTTCAGCGTAGCCATGCATCAATGCTTTCTACATTGATGATGTTTTTAGTTATAGGCATTACATTTATTTTGCCAAGCATATCTTTTCTTGTGGTTCAAAATTTAAAATCGATTTCTGAAGCCATTCAGCATGAATCTCAAATCAGCATTTTTCTTAAAAAAGAAATTCCAATAGATGTTAAAAATAAAATAGAAAAAGAATTAAAAAATCGCAGTGAAATTAATAGTTATCATTTCGTTAAAAAAGAAGAGGCTTGGCCTAAACTTCAAAAATCAATGGGCTTTAATGATTCAAATAATGGGTTATCCGAAAATCCATTGCCCGATGCATTCTTTATCTCCCCCAACACTGTTAATCCAAATCAAATTGCAGACTTAAAGTCTTTTCTGGACAAGCTCGACGGTGTAGATCAAGTGGTGGTTGATACAGGTTGGGTTAAAAAATTAAACTCAGTGCTTCATTTAGCAAATAAAGCTATTCTTTTGGCTTCAATTTTACTGGCTTCTATGCTTGTCGTAGTTATTGGAAATACTATTCGGCTTCAGATGACTTCTCATCATGAAGAGATTGAGCTGAGCAAATTAATCGGGGCCACAAATCAATTCTTAAGGCGGCCTTTTTTATACAGCGGCTTTATTTATGGCCTGGGAGGCGGACTCACTGCTGCTATTGCGCTCAAATTAATTGTTATATTTTTAAATCAAACTGTCGTTGAAGTTGAAGCCCTTTATGGAGCTCAATTCGTTATTATTGATCTAAGCTTTTTACAGTATTTATCTATCATAGGCAGTTCAATTCTGATCGCTATCACAGCATCTTTCATCTCTATTAATCAATCAATTAAAAAATTCTAGATTTCATAACCTATTGTATTTATTAGGTTAATTTTTAATTTGTGGAACTTTATTAAACTAGCACTCTCTAATGAAGAGTGCTAAAATTATGTTTGTTAATGAAGTTTTTACA
>CAINIH010000088.1 GCA_903849185.1 uncultured Methylophilaceae bacterium
CACACGATTTCGAAATTAAAGAAGACGCCTAACCAAATAATTAATTTTTAATTATTTTTAAATCAAGAGACTCTTCATTTTCCATCACGGAAAGAAGGCGATCAATGTTTGGATGCTTGCCAGGATTTTTTTGTGCATCTTCAGTATGTTCCGAATATAAATCAAGACCTTCAATTGCAGCATCTAATGTAATAGCACCAAAGAGTTTCCAGAGATGTTGATAGACTTTTATGGAGCCTTGGCTTCCTGGTTTATTTTCGATAGTACCTATCAAAGAATTATTTCTATAGATCTCGATACGATCAATATGATCTGAATCGTCGAGCGTTAATAGAATGTCATTAAATTTTTGCATCAATTAAATTTTTGCGGAAAGTGTTGTCATCACTTTTGATGTTAATGACATGGCTTTTTTGACTTGATGAGGCAATTCAATACCACCGAGTTTTTTTGCCTTGATTGCATGTTGCTCTTCATCATCCGCCATTACTTCTAATATTTTATTTGTCTTAAGATCTTTTTTAGAAATTTTGTTTAGGTGGCCTGTTAAATGTTGTGTTACTTGTCGTTCCGTTTCAGCTAAAAAACCTAAGTTATATTTTTCACCTAAGGCGCTTGCAAAAGACCCCATTAAGAAAGAGCCCGTATACCAGATAGGATTGAGAAGGCTTGTTTTGCCTCCTAATTCATGGATTCTAGAGTTGCACCAATCAAGATGATCGATTTCTTCTTTGGAAGCTTTTTTTAAAGATTCTGCCCCTTCACCATACGGATTAAAAAGAAGTTGTCCGCTATATAAAGCTTGAGCACAAACTTCACCTGCGTGATTAACGCGCATCAATTCGATTGTGCGTTTTTTTTCTTCCGGAGTTAATTCGGTGTCTTCAATATGAAGATCGGGTCTTGGTCTCGAGCCTTTAGGTTTGGTAAATAAAACCTTTAGGCCCTTATCAAATTCAATGATGAGGTCATCAATCATTTGTTTTGAATAATTTGAAGACCTTTAAGGATATTCATTGCTTCTTGAAATTGCTTATCCGCTTTGCTGCCTGGCTCAATTGGACCTGATGGTGTATCAGAAGTTTTCTTTTTCTCTTCTTCAGGTTTTTTGACTGGCGGCGTCACAGGTTTACTATCTTTATCTTTAGATGCAGCATTCGCATCAGCATCTTTTGGATTTGAAAGATGGTTTGTGAGATCTGCTTCTTTAGTCATGAATGAAGGGTCACTTCCATCATCAACAATAATGTCAGGCACAATGCCTTTTGCCTGAATGGATCTTCCGTTAGGGGTAAAGTATCTCGCTGTAGTCATCTTGATTGCTGTACCGTTATTCATAGGCAGAATGCTTTGAACGGACCCTTTACCAAAGCTTTGCATACCTACAATTAAAGCTCTTTTATGATCTTGGAGTGCTCCCGCCACAATCTCAGATGCAGATGCTGATCCATTATTTACTAAAACAGCCATAGGTGTTGTTCTGATATCTTCCGGAAGATCTTTGAGGTAATCATCCTTGCCACCACCTTTTAGATAATCTGCTGGTACAGCAGTTAAGTGCATTTTTGAATCTTGCGCACGACCTTCTGTATAAACAACTAAATCACCTTTCGGCAAGAATGCTGCAGATACGCCGACAGCAGCATTTAATAAGCCACCTGGATTATTTCTAAGATCAAGCAATATACCTTTTAGAGGCGTTTTATTTTGCTGACGAAGATTTTTTAGGAGCTTCGCTAAATCCTCACCTGTGTGTTCTTGGAATTGAGCAATACGAACATAAGCGTAATTAGGTTCAGTTAGTTTACCTTTAACGCTTTGTGATTTGATAACAGCACGCACTAAATTAAAAGTTAAAGGTTTTGTTTCGCCTTTCCTTAATACGGTTAACACAATGCTAGTTCCTGGTTTGCCGCGCATTTTTTTAACTGAGTCATTAAGTGTTAAGCCTTTTGTAGAAGTTTCATCTAATTTCATAATAAGATCGCCACTCTTTAACCCAGCTTTATAAGCTGGACTATCTTCAATAGGAGATATGACTTTTACAAAACCATCTTCCATACCAACTTCAATACCAAGACCACCAAACTCACCTTGGGTTGCTTGATTTAAATCCTTAAAATCTTCGACGTTTAAAAAAGAAGAATGAGGATCAAGGCCGGTCAGCATGCCATTGAGTGCTTCATTAATAAGCTTCTTGTCTTCTACAGGCTCTACGTAATCAGATTTAATCTTGCCAAAAACTTCAGCAAAAGTTCTAAGCTCATCAATAGGAAGATTATTTTTTTCGGCCTTATCCGCAAAGACAGGTAAATTTAAACTGATTAGAACACCGATAATAGCGCCACAGGCTATGAGGGTAAATTTTTCGATTTTTGAGCGCATGAATGACTTTCGTAATAAGCTATTAAGCATTAATTATTTAATAATAAAGCATTCTGTCTTTTTGTTTACCTTATATCAATAGGCTTTTATAAATATATTTTAAGAATAACTTTGAACTATGGGAACTAAACCTAAAACATATCAAATTGATATTCAATTTTGTACGCAATGTGGTTGGCTTCCTCGAGCTTCATGGATGATGCAGGAAATACTGACGACTTTTCAGGATGAAATTTTATCCGTTACATTAACCCCTAAATCGGGTGGTATTTTTGAAATTTTCTTGGATAAAGAGAAGATCTATTCCAGATCAGACTTCGGAGGATTTCTTGATATTAAAGATATTAAAAAGTTGATCAGGGATAAAATTAGTCCAGAGAAAAATCTGGGCCATACCGATCTCTAGAGCGTTTCTTCTGGCTCAACTCTTGTTGCACCATTAAATCTTTTAAGCCAGTAGTTTTTTGTAAGACTTTCAACGCGAATAGTTTTGCCTGTTCGTGGTGCATGAATAAATTCATTATTTCCCACATAGATACCGACATGAGAAAACTTAGATTTCCGTGTATTAAAGAATACAAGATCACCTGGTTGTAAGTCTTCAAATTTAATCGTTTCACCCACCTTGCTTAAGGATCTAGCGCTTGGAGGGAGGCTTAAATTTAAAGCTTGTTCAAAGACATATTTTACAAACTGACTGCAATCAAAACCGGTTTCTGGTTTTGAGCCGCCCAATTTATATTTAATGCCTGTGAGCTCATAAGCTTTATCAATAATCAGAGCAATATCGCTTTTCCATTGCTGATCAGTTGCTGGCGTTACTTCCGAAAGTGAAATTGTGTCTAAAGCAGTTAAATTCGATGAATCAACCTCCGCCCAAGATGGGCTGGAAAATGCGAGGACTAAAAAAATGAGTAAAGCTTTGAAATTCATAGTTTGAAAATGAGTAAATTTAAGAGATTTTACCATTTATAAGGGGTTTGTGAAATCCGAGTTTCATCTGCATGAGATAATCGCATGATCATGAATGAAATATTTATCAAACAATTTTTTAGTGAAAAAGGCGATCTCTCTCATAGCATCGATGGCTATCGAGTGAGGCAAGAGCAGATCGATATTTCCGTCTTAATTGACGAAGCAATTACACATAAAAAAAAATTAATTGTTGAAGCGGGTACGGGTATTGGGAAAACTTTTGCATATCTTGTACCTGCATTTCTTTCTGGCGGCAAAATTATTATTTCTACAGCGACTAAAAATTTACAGGATCAATTATTCACTAAAGACATTCCTATGATTAGGGATGCATTAAAAGTTCCAGTAAGTCTAGCTATGCTCAAAGGTAGATCAAATTATTTATGCCATTTGAGATTAGAAAACGCCATGATTGAAGGCGCTTTTATGACTAAAGAAGATGTCACTTATTTACACCTCGTCAATCAACATGCAAAACATAGTGAAGATGGTGACAGAGCTGAATTAGATACTATTCCAGAAAGCTCATCTATATGGCCGCAAGTAACTTCTACCAAAGAAAATTGTTTAGGTCAGGACTGCAGTTTTTATAAAGAGTGTTTTGTCATGAACGCCAGAAAAAAAGCTTTAGCCGCGGACGTTACCATCGTCAACCACCATTTATTTTTTGCCGACCTTAATATGAAGGAGGAAGGCATATCTGAACTTCTTCCAAAGGCTGCAACGGTCATTTTTGATGAAGCTCACCAGATTCCAGATATCGCTTCCATTTTTTTTGGAAAAAATATTTCAACCAGTCAGATCAGTGAGATCGTCCAAGATGGCTATCAGATTTATTTAAAACATATGAAAGATGTTTCGGATTTCGAACCTATTTTAAATGACTTAGAAAAAGCAAATAAAGATTTTAGGCTTGTATTCCCAAGAGAGTCTAATCGATATCCCTATCAAAAAATTTCTTCTTTTAGTCGATTTGACTTTACTTACGAAGACTTGATCAAAAAAATCAAAAAATTAATTGAGTTATTAGCACATCATAAAGATAGAGATACAGAGATTGAAAAGTATTTTGATAGCACCCATGAAATACTTTCGAATTTTGATTCTTGGCTTGAGGATAAGGATAATAACTCAATTAAATGGGTCGAAGTTTATTCTCAGTCCGTGCAGCTTAATAATACGCCGCTGTCGATCGCTGATATGTTTGCAAAACATATTAATAATGAATCAACTTCATGGATCTTTACATCAGCAACACTCGCTGTAAAAACTAATTTTGATCATTTCAAAAACCAACTAGGCTTGATGGATGCAAATTCAGTCTCTAAAGAGAGCCCATTTAATTATGCTGAAAAAGCTTTGCTCTTTGTGCCTAAATCCATGCCGGATGCCAATCACGAGAATTTTAATTTCGCAGTTGTGAATCAAATCTACCCTTTTATTAAAGCTAGTAAAGGTAGAGCGTTTATTTTATGTACGACATTAAAATCTATGCGGGAAATATTTACACTGCTTCAAGACAAAATTGAAACAGATCAATTGGATTATCCAATTTACCTTCAAGGGGATGGTTCAAGAAATCATCTTTTAAATAAATTTAGAGAGCATGGTCACGCAATTCTCATTGGCTCCTTAAGTTTTTGGGAGGGTGTAGATGTGAAGGGGGATGCTTTGTCATTAGTAGTGATAGACAAATTACCATTTTTTTCGCCAGAAGATCCCGTGCTGGCTGCGAGAATTGATAAAATTAACCAAAGTGGCAAAAATGCTTTTATGGAATACCAATTACCTAACGCAGTCATTACTTTGAAACAGGGCGCTGGTCGATTAATACGAGATGAGTTTGATAAGGGCGTTCTTGTCATATGTGATACAAGAATTATTGATAAAGCTTATGGAAAAAGAATGTGGCAGAGTCTGCCCCCTTTTGCTCGAACTCGAGATGATTTAGAAGTCGTCCAATTTTTAGAAAAAATTTAATTTATGAAGATCTTATCTTTAGATACCTCCACCGAATATATGTCTTTAGGTTTGAAGATTCATGAAGATTTTTATTCGATTAATATCAAGGCTGGGCAAACACATTCAGAAATTGTCTTGCCGGAAATAAATAAATTATTAAGTGAGCATGACTTAACTACAAAAGATCTTGATGCTATAGCATTTGGAAGAGGACCAGGCTCATTTACAGGTATTAGAATTGCCTGCGGGATTGCATACGGATTAGGTTATGGTGCGTCAATTCCGGTCATTGGCGTGAATAATCTTTTAGCACTTGCTGATAGCTCCGGTAAAAATAAAGTGATCAGTGTTATTGATGCCAGAATGGGGGAGATATATTTCAGTGCTTATATAAAAGAAGGTAAAACATTTTCAGAGCCTATGTTTGAAGGTGTTTATAAGCCAGATGAATTACCTCAACTTAAAGAATCAGGCTGGGTTTTGATTGGCAATGCAATCGAAACATATAAGCGAGAAATGAAAGATCACTTTGGCCAAAAAATTGAAGATCTTATAGATGGCCCCTATGAAGTGGTCGAATCTATTTCAAAGCTCGCAATACCTTTTATTAAAAATAAAATATTTGAGTTAATTCATGCTGAGCCTGTTTACTTAAGAAATAAAGTGGCTTTTACTACCGAAGAGCGAAAAGCATTGAATGCAATTTAGTGAATTTAAAGAGAATGATTTAAGCGCGATTGAATTGATTGAAAATGAAGTTCATGCTTATCCATGGACCCGAGGTAATTTTTTAGATTCGATAAAATCAAATCACACATGTTTGATGATGAAAGTTAATGACGAAATCATAGGCTTCACCGTCATCATGTTTGTATTGGATGAGTGTCATCTCCTTAATATAAGTATAAAAAAAAGTATGCAAAAGCAAGGCTATGGATCACATTTACTTAATGAAGTTATTCGTCGAGCAAATTTGGCTTACTCAAAAACGATTTATCTTGAAGTAAGAGTTTCCAATCAAGCTGCTATTCATTTGTATGATAAACATGGATTTAATGAAATGAGCATTAGAAAAGATTATTATCGTGCTAAAGAAGGACGGGAAGACGCTGTGTTAATGGGGTTCGTGATTTGATGGATGCTGATTACAAAAAAAGAATCTTAAAGGAGCTTGAATTATTTCCTCTTTGGAAATTAAAAGATAAGCCTAATGATGAGCTTCTTGCAAAAGAGACTGCAAAATTTATAGAGGCTGATTTATTTTTTGGATTCAAAATAAATTATGCAGAAGAATCTTTATTGCTTTTGAGTCAAAAATTTTTATCAGGAACTGAAGATGCTGCCCAAGACTTATTTTTAAATATTGCAAAATTTATTTCAACGTCGATAGGTGCAGATACATTTCAAAAGAATCATTTATTAAGGCTTACCAAAGATCAGATAGGCGACCTATGTTTAAATGCTACCCCAAAGCATGTATTAGCTTTTGGATTAAATAATCAGTTTTTTGAAGAATACAAAACAATTGATTTGATTAATAATGTCACTTTGAACATTAAGCATACGCTCGATATAAATCATTTGCTTAAAAACCCAAAAGATAAGAAATTAGTTTGGGAAAATATTTTAGATTTAATAAAAGCTTTTTAAATTAAGAAAGAATATAAATGCTTGCATCAAAATTTTACATCTCAACCTTGAAGGAGGCGCCCTCAGAAGCAGAGCTTATCAGTCATAAGCTTATGATTCGCGCAGGCTTTATTAAGCGCTTGGGTTCAGGCCTTTATTCATGGATGCCGCTTGGCTTAAAAGTTTTAAGAAAAATTGAAATGATTGTGAGAGATGAAATGAATAAAGCTGGCGCGGTAGAGTTATTAATGCCAGCCATTCAGCCGGCTGAACTATGGGAAGAGACAGGTCGATGGGCTTTATTTGGACCACAGATGTTAAAGATCAAAGATCGCCATGATCGAAATTTCTGTTTTGGTCCGACGCACGAAGAAGTCATCACGGATATTGCAAGAAAAGAAATTAATAGTTACAAGCAGTTGCCCATTAACTTTTATCAGATTCAGATGAAGTTTAGGGACGAGATAAGACCTCGTTTTGGTGTGATGCGTGCTCGCGAGTTTTTAATGAAGGATGCTTATTCTTTCCATACATCAAAAACTTCGTTACAAGAAACATACGAGACAATGTATCAAGCCTATACCAATATTTTTAATAAAATAGGCCTTCAGTTTAGAGCAGTGAAAGCAGATACGGGTGCCATCGGAGGAGATGGGTCGCATGAGTTTCATGTTTTAGCTGATTCTGGCGAGGATGCGATTGCATATAGTTCAGTGTCTGACTACGCGGCTAACATTGAATTAGCAGAGGCGATTCTTCAGAATGACAAAAGGCCAGATGCTCAAGAATCGATGGTTAAATTTGACACACCAAAACAAACGACATGTGAAGACGTTGCTAAGTTGATTGGCGCCTCGATTCAAAAGACAGTGAAAACTATCGCGCTTATTAATCAAGCCAATGAAGCGAATGAATTTTTCTTAGTCCTTTTACGAGGCGACCATGAGCTTAACGAAGTGAAATTATCCAAATTAAAAGACTTTGAGAATTTCCGTTTTGCAACGGACGAGGAAGTGAAGGAACATCTTAAATGCCCGCCAGGATTTATTGGGCCAGTTGGAGTTAAATCTTCCATAAAAATTCTGGCAGATAAGTCCGTTGGAATTCTGTCTGATTTTATTTGTGGTGCAAATGAACCCAAACTTCACCTAAAGGGTGTGAATTTTGTGCGAGACCTCTCAGAGCCAATACTTTTTGCAGACTTAAGAAAAGTGGTCGAGGGTGATCTGAGTCCAGATAAACAAGGCACACTTCAGATATGCAGGGGTATTGAAGTGGGTCATATTTTCCAATTGGGTAATAAGTACTCTAAGGCGATGAAAGCAGAATACCTAGATGAAAATGGCCAGAGTCAAATTCTAGAGATGGGCTGTTATGGTATCGGAGTGTCACGGATTGTAGCTGCGGCTATTGAGCAGTCGCACGATGATAAAGGCATTATTTTTCCGATTAATATTGCGCCTTTTGAAGTGGCGATTGCGCCAATAGGTTATGACAAGAGTGCTGAAGTTAAAGCTTCAGCACATAAAATTTACGATGCCCTTAAAGCAATAGGTATCGATGTTTTACTTGATGACCGAGGTGAGCGTCCAGGGATCATGTTTGCTGAGATGGAATTAATAGGCATTCCTTACAGAATCGTTATTGGAGATCGCAATTTAAAAGAAGGAAAAGTTGAGTTCCAAGGTCGATTAGATCAAGAATCTAAGTTAATTGATGAAAATCAAATAGTTACAGAAATTAAATCTTTATTAGGTTTCTAAACATTTAATCCGTTTTATTTTTAACTACATGATTTAATTGAGTTATTTTTGTCAAGCATTTATTACAAAATAATTACAATTAAGGGGTGTATTTATTAAAAAAAAGGGTTAATATTCGGCAAGTAGTTAGTGATCGATGACCTGGAAGACTAGGGCCAATTGATAACTAAGTGCTCAAGTACTATAGCTCTTTGATGTATATATAAAGTCAACTAACTTAGGAGATGTTATGTCGAAATCATTAGCAGTAGCAATCAGTGTTGGTGTAGTAGCAGGTCTTTGGACTTTCCTCGGAAGTGGTTATCTCAGCTTTGCAAGTATCGCGATTGGTTTTATAGCTTGGGCTGCTTCTGGCCTAGTTGGCAAATCAGATGCAATGCAAAAGACAGTTATCGGAATGACATTCGGCGCAATCATTGCATCAGTTGCTGTTTATTTAGCAGGTATTGAATTACCTGTAATAGGCGCAAACATTGCAGTAGGCGTTGGTATAGCAGCACTCATTCTTGTGTTGGTTGCAGATAAAGTGTCTCAAGTCGCTAACGTTGGCGTAAACGTTTTAGGTTTTGCGTCAGCTTTTACACTATCACCAAGTGCAGCTAGCATCGGTGCAATGGATTTATCTAATCCAGTCGCTATTGTTTTAGTTTCAAGTATCTTGGGCGTAGTTGCAGGTAATTTAGCAGGAAGACTTGCATCTGCAATTAAATAATTGTTTTAAATAGTTCTTAGCTAAAAACGCACCCCAAAGGGTGCGTTTTTTTTATTTGGATTTACTAGAAATTTTAAATCCGTAATAAGTCCCAAACTCACCTTCAGATTCGTTATAAATAAAGAATAAATTATTTGTATAGCCAAGACCGTTAAAATGATTTTGCGCTCTTAGCTTTATATCTTTTGGTAAAGTAGATTTGCCAATATAACCACC
>CAINIH010000089.1 GCA_903849185.1 uncultured Methylophilaceae bacterium
ATCAGCATTAGCTGAACTATTTGATTGCGCATTCATTGTAAAACTTGATTCATACGTTGCATCCACAAATCCATAGTTCGCGATCAATGTTAAACGGTCAAGTTTAGTCTGAGCACCTAACTCAACGCCTCTTCGTCTAGTATCACCGACGTTACTAAAATACCCTTGTCCTGCAGTGTTGGTTGCAATAAATTGAATGTCATTGGTTAAGTCACTTTGATAAAGACTCGCGTTCCATCTAACCTTATCTAAAATCTTACCCCTAACGCCACCCTCCCAGGTCTTTGATACCACCTTCTTCAAATCAGGGTCAGAGTTAAATCCGGTTGGAAGTGAGCAAGGCACGTCCGGATTAGCGCATGCTAACTCAATAGGAGTTGGGGCTCGCATGCCCTCATTGTAGCCCCCGTAAAAACCTAGCTGCAAGGACGGGTTGTAATTCAAGCCAACCGCAGGATTGAAACGACTATAACGATGATTGCCATCTAAAGAATTAACGGGGCCTGTTACATCGTTATTGTTAGATCCTTTCATGTCAATAAATGCGACGTTATATCTGCCTGATAGCGTCATATTAATCTGGTCATTAAAGGCAAAGTTATCGGTGCCATAGATGCCGTAGTAGTAGGTTTTAGCTTTCAAGCCAACCTCTGTTTGAAGTGTTAAGGATGGATCAGTTACAGTTTCATAATTTATTAAATTTGCTAAATACCCGTTTTGATTAAATCGGATGCTAGATAGGTCTGCTGCGGCACCAACGGTTGCTTGATTTTTATGGCTTAAGATATCCCCCAGTAAAGTCAGCTGCACTGAGCCGCCGTAACCGTTTTGGATGGTCTTAGATAAAACATTCTGCGCATCTATGCCGGAAACATTATCTGTTCCATTAATTGCCACACAACCAGCACTAGAGCCTATGGACGAAACACAATCTGCATTAAATTGGGCGTTACTATTAAAGCTCTTCATCTGGTTGCGGCGGAAGTAAATGTTGCCTGCAAGAAGCTTCGTATCGGAAATGAGGTGGTCACCCTTTAGGTTAATCATCACCATCTGATTTTTAATGGAGTCGGGGTAGGTGTAGGCTTTTTCAGGAGCAGACATCATTGACATCGGTAAGGCTTGTGTACCCTCCATCTCATTATCAGCAAGTGCTACTGATAAATCTAAATTACTTTTTTCTCCGTGCCAACGCACCTTGCTGAACACTTGCCTTACATCGCTTGATGAATGATCTCGCCAACCGTCTTCATGAAAAATATTGCCCGCAACGAAGTAATCTATATTTTTTTCTTTGTTAACGCCGCCGGCTTCGAATTCAAAAGCGCGTCTTCCCCAAGATCCGCCCATCAATGAGGCTTTTAGGCCTGGGTCGTCAGCACCATTCTTTGTATTCACAGACAATGAACCGCCGAGGGTGTTAAGTCCAAAAAGCGGATTTGAACCTGGCATTAGGTTGATGGCTGAAATTGCATTCATCGGAATTAAATCCCAATTCACAATATCTCCAAAAGGCTCATTGAAGCGAACACCGTCCATATAGACCGAAAGGCCTATTGGATTACCTAGAATAGGTGAAGCATTGAATCCGCGGTATGAAACGTCATTCTGATAAGGGTTACCAACACTTCCACTCGTATTAACTGACCCCAAATTGCTATCCAAGAAATCGGATAAGTTAAGAGACTGCTGCTGTCTAATTTCTTTGGCAGAACCAATTTGAACATTAGATGGGACTTGATTTAGTGGGATACCCAGAGATGAAAGCGGAGTTGGACTTACCACCTCAATAGTTGAAGTCGATAAATTTTCTGCATAAACCTCAGAAAAAAATAAGCCGGCAAGAATAAATAAAAATGGCTGAAAAAAACGAACAGACTTCATAACAAACTCATAAAATTAATATAGTAATTTTACTTTTATTTAGCTTTTAGATGAAGAATAATCCACGGGAAAAATTCCCGAATACCAACTTAAGTTAATGAATTAATTCAATTTCGAGACCCATGTCGGTCTTTTTAGAACTCATATCAGATGAGATGCCTAAATGAGGGACACACACCAGATCTCCGCCTATAAAAATTAACGGTAAATCTAATCTAATCCAGGGCGCAATATGTGCCTCTTGAAATAAATTTTTTAAAGTTTTCGTGGGGCGATTGTGATCCAATTTTAAAGATTGGCCAGCTTGTTGATTGGTAATTTTTAACTTTTTATTCTGAAGCCTTGATAAGGCAATGCCACTACCCTTTACTTCTTTAAATTTTAATTTTGTTCCATTGGGTAGATTAATTTCTGATTCACCATTCCAAAAAATTTCATATTTTTTTTGTGCATTTTGATTTTTGCGGACGATATAAATCTCATCCTTATAACGTCGAATCTCATAGTCTTTTGTGAGCTCAATCTTTAATTCTGCATCTTTTTTGGCAGTTAACACTTGCCTTAGTAGCTCATCCAAAAGCTCTTTGGATGGCATGAGTTGGTCGTTAATTTCTAGCCAGTAGCGCAACGCATTCTTAGCTCGCGAATGAGACAATTTTCTGACAAGGTCAACTTCAAGTTTTTTTTGTAAGTTATTTGATTTTAAATGCCTGCCTAGATCACTCACTGCGAGGTCATTAAGCAGCTCCTGGGCCTCGGCAAGATTACGGCTGGACCTCGAAATTGCCCTGACGATGTGTGAGAAACGTTTCCTTAAGACGCTTAAAATATTCAGTCTGATAAAGTTTCGATCGAAGTCTGTGTTGAGATTGCTCTCGTCCTCAATCCACTTAAGTTTGTGTTTTTTTGCATAAACATCAATTTCAGATCTTGAGGTATTTAGAAGTGGTCGCCATAAACGTCTACCATCATCAACTTGCGCCATGGATGATAAACCTTTCACTCCCGCTCCACGAATCAATTGCAATAAAAATGTCTCCGCCTGATCATCTTCGTGGTGCGCCAACACAATCCAATCCGATTTAGATTGGAGGAGTTTTTCGTAGCGAAGTCGTCTTGCCTCTCCCTCAATACCCAGAGATTTTTTTTGCGGTAATTTAACGTGATGCACATCTAAAGGAACGGATAACTTTGCACATAACTTCTCACAAAATTTCACCCACTTGTCTGCGTTTTTGCTTAAACCATGATGCACATGAGTCGCATTTAATTTGAAACGATATTGCTTTTGAAGTTGATACAAAATATGTAAAAGAACGACCGAATCGATACCGCCACTTAAGGCAACTGTCATGGACTTTATTTTCTTATGTGATTGATTTAATGAAACAAATGCCTTATCGACTTCATTTAGAAGTGACGACTGTTTGGTTTGTTTTGAAGTGGAAGCTTTAACTTTACGACTTAGCGGTTTCTTTGAACTTGCCATAGCTAAGTAGACGTTCGTATCTAGAATCGAGGAGTTGTTTAAGAGATTTCTTTTGGAGTTTTGTGAGCTGGTCTTTTAAGGATTTTCTGACAGTTTCCATAAGAAGATTCGGATTGCGATGC
>CAINIH010000090.1 GCA_903849185.1 uncultured Methylophilaceae bacterium
ACTCAAATAACAATGTTTTAGCAAAATATAGTTTTTCAAAAGATCAAAGAGCTAATAAAAATACTATTGTACCAAAAAACTTTCAAAAAGAAGATTTCGTTTTAGCTATTTGGTACGGGGATAAATTGAAGCAAAAGCTTGAACGTAAGTTTAATCAAAGAGGGTGGTTTACACTTATACAAAACGATGAGGGATACTATACTGAAATAGCTTTTGGACATCCTATAACTTTTGATAAATGGATATCATGGGTTAAGAAGGGAGATGTTTTCTTGGATAGTGGGATGCATCAAATAAATAAAAGACCTTACGCCATTTGGAGAGCTAATAACTCCTTTATGGAAGAATTGTTAACACAACCAGATTAAGCTCGAATTACCTGTGGCACTTTTTAGAAAGAGTGACTTAAATAATATAAGAATGGCTAAACCGAAAAAACATATTGAAGCAGTACAGTTGGGGCTTTTTGAGAGTATAGGTAACGATAGGCGTAAGTATTCTACACCACTAATGATCGACCTTTTTGCTGGAGTAGGAGGAATTCGTTTAGGATTTGAAAGGGAGGGTTGTAAGACAGTTTTCACATCTGAGTGGGATAAACACGCTCAAGTTACTTATGAAGCTAATTACGGTGATAAACCGAACGGTGACATTACAAAAGTAGACGAGAAGGATATACCATCTTTTGATATTTTATTAGCAGGTTTTCCTTGCCAACCCTTTTCACAAGCAGGGTTAAAGCAAGGATTAGCAGATACAAGAGGTACATTATTTTTTGACGTAGCGAGGATTGTTAACTATCACAGACCTAAAGTAGTATTTCTCGAGAATGTTAAAGGTTTCAGAAATCATGACGGAGGTAGAACATTCCAAGTTATTAAGACTGTTTTAGAGAACATGGGGTACTCTGTTTATAGTAAAGTTCTCAACGCTCGCGACTTTGGTGTACCTCAAAATAGAGAAAGGATTTACATCATAGGATTCCTCGGTGGTATAGATTATGAATTTCCTACACCTCCTTATACATCTGTGAAACTTGGAGATATCCTTGAGAAGAAAGTAGATTCTAAATATACTTTATCAGATGCTTTATGGGAAGGACATCAAAGACGTAAACGTGAACATATTGAGAAGGGTAATGGGTTTGGTTATTCAATGTTTAATCATGACTCAAAATACACCAGCACGATATCAGCAAGATACTATAAAGATGGATCTGAAATCTTAGTAGAACAGAAGGGTAAGAATCCTCGTAAGTTAACTCCCCGTGAAGCAGCAAGACTTCAAGGTTTTCCCGACACCTTCAAGTTAGCTTCAAGTGATACCCAAATGTACAAACAATTTGGTAACAGTGTAGCTGTACCTGTAATTCAAGCATTAGCTAAATCAATACTTAAGAAGATGGATGAGATTGATCCTAGTAGAGTTCGTAAGATGAAAGTAAATGTAGAAGAAATAAAAACAAAAAGCGTTAAAGCAGCCAAGAGATTATTGAATGATTAAAGAGAAGTTAATATTGCCTCTAATCTCTTAAAGTAGAGATAAGGTGCGAGAAGAGTATCTTCTCCACCTCCCCCGCTCCTGCTATTACTCCAAGTAACACCTTTTAAGAAGTCATCAATAAACAGGGAATCCCATTGAACAAACAGCCTGTCTGTTCTATTATTTATTCTTCGAACGTTATATAAAACTGATAAATTAAGTTTATTGAGAAGAAGACGGCTAAAAGTATTAAAAAGAAAAAATTTACCCCGATGAAGTGGATGAAATTGTTAAATTACGGAATGAGGGTAAGCGACCTAAAGAAATAGATGTAGAAGAAATTTATTCTTATAGGTCTTTTTTTTTTGTATTAGATTGCCACAGTTACTATTTTTTTAAAGAAATCTGAAAAATGAAGAAAAAAAATAACAAAAAAAGTAGAAATAAAAAGAAGACAATTAAACTTACTAATAATGACACATGTAGTTTAGATAATGCTGATACTGAAAAATTGCTAAGCAAGTCACTATTCGAAAAGGCAGTTAGTCTAAGCGATATTAAGACAGAGTTAGATATTAAAGATTTTACCTCAATCAGGATTTCAGAAGTCAGTACTAAATTTAAAAAATCTAAAAA
>CAINIH010000091.1 GCA_903849185.1 uncultured Methylophilaceae bacterium
CGATGACTATGCAATATTAGGCGGTTTTACTCTAGTACATCAATTTTGTAAGATTGGTAGCCATATTATTACAGCGGTAAATACAGTGGTTTTTAAAGATATACCACCTTATGTTATAGCTGCAGGTTATGATGCAAAGCCAAATGGTATTAATGCTGAAGGCTTAAAAAGGAGGGGATTTGACCCAAAAATCATCGCCAAAATTAAAGAGGCTTATAAAATTTTATATCGGCAAGGACTTTCTCTTAATGAAGCTGAAGAAAAAATTAAACTATTAAGTAAAGATACCGAAGAGCTTAATCTTTATTTAGATTTTATTGCAAAATCTACCCGCGGTATTATTCGCTAACAATGAAAACGATTGCTATAGTTGCCGGAGAATCTTCCGGAGACTTACTAGGAAGTCACTTAATCAAGTCTTTGAAATCCGCTCGCTCCGACCTTAAATTTATTGGCATAGCTGGGCAGAAAATGATGAAAGAAGGTGCGGTTTCATTCTTTTCTATGGAAGAACTTTCAGTAAGAGGTTATTTTGAAGTCTTTAGAAAATTATTTCATCTCATAAAGT
This sequence comes from uncultured Methylophilaceae bacterium, assembly GCA_903849185.1. Taxonomy (GTDB): domain Bacteria; phylum Pseudomonadota; class Gammaproteobacteria; order Burkholderiales; family Methylophilaceae; genus Methylopumilus. Next base: position 569 of record CAINIH010000091.1, read on the forward strand.
TAAGAAAAAAACTTCTAAATCAAATTCTAAAGGAAAAGCCTGATTTATTTATTGGTGTTGATGCACCTGATTTTAATTTTTGGATTGAAAAGCAGCTAAAGAAAAAAGGTGTGACTGTGATCCATTATGTAAGCCCTTCAATTTGGGCATGGAGAGGAAATCGACTTAGAAAAATTAAAAAATCTATAGATCATATGCTAACCATATTTCCATTTGAAAAAAATATTTATTCAAAAGCAAATATCCAAGCAACCTTTGTCGGCCACCCGCTTGCTGAGTTGATCCCGCTTTATCCCAATAAAAAGAAAGCTCAAAATAAGCTTAAAATTATTAAAGCTACCAAGGTTATTGCACTTTTACCAGGAAGCAGACAAGGAGAAGTGAAATGGCATGCTCAACTTCTTATAGATTCAGCTACTGAAATATCAAAAAAAATTCGTGATGTTAAATTTCTGGTGCCTTTGCCGACGAGAGAAACATACGATATTTTCTCGAAAACACTATTTAAAAATACACACGCAGAATTAGATATTCAGCTTCTTATTGGCCACGCATCAGATGCTATTAATGCAGCTGATCTTGTTATTGTGGCATCGGGTACCGCAACCCTTGAAACTGCTCTTTATAAAAAGCCCATGATAGTTATTTATAAAATGTCTTCGATTAGCTGGCAAATTCTTAAACGCATGCGATATTTACCTTTTGTAAGCCTCCCAAATATCCTTCTTAATAAGTTTCTCGTGCCAGAACTTTTACAAAGCGATGCTACATCTGAAAATATTTCTTCTAAAGCTATTGAGATTTTAAAAGACGCCTCCTACAGAAAAAATTTATTAATCCAATTTACAAAAATACATCATCAGTTAAAACAAAATACTTCTGATCGTTTAAACAGAGTTATTTTAAAGCTCATAAAGTAAATGGATGCAAACTTAATTTGTGGGGTAGATGAGGCTGGCAGAGGACCTTTAGCAGGGCCAGTTTATGCTGCAGCAGTTATATTGGGACCAAATTTTAATACTGAAGGTTTGCGAGATTCTAAAAAGCTTTCTGAGTCTAAAAGATATTTTCTAGCCGAACAGATAAAGCAGAATGCCTTGGCGTGGTCAGTTGGTATTTGTAGTGCAGTTGAAATAGATGAGTTAAATATTCATCGGGCTACACTTTTAGCTATGCAAAGAGCTATTAAAGCATTAAGCGGTTATACTTCAATCAAAATTATGGTAGATGGACTATTTTGTCCTAAAGTAGACTTCTCATGTGAGGCCATAGTTAAAGGCGACGATAAAGTTGCAGAAATTTCTGCAGCCTCAATTATCGCAAAAACTGAACGCGATTTGAAAATGATTGAAATTGATAAAGTTTATCCTGCCTATCAATTTAAAAAACATAAAGGCTATCCAACCAAATTACATTTAGAGATGATTAAAAGCGAAGGTCTTTGTGAATATCACCGAAAAAGCTTTTCACCTATAAAAGAAATATTAGCTTTGTAAAAGAAATACACAAGGCTTATTTTTTAAGTCTGTTGCAATTTCTTTTTTCCAATCCTTGATATTCTTCGTTAGAATAAATTCATTTTCCGAAGCTATATCCGATCCTATACAAAGCTTAGTTTGTTCCTTAAGGTTTTCTATCAAATCATTAAAAATATGCTGATTTCGGTAGGGCGTTTCAATAAAAATCTGTGTTTCTTTATTTTTCTTTGATTCATTTTCAATTGAAATTATTTTTTTTATTCTTTCGCCTTTGTCAGAAGGAAGGTAGCCATGAAACTTAAATTGCTGTCCATTAAGGCCTGAAGCCATGAGCGCCAACAGAATTGATGATGGGCCTGTCATTGGCACAACTTTAATATTGTTTTGATGAGCTAAAGCAACCATTTTTGCTCCAGGATCAGCGACTGCTGGACAGCCTGAGTCGGAAAGCAACCCAACATTAAAACCTTTTAAAAGGGGAGGTAAAAAATTTTTAATTTCTTCTTCGCTGGTAGATTTATCTAGCACTTCAAAATTTAATTGATGAATAGGCTTATGAAGGCTAAGAGCGCTTAGATAAAATCGAGCCGTTTTTTCATTTTCGACAACAAAATAATCTAAACCCTTAACAATTTTTTGATATTTTTCTAAAAGAATAGATTCCTTAGAATTTTGGTCGATTGGAACTGGGATAAGATATAAAATCCCTTTTTCTTTATCTGTCATTAAAATGCAACGCCTTCATTCCGAAGCATATTAGATAGTTCTATGAGGGGAAGCCCTATAAGAGCTGTTGGGTCTTCACCTTTTATATAATCGAGAAGGGCAATGCCAAGGCCTTCCGATTTAATGCTTCCTACACAATTGTAAGGTTGTTCTTTTAATAAATAAGATTCGATTATTTCAGAGTTTAATTTTTTGTACTTCACTTCAAAATCAACGACACATTCTTGCAATTTTTTAGTTTGAGTATTTAACAAACAAAGAGAAGTATAAAAAGTCACAACTTTTCCACTTAAAAATTGAAGTTGTTTTACAGCAATTGCATGTGTATTTGGTTTTTCAATAATTTGATTATGACATTCTGCTGTTTGATCTGAACCAATGATAAGAGAATTAGAATAATGCGGTGCAACTTTAAATGCTTTTTCCCGCGCAAGTCTTACGGAGATTTCTTTTGCATTTTCAGCCATGTGCGGCGACTCATCAATGTCAGGACTAAAGACATCAAAGGGTAATTTAAAACGTGATAATAATTCTCTGCGATATGGAGATGATGATGCTAAAACAAGCGTTATCATGCATCGTTTTCTTTATGATTCAGGTTGAATTTCTAATAAAGTTTCGTCTGGTGATACAGACTCACCTTTTGCAACATGAATTGCAACCACAATACCTGAAGTAGGGGATTGAATTTCATTCTCCATTTTCATGGCTTCAATAACAATGACGCTATCTCCAGCTTCAATCCTATCACCAATTTTAACTTTAACATCAATAATTGTACCCGGCATAGCTGTTGTGATGCAGCCTTCATGGTTAGGTCTAGGCCTTATTGTTTTTGAATTTTCTTGAATCTGTTTTTTTGATGATTTTTTTCCATTAGTCACCTCAACTTCATTTAAAGTTTCTACTAGCACTTCTTCAGAAATTCCATCTACCGACACATAGAATGGTCTTCTTGCTTCACCGGTATAGCCTGACCCGGTTAATTTAATATTAAATGTTTCACCGTGAAGTGTGACGTTGAATTCACTCGGAGCAAATTTTTCAGCAGATGAAAATACGCTATCTTTCGGAAGAAGTGGTTCAGGTTTAATGCTGCCTGCATTTCTTTCCTGTAAAAATATTTTGGCAATATCGGGAAACATGGCGTACGTTAAAACATCTTCATCAGATTTTGTAATTTGCTCTGCTTCAATTTTAAGTTTTGCAAGTTCAGGGTCTAGAAGATCGGCGGGTCTGCATGTTAATGGTTTTTTATCACCAATTGCCATTATTTGTATTTTTTGATTGACTTTGCCAGGTGCTTTTCCGTATTCACCCATTAAATAACTTTTTGTTTCATTTGTGATTGATTTGTATCGAGCACCCGTTAAAACGTTTAATACCGCTTGGGTTCCCACAATTTGCGAAGTTGGAGTCACAAGTGGGGGGTACCCTAGATCTTCACGAACTTTCGGTATTTCAAGGAGCACTTCATTCATGCGGTCTAATGCGCCTTGTTCTTTGAGTTGGTTAGATAAATTTGAGATCATGCCCCCAGGCACTTGATTGCTTAAAACACGCGTATCTACTCCTGTGTAATCAGATTCAAATTGCCAATATTTTTTCCTTGCGACTTTCAAATATTCGCTAATTTCCTCAACTTTTTTAATATCAATATCTGTCTTATAACCCAAGTCTTCTAAGGCAGCGATTATTGATTCTGTTGATGGATGACTTGCACCCTCAGCAAAACTAGAATTACATGTATCAATGATCTCAGCACCATTTTGCACTGCAGTTAAAAGATTAATACTTGCTAACCCAGATGTTGCATGTGAATGAATATGAATCGGTAATGAAACCGATTTTTTTAAAGATGTTACAAGATCTTTAGTTGCTGAAGGCGTTAAGAGACCTGCCATATCTTTAATAGCAATAGTGTCACACCCATAATTTTCCATTTCTTTTGCAAGATTGACGAAATAAGGGATGTCGTGCACAGGGCTCGTGGTATAACTTAAAGTACCTTCTGCATGTTTTTTGTATTTTTTTACCGATTTAATTGATGTTGTAAGGTTTCTTACGTCATTCATTGCATCAAAAATTCTAAATACATCGACACCATTATTTGCAGATTGCTTTACAAAAGCATCAACAACATCATCTGAATAATGACGATATCCCAATAAATTCTGTCCTCGAAGAAGCATTTGTATGCGAGAGTTTGGCAATGCTTTTCTTAAAAGCTTTAAACGTTCCCATGGGTCTTCTTTTAAAAATCTGACACAAGCATCAAATGTAGCTCCGCCCCATGCTTCAATTGACCAAAAACCAAGCGCATCTAATTGTGGGCATATCGGAAGCATGTCTTCGGTGCGAAGTCTTGTCGCAATTTGACACTGATGTCCATCTCTTAAAACTAATTCGGTGATATGTATTTTTTTCATAGCTCTTTAAATGCCTTCATGTGCTGCAATCGCTGCTGATATGGCTGCTGCCATTAATTCAGGAGGAAATTGACTTTGATAGTTTATAAGTTCTGGGTGATCATCTACAAAGCTTGTATTGAAGTTTGCTTCTTTAAATTGTTTATTGTTCATTATTTCTAAATAATAAGGGATTGTTGTTTTAACTCCAAATACAACAATATCATTGAGTGCTCTTTTGCCTCGCTGAATAACGCTTTCCCAATTTAATGCCCATACAGTGAGTTTTGCACACATAGAATCGTAATAAGGGGGGATTACATATCCTGTATAGATGGATGCATCAATCCGAACACCGGGACCTCCAGGTGCGTAATAACGTGTAATTTTTCCAAAGGACGGCATGAAGTCATATTTAGGGTCTTCTGCGTTGATGCGGTACTCGATTGCAAAACCTCTAAATTGAATTTCATCTTGCTTGTATTGTAAAGATAACCCAAAAGCAATTCTGATTTGTTCTTGAACGATATCAATGCCCGTAATAGATTCTGTGATTGTATGTTCAACCTGAAGACGGGTATTCATCTCCATAAAATAAAAATTATTTTCATCGTCTAGAAGAAATTCAACCGTGCCGGCATTTTCATAATTAACAGCTTTAGCCGCTTTAACAGCAAGCTCACCCACATAATTTCTTTGGGCATTAGTTAATTGAGGTGAAGGAGCTATCTCAATAAGTTTTTGATTTCGCCTTTGAATGGAGCAGTCGCGCTCAAAGAGATGTACTACATTGCCATAGCTATCGGCCAAAATTTGAACTTCAATATGTTTGGGCGATACGATACATTTTTCGATAAAAACTTCAGGCTTACCAAAAGCTTTGGTTGCTTCTGAAATGACACGATCATAATTGGTAATAAGTTCTTTTTCATTATTGCATCGTCGAATACCACGACCGCCACCGCCATTAGTGGCTTTAAGCATAATAGGATAGCCTATAGATGAAGCAAGTTTTTTAGCTTCATCAAGACTCTCGATATTACCTTCGCTGCCTGGAATAACAGGGATGGAGGCCGCAATCATAGCCGTTCTGGCTTGGATCTTGTCTCCCATTTGACGAATGATTTCAGCGTCAGGACCAATGAATTTGATATCACGTCTAGCGCATATCTCAGCTAGTTCTGGATTTTCAGACAAAAAACCGTACCCTGGATGGATAGCGTCACATCCGGAAGTTACAGCGATATTAACAATATTGTGAGCATTTAAATAACCGGCTAAAGGATCTGCGCCAACATTGTAAGATTCATCAGCTTTTTTGACATGCAGCGCATGGCGGTCAGCATCTGAGTAAATGGCTACCGAAGTAATACCAAGTTCAGAACAGGCGCGAATAAGCCTTACCGCTATTTCACCACGGTTTGCTATGAGTATTTTTTTGAACAATGAAAAGCCTTAAGTTTTCAGCGAAAAATCGCCAAATTAGGGTTAATTTAAGAAAATTATAGCATGTCATTTCTTATATAATAATGATGTCTTTTAACCCGAAAACTATTGATGGAACAGCATATAGACAATATTGATTTTTCAAGAAAATCAAGAGAAATTCGTGATATAATTCGCCTCTCTGATTTTAAGCGATTGCAGGATTTATGCTTAAATCTCGAAGATTCAGTTGCTTTTGTTTTAAGAGGCTTCGAAAACAAACATAGAGAGCCTTGTTTAGAGCTATTCATCGAAGGTAAATTAGATTTAATTTGCCAAAGATGTTCAGAAAAATTAGAGCATAAGATTTTTTTAAAATCAGGATTTTTAATTAAAGAAGAAACGCAACTCACTGATTTTCAGGTTGATGACCATGCGGATTACGATTTAATTGAAGGTAGTGTAAAGATGGATGTGTTAAGTTTGATTGAAGATGAAATCATACTTTCTTTACCGGTAGCGCCAAAACATGAAAATGATAAATGTCACTACGAAAAAACTGATGAAATGTTAGATCGTATTCATC
>CAINIH010000092.1 GCA_903849185.1 uncultured Methylophilaceae bacterium
AGTGCAAGTATTTTCAAATAATTTATTTTTGGTATTAAAACAATAATAAAAACTGACGGGATTAAAACAATAGCCAAAGTATCTTGGGCTTGTTAAAACAAATATTTTTCCACGATGATTAAAATTAAGATTCTTTTTAATTTCATCTTGCATTGATTTTTTTAAACTATCTTTCGGATTTCCAAAATAATCTGTTCTTAAAAAACAACCCAAATTAAAACGGTTATAACTCCAAAATAAATTATTTGAAAATACTTGCACTAAATCATCAAGATCAAGATATAGCATATGAACACGATATTGAAATGCGTGCTTCTTAGGCTTTACCCTTGTATGTTTTAAAGTGCCTTCGTAGATTGCATGCATTAATGAAATCCATGCATTAAATTAAATTGCTGAATGGCATCGAGGGCACTTTTAACACCATCCTCATGAAAGCCATTGCCCCAATAAGCCCCAGCAAATGAAGTACGATTAACCCCCGAAATTAAATGATAATTTGATTGTGCTTCAATGCTTCGCAAACTATATTGTGGATGTGCATATGAGAGGGTTTTAATAATTTTCTTTTTATTGATTTTTTGCTGTGGATTTAATGTAACTAAAATAGGTGCTTGAGCTTTTAAATTTTGCAATATATTCATATTATATGTAAGTGATGCTGGTGAAGTAGCACTATTATTAATATGATAATTCCAAGCTGCCCAAGCAAGTTTTCTTTTTGGCATAAAGTTATCGTCGTAATGCAAGACCACTTCATTATCGTTATATGGAATAGCTTTTAAAATATTTTTTTCATGCGAACTTGGGCTTTTTATTAACTTCAAAGCTTCATCGCTATGACAAGCAAAAAATACCCAATCAAATTTTTCTGTGCGATCTTGAAAACAAATAGCGACATAATCTTTTCTTCTATCTACATACTTTATATTTTGACTGAGTTTAATTTTTTTCTTAAAAGGCTGGATCATTTTCTCCACATAATTAATAGAGCCTCCTGAAATCGTAAGCCACTGAGGCCTATCATTAATATTTAACATGCCATGATTATTAAAAAACTGGATAAAAAATTTAGCAGGAAACTGCATCATCGCTTTAATATTCGATGACCATATTGCTGAGCCCATTGGCAAAATATAATATTTTTTAAAGAAATCAGAATAATTTTCTCGTTCTAGATACTCACCCAAGTTTATCTCTTCATCTTTATTTAATAACATGACTGATGACTTATTAAATCTAAGGATTTCCCTAATCATTTTATAAAAGCGTGGATTAATAAGATTTTTTCTTTGTGCAAAAAGTGCATTGAGATTAGTGCCGTTGTATTCAAAGTCTTTTTGGCTGTCTTTAACACTAAAACTCATCGCACTATTTTCGTAAGGCACTTTAAGTTCATGTAAAAGTTTTAAAAAATGAGGGTATGTCTTTTTATTAAATACAATAAACCCGGTGTCTACGCTAATTTTTTGATTAAAGAGATTAATTTGATGTGTGTGAGAATGGCCACCAACTCTATCATTTGACTCAAAAAGTGTAATCTGATGATCAGGATTTAAATAATATGCAAGCGTATTGCCAGAGATGCCTGATCCTATGATGGCTATCTTCATGACTAATGATGAAGATGTTCTATTTTTTTAGATTCGCGGATATTGTCAGAGACAGTTCGGATATCCCAAATAATGCCTATCATTACTAAAAATTTTAAAACATAATAAGTTAAATCAATTTCCCACCAATAAAAGCCTTGTCTAGCCGACCCAGGGTAATGATGGTGATTATTATGCCAACCTTCACCAAACGTCAGAATCGCAATAATAAAATTATTCCGACTTGTATCTTTAGTTTCATAACGCTTCTTGCCCCATTGATGCGCTACTGAATTTACTAAAAAAGTTGCGTGATAAAGCATGACTGTTGAAACTGAAAATCCCCATATCAATAACTGAAAGCCATTGGTATTGAGTTGTGGCTCATATTGATTCAAATAGTAACCTACAAAAAATAAGCCAATCGATAATGCTAATGGCATGAGAAGATCAAATCGATCTATGATTCGTAACTCAGGAAATCTGATTAATTCAGGCACAAATTTTGTATTAGTCACAAAATTTGATTTAGTCAAAAACCATCCCATATGACTCCAAAAAAATCCATGCTCTTGAGGCGAATGTTTATCTTCTGGTGTATCAGAATGCATATGATGGCCTCGATGATGCGCTGCCCACCATAATGGACCTCTTTGAACTGCCGTAGCCCCAATCATCGCAAATAAAAGTTGTACAAATCTCGAGGTTCTAAAAGTTTTATGAGAAAAATAACGATGATAAAAGCCTGTAATGGCAAACATACGAATGGCAAAAAGAGTGATGCATACCGTAAAGGCTGTCCAACTAAATCCAACGAGAAAAATAAGAAAACAGGATAAATGAAGAAGTATGAAAGGAATCACTCGCATCCAATCAATTTCTTTGCCAGAAGTAATCGAGGCATACTTTTCTTCTAAAAAAGAATTATCAAACCAAAAAAATAATTTTTTAAACAATTTACTCATGATTAATTTGAATGTTCTATCCAACGTATTTTATTAATATCATAGCCATCGATTTTAATTTTCTCTACTAATCGCTCTAAAGTCTTTTGCTCTATCTTTTTTTCACGAGACATGATCCAGACATAATCCCGATCATCTCTAGCAATGATCGTATTTTGGTAAGCGTCATCTAAATAAACAATTTTATATTGTGCTTTAATGGGCCATATAAATTGCATGCCCCATTCTGCATTGCCTGAATTCTTTATAACAAATCCTTTAGGCTTATATGTTTTAGGGGGGCCATTAAGATTACCTTCATTAAAAGTAAAGGTAGTACCAATTGTGCCATCTTCATTTAATACATAAGACTCAATTGCATTAAATGCATTCTTTTCAATAAATGTTGGAATATGTCCGATGACGTACCATGGGCCCATAAATTTTTGTAAATTAACTTCAGAAACAGTTTTAATGGGTGGCTGAGTCATACATCCATTCAATAATAAAAAAAATGCTGTGAGTAAGAAATATTTAAATCGCATATTATGTCTTCCAAAATCTAGGAATAATAGTATTCACTTTTTTCTGGTAAGTATCATATCCTTTAAATTTCTTAGTAAGATTAGCCTCCAGAAGCGTAACACCTGAAAATCTTAATATTAAAAAAGTCATAAGAAGAGGTGCGATCAAATTAAAATGGATCCCGGTCGTAAGCGTCGTTATAAAAAGGCCCCACCATACTAAAATTTCACCAAAATAATTAGGATGTCGACTTAATTTCCACAAGCCTGACTGTAAAAGTTTTCCACGATTTTTAATATCATTTTTAAATTGCATCAATTGATAATCTGCAATTGATTCGTAGACTATTCCAAATAGCGTCACTAAAAAACCTAAGGTATCTAGCCAAGTAAGTGGGTGATTATTTTCTATAGCTATAAAAAGAATTGAGCCCACTATCCAAGCAAGAATCGATTGGAAGCCAAAAATAATATATGCGCTTTTGTATCTAAAATTAGGCTCATTATTTTGTCTAATTTTTAAATAACGCGCATCTTCCGGCTTACCCCAATTTCTATATGTCAGATAAATCGCAAGACGCACACCCCAGAGCAAGACTAATAAAATAATGAGGCAGGATCTTAATGAGGGTGCAAATGCAGTATAAAAATAAAGTCCATTAAAAACAAAAAATAAACTCCACATAGTATCAACATGCGTCACATTGTTTTTTCTAAGACTTAAAAGCCAGCCTAGACTCGCAAATAATAAATTAATAAGTAAGGCATTTAAAAATATCATGCACGGAATCCATTCCATCTTTTTGCAATCACAAAAGATAAAGGTGTTAATAGCGCCCATCCTAATGCCAATGCAAGAAGTGCATAAGAATTCATTAGCTGAATCGCATTTAATTTTTCTGCCGCAATATAAGCCAAAGGGCCGCCGATAAGGCCAAATAGCACTGCAAGCAATTTATAATGTTTTAACCAACTTAAAGATATATTTAAAGTGGTTGCAAACAATCCCCATAAAGCGACAATCCAAATCGGTACAATATATTCTGAAAACTGGCTTTTGTATTCAATCAATCCAAAAGACAATAAGCATTGATCAAATATGGGGCCTAATAACATGATAAGTAGAAGTAAGATAAATGCTTCTTTTTTATAACGTGCCTGAATAATATAAATCATGAATATCAAAGCAACAGCTATCATCGATGGAAGCAATTCCTGGTGAGCCGCTCCCCATATCGCAATGAACCAGCCCAGTTGGAAAAGTCCGAAATTAATGAGCTTCATTTATTTTTTTGGTTTCTCGAATTGATAATGTGTCACCCACCACTCTTGACCATTTCTAAAACCAAATAATTCAGCACAAGCCATATAAAAAATTCGCCAACGATTAAACCATTGTGTTGCATTTTTATTGCCATATGTTTTTTGAAGGATAGGATAAATATCAATTTTTGCTTGATCCATATTTTCTAACCAAGCATTGGCTGTTTTTTCATAATGCGTTCCATCCCAGCACCATTTCTGTTTTAATTTTAGGTGTTCTTGAAAGTGCAATGGCAAATCATCACTTGGCATCATGCCGCCTGAAAAGAAAAATTTACTCATCCAATCATCTTGATCTTTGACTTCAAATGCGTAGGGCGTATGTTGATGCACAAAAATATGCATAAAGAATTTTCCGCCAGGCTTTAGCCAATCATTTAGCATGCGATAAAGCTTTCGATGATTGCGCATATGTTCAAACATCTCAATCGAAACAATCCTATCAAAGCTTTTAGGGATTTTAAAATTTTTAGGTTGAAATCGATTCATATCACATGTCATCACATGAATATTTTTAAGTTCCCTTTTTTTGGCCTCGCCTTCAATAAAAATTCTTTGGGAGTTTGAATTAGATACTGCAAAGATTCGACTCTTAGGATATTGTTGAGCCATAAAAAGAGTGAGTGAACCCCAGCCACAACCTAATTCAAGAATTGTCTGGTCATTTTTTAAATCCGCATGTGCTGCACTAATCTTCAGCGCATTCCATTCTGCATCATCTAGATTTTTTGTATTTTGATCCCAATAACAACTGCTGTATTTTTTATGTTTTCCCAAGCAAAAATCAAAAAAGGTATATGGCACTTCATAATGTTGTTTATTTGCAAGGTGAGGGACTAATGCAATAGGTGATTGATCCATACTCTCAAAAAAATCACTTTTTAAGGTTTGTGATTTTTCTGCATCTTCGTGATTAATTTCTTCAAGACGTTTTTTTAAAAGCTGTCTAATGCCAAAACGAATAAGCGCGTCTGGAAGGTAGCCTTTTTCTGCAAGTGACAAAGCTTGTTTTAGCATATTGAAATATTGTTATTAAAAATAAATCTTACTTTAACTTATCTAATTTATTCGAAATAACTTCTGCAAGACTCGTATTTAATTGATTGACCTTTTTTTGAATATTTTGTAGGGCCGTTACATCTTTTTCAGACTCAGCTATTTCTGCCAAGCCCATCATGGCATCAACATGCCTAGGGTTGATTTTCTCAGCCTTAGAAAATGCGTCTTTTGCAGCTTTAAGATCTTTTTTTCCTTGGTCAGCTAGGCCTAAAAAATACCAGGCATCAGGCGAATTGGGTTCTTCTTTAACCCACAAATCTGAAATGGATTTAAGTGTATCCCACTCTTTATTTTGATAAGGGATCACCACTTTCATAAAATTAGGTTTTTGTTCGAACGGCATAGCCCAGAAGGGAATATCTAAAGTTTTAAGTGATTTAGCATCTGGCTCTTTCATAAGCTTTTTAATCCACTCTACCGGCAAGCTGTAAAAAAAACCTTGAGGTCCTGGGCTTTTAAATGTCGTAATTCCAATTAAATTATATTTTTCATCAAATAGGCCGCCCCCACTTGAACCTAAAGAAAAGGCCGCATCTGATCGAATTATGACACTGCTATCTAAGTTATGCATGGCCTTAACTGAACCATAAGATGGCTGCGGCACATTGCTACCATTGGGATAACTAATACTAAAAACATCCTCTTCATATTGCAACGTTTTACTATCGCGAATAGGGACTGGCTTGAATGGCAACTCTTCAAACTTTAATAGACATAAATCATGTTTCCAATCCGCCTTAAATGCGATCGGCTTATATGCATCATCATATTTAGAAATATTGGCCCCTAATGTATTGGCAATCACGTGACAATCGGTCGCAACATACTCTTTACTCACAACAACGCCTGTTCCCGTTCCTGATGAGCCATCGGGCAGGTCCACATTAACAACGACAATTGAATTATTAAGCTCTAATAATTTTTCAAAGGTAGGAATCGCTTGTACTTGGGTCGCAATAAGCAACAAAAATAAACTTATGGTCTTTTTCATAGTCAATGTGACTCTTATATATAAATATCGTTCATAGTGATATCTTAAAAAAATGGCAATTAAGAATGTTCTTGGAACAAAATTAGAAGTATGTAACCTTAACCCTATCACAGGATTTACAAGAAATGGATGCTGTGAAACAGGTCCAGAAGATATCGGTAAACATACAGTATGTGCGGTAGTAACTCATGAATTTCTCCAGTTCTCTAAATTACAGGGTAACGACTTAATCACACCAAGACCGGAATTTGAATTCACAGGATTGAAAGCTGGTGATCGATGGTGCTTATGCGCAAATCGATGGCTTGAAGCTTTGGAAGAAGGCATTGCTCCTCCAGTGGTTTTAGAAGCTACACATGAAAAGGCTCTGGAAATAATCGATCTTGCAGAGCTTAAATATCACCAACTAAGGTAATCCATGGCATATAACACAAAAGAAATAGAAGAAAAATTAAAATTCAGATGTGCTAGCTGGTCTTATATATTTCCTTCTATTGAAAAGAAATTTTCAACTACTAATTTTGACGAATCTATCAAAATTGCAAATGAAATTGCAAAAATTGCTAATCAATTAAATCATCATCCGGAAGTTACATTTAGTCATAATGCCCTTGTTATTAAGACGCATACGCATGATGCATCCGGCATCACCGATAAAGACTTTGAGTTAGCTGAAAAAATTGATCAATTGTTATCAGCTTAAATCTATTCCTTAAGCTTCTTTAAATCTTCAATAATTTCTTGGCTATGTTTTGAAGTATCTACACTAAGATAGATTTTTGCAATCTTGCCTTGAGGGTTAATCAAATACGTATATCTTTTAGCGAGTTTGATCACTAAAAAATTATTTAAAGCACCGTAACGGCTTGCAACCTCTCCTGAAGCATCTGACAAAAGAGGAAAAGGTAAATTATATTTTTCTGCGAATTTTTTATGAGAAAAACTATCATCAATACTCACGCCAATCACTTTAGCGCTTATAGCTTCTAACGACTTAAAATCATCTCTAAAGTGGCAAGCTTCAGTAGTACAGCCAGGTGTATCATCCTTTGGATAAAAATATAAAACAACCCATTTGCCTTTATAGTCATTTAAACTGACTTGATTACCTAGGCTGTCTGGAAGCGTAAAAATTGGTGCATCATCGCCTATTTTCAAAATAGGTGCTGCCATGACATTCACCCTAAATAAATAAAATGCTATGGCAAAGCTAATTAAGATAAATATTTTCATAAGGATATTTTTAAGTCTCTTTTAACGAATCGTTTTAATAAGCTCTAGAAGTTTTGTCGCCATTTTAACAAGCGCTTCTTTTAAAACTTTAGCTTGCTCAGCAATGATAGATTGACTCTTATCATCAGCATTTGAAGTTTGAAGGTCTTCAATATAAAAAAGGCGGCTATCAAGCTTCAACCATAAGATCAAAACCATAATTCTTTCTTGGCTTGGAAAAGATAATCCTTTAAGCCATTTTCTTGCAGACTCTTGAGAGATGTGAAGTGAGGATTTTTTGCACTGCTTATTAAACTGGGTCGCAAAATAAAGCGCGGAAACTTTTTTAGACTTGTATTTAAGCTTTAATGCTTTGTTGAGTTCGTCAGAAAATAACTTATGTGTATTCATATTTAGCAAATTAAATAGTAGATCTAATTCTCTGCCCCCTGATTCCATCTATAAGTTGCAATTATTAAAAGCTTGCAACTTCTACTTCGAATTATGTCATCTAAGAATGACAGAATTATTTTTTAATTTAATGCATAGTAACTTCGTGAACAAACTTACAAAAATTGATAACACTTTTGGTGCTGTATTAAGAAAAAAAAGAATTTCTAAGAAGCTCACCCAAGAAGCACTTTCAATTGAATCCAGTCTTTCACGAGCTTATATCAGTGAATTAGAAATGGGTCGCAAGGACCCAAGTCTCTATACGATATTTAAATTAGCTTCTGCTTTAAAAATCAAACCTTCCACAATCATCGACGAAGTCGAACGTCAGATTTAATCTTAAATTACTGAGGTGGTGCTGCAGGCGCCTTTCTGCCTGGCGCTGCTGGTGGTGTATAGCCAGCGATGCGACACTGAATACCTTCAATAAGCTTACCTTTTGCGCCATGTTGAATGATGGTACATGTCTGAATAAGATTCTTACTTTGTAATTCAGAAATCGTTTTTCTTAATTCTTTTAAATCAATGCCTGTGTCTTTGACGATTTCATAATCAATCTTTTGTCCGTGTTTTTGTAAATATTTTAATACCACTTCTTTTGTCATGTTGTTACCTTCCTTTTACTAAATTTGGTGGGCCCACCTGGACTCGAACCAGGGACCAAAGGATTATGAGTCCTCTGCTCTAACCAACTGAGCTATAGGCCCTCTGATAGATTGGTTTATTCTTTTCCGTTTTCTAAGAAGCTACGTAATCTTTCTGAGCGTGTTGGATGTCTTAATTTTCTTAACGCTTTCGCTTCAATTTGTCGAATACGTTCGCGTGTTACATCAAACTGTTTACCTACCTCTTCTAAAGTATGGTCAGTATTCATTTCAATACCAAAACGCATACGCAATACTTTTGCTTCACGCGGTGTAAGAGACTCTAATATTTCTGCGGTCACATCACGAAGAGATCCATACACAGCCGCATCAATCGGTGTCAATGTCGCTGCATCTTCAATAAAGTCGCCAAGATGAGAATCTTCATCATCACCAATCGGTGTCTCCATTGAAATAGGCTCTTTAGAAATTTTTAAAATCTTACGAATCTTGTCTTCCGGCATTTCCATTTTTTCAGCGAGTACAGATGGATCAGGCTCAGCTCCCGTCGATTGTAAAATTTGTCGTGAAATACGATTCATCTTATTGATCGTTTCAATCATATGCACCGGAATACGAATGGTTCTTGCTTGGTCAGCAATCGAACGTGTAATCGCCTGACGAATCCACCAAGTCGCATATGTTGAAAATTTATATCCGCGACGATATTCAAATTTATCCACCGCTTTCATCAAGCCAATATTGCCTTCTTGAATCAGATCCAAGAACTGAAGACCGCGGTTGGTATATTTTTTAGCAATTGAAATCACAAGACGTAAGTTAGCTTCGATCATTTCGCGTTTAGCACGACGTGCTCTGGCTTCACCTGTCGTCATTTGCTTATTAATTTCTTTTAAATCTTTAATCGATAAGCCCGCTTCTTTTTCAATCGCAATCAATTGGTCTTGCTGATCCACGATCGAATGTTTAAAACGTTCTAATTTTGCGTTGTAAGGCTTATCTTGTTTAAGTTCAGCGACTAACCAATCAAGGTTAGTTTCGTTACCTGGGAAGCTCTTAATAAAATGTGTGCGAGGCATACCTGATTTCTCAACACAGAAGTCCATCAATTTTCTTTCGTGCGTACGAATTTGATTCACACGATTTCTCACAGAATCACAAAGGGCTTCAACTTGTTTTGCTGAGAATCTAAATTCCATCAATTCTTTTAAAACAGATTCATGCAGTTTTTTATACGCAGGATCATCAATGCCTTTTTTAAGACGAATGTCATTCATCTTCTGATTGGTTTTTCGAATGGCAGCAAAACGTGTTAATACTTCTTCACGTAATTTTGCGAGCGCTTCAGCAGAGATTGCAGCAGCTTTAGCGCCATCTGCATCATCGTCTTCTTCGTCATCAATCTCTTCTTCAACTTCTTCTTCAGGTTCAGGAGCCACAATCGGCGCTTCCACTTCCACATCGATTAAGCCATCCACAACTTCGTCGACACTTAATTCATTCGATTCAACTTTGTCTACCATTGCAAGCAATTCAGTAATCGTTGTAGGACATGCAGCAATGGCTTGCACCATATGTTTTAAGCCGTCTTCAATACGTTTTGCAATTTCGATTTCGCCTTCGCGCGTCAATAGATCGACGGTTCCCATTTCACGCATATACATACGTACAGGATCTGTTGTTCTACCAAATTCTGAATCTACGGTCGCTAGTGCTTGTTCAGCTTCTTCAGCCGCTTCTTCATCGGTTACAGGTGGGGGCACATCGGCCATAAGAAGGGCTTCTGCATCAGGAGCTTGTTCATAAACCATGATCCCCATATCGTTGATCATGCTGACAATGCCTTCGATTTGTTCTGACTCTTGAATTTCGTCAGGTAAGTGATCGTTAATTTCAGCGTATGTAAGATAGCCTCGCTCTTTACCAAGAACGATTAAAGACTTAAGACGGGTGCGTCGCTCTTCGACATCTTTAGGATTTGCGTCATTCGCATTTCCATAGAAATCTTTCATTTTGGGGTTCTTTTTTTGCGACGGGTCTTTTTTTGGTCTGGCCATGCTCTACCTCTTCTTATTAGGGCTTATTTTGCCTTATAAATCAACAAAATATAAATAAACGCGTAACCTTTAAGTGTACCAAAAAGGGTCTTTTTGGTCAATGAAAGGCTTAAGTTCTAGGGGGTGTTTTGAGTCTTTGGGTGAGGGTTTTAAGGTGCTCTTTTTCTTCCTCAGTTAAGCTACTTAAAGGCTTATCCTTTAGAGCACTAAAATGGGCTTTGGTTTTAGACGCTTTTCCTTGCTCTAGCAATGCCTTCCTCGCTCCCTCAATTTCAGACTCAAAATGGATTTGATCATCAAAATGAGTCAATTCTTCATGCACCAAATCCATAATGGCGCTATCCACTTGTGACTTTAGACCATGAAGGATGGAAGAAGGTTTCGATTCGGGCTGGTTTAAAGTAAGTGCCAAAACTTTTTTAAGTAAATCATCTTCAAAACTATCGCTTTGAGCCAAAGCCAAATCTTCGGTAATGGCAAGCTGAGGTTTTAAAATAAGAAGCAAAATAAATTTACGTTTAACTGAGGAAGGAAGTTTTCCCTTCGTTTTGATATTGGTTTTATTAGTTTGCATTTGAGGCTGAGCAACATGAAGCAGTTGATCCATTTCTTTGTCATTCAAATGCAGTAATTCTGCAAAACGTTTCCGTAACAGTAAGCTTAATTTAGGTGCAGTAATTTCTTTTAAGATAGGTTCAGCTTCGTTGAGAAATTTCACCTTATCTTCTTGCGTGGCTAAATGATTTTTTTCAGTTAAATGTTGCACTAAATATTGTGACAAAGGCATCGCGTCATGCATCATCGATTCAAAAGCTTCTTTACTGTGCGCTCTAATAAAACTATCCGGATCATGCTCTTCAGGTAAAAATAAGAATTTCAAAACGACTTTATCGTTCAAACTTGGAAGTGCATTCATCATGGCACGCCACGCTGCAGCTTTACCTGCATTATCGCCATCAAAACAAAAAATAATCGTATCGGTTTGACGCATCAATTTTTTAATATGAAATGCAGACGTCGCCGTACCTAATGTTGCAACCGCATTCATCACACCAAATTGTGCGAGACCCACAACATCCATATAGCCTTCCACAACAAGCACACAACCTTTTTCACGAATAGATCGACGCGCTGCAAAAAGACCGTAGAGCTCTTGGCTCTTTTGAAAGAGTGGGGTTTCAGGTGAGTTGTAATATTTAGGTGTATCTTCAGGATTAATCACACGCCCCCCGAAGCCAATAATTTCACCCTTCATATTGTGAATGGGGAACATGATGCGATCACGAAAACGATCGTAGCGCTTACCTTGATCATTCTTTAAAACAAGGCCTGCGATATTAAGTGCTTCGTCATCATATTTTTTAAATACGTTTTCTAAATTTTGCCAACCTTCAGGTGCGTAACCTAATTGAAATGTTTTAGCGATTTGTCCTGTGAGTCCACGTTTTTTTAAATACTCAATCGCGCGTTCTGATTTTTTCAAAGCACTTTGATAATACTGAGAAGCCATTTGTAATGCCTCACCTAAAGCTAAATTTTTTTCTTTCGCTTCAGGTGAAATTTTTTGTGTGTCTTGGGGAACGGTTAAGCCCACGGATTTAGCAAGATCTTCCACCGCATCCACAAAGCTCATACCTTGATATTCAATGAGAAAACTTAAAGCGGAGCCATGCGCACCACAACCAAAGCAGTGATAAAACTGCTTGGAAGGGCTTACCGTAAATGAAGGTGACTTCTCTTGATGGAAAGGACAGCAAGCGACATAGTTACTACCTGCTTTTTTTAAAGGCACACTTTTATCGATGACATCGATGACATCGACACGATTTAAAAGTTCCTGAATGAATGACTCTGGAATCATATGCGTTTAATCATAGCTTAAAAATAAAAAGGAGCCTTAAGCTCCCTCATCATTTTTTTAATTTTTTATATTGAATTTTTAACCGAGCTTTTGTTTGATCAGCGCTGACAATTTACCCATATCTGCACGACCCACCACTTGAGGTTTAACGATCGCCATCACTTGACCCATCTCTTTAATGCTTGTCGCATTCGCGGCTTTAATTGCGGCATCTAGAATGGCACTGACTTCTTCATCACTTAAGGCTTGCGGGAGGTAGCTTTGTAAAATCACTACTTCAGCTTTTTCAGCATCCGCTAAATCTTGTCTTGCTGCCGATTCATAAGCCTCAATGGAATCACGACGTTGTTTTAACATTTTTTCAATGACAGCCATCACATCTTGATCCGTCAGCTCAATACGCTCATCGACTTCACGTTGTTTAATAGCGGATTGAAGAAGTCTAATCGTGCCAAGACGAACAACGTCTTTAGCGCGCATAGCTTCTTTCATGTCCTCAGTAATTTTTACTTTTAAGGACATCTTAAAAAATTAGAATAATTTTGGGGGGAGCATTTGATTGCGAAGACGACGGTACTGACGTTTCACTGCAGCAGCAGCTTTACGTTTACGTTCCCATGTTGGCTTCTCATAGAACTCACGCGCACGTAAGTCGTTGATAAGACCGGTCTTCTCAATTAAGCGCTTGAAACGACGAAGTGCTACGTCGAATGGCTCGTTTTCTTTTACACGTACTGTTGACATTAAACTCTCTTATTTTAAATAATGCGTTTTTTTAGTGTTTTTCCCAAATGGAATTTTGGAAAAGTCCGTTATTTTAATGCTAATCTATTCATTTATCAATCTTTTTTGAGCCTTAACCCCATGTTGGTACTTGGTATTGAAACCTCCTGTGACGAGACCGGATTAGCCCTTTTTGATCATGAAAAAGGTCTTTTAGACCATACCCTCCATTCTCAGGTCGACCTTCATGAGGCTTATGGTGGGGTGGTTCCTGAATTGGCGTCTCGAGACCATATTAGACTTATTTTGCCTCTACTTGAGACTCTTTTTAAGAAAACGGGAGTTAAAAAAGAGGCGATTGATGCGATCGCCTATACTCAAGGGCCCGGTTTATCTGGAGCTTTGTTGGTCGGGAGCTCGCTTGCTGAAGCCTTAGCTCTTTCGCTTCAAATTCCTACTATCCCGATCCACCATTTAGAAGGCCATCTATTAGCACCCTTATTGGAAAAATATGCTCCCACTTTTCCTTTTTTGGCGCTCCTTGTTTCAGGTGGTCACACACAAATTATTCATGTGAAAAAAATGGGTCAATATGAAATCATTGGGGATACTTTAGATGATGCCGCAGGGGAAGCTTTTGATAAAACTGCGCAGTTGTTAGGTTTAGGTTATCCAGGCGGTTTAGCTTTATCTCTTTTAGCTGAAAAAGGTAAATCTCATTTTGATTTACCGAGGCCTCTTATTCACACCAAAGATTTAAATTTTAGTTTTAGCGGGTTAAAAACAGCGGTGCTTCATCTCATTCGTGCACAAGAAAATTTAACGGATGAAATTAAAGCTGATGTCGCGTTTGCATTTCAAGAAGCGATCACAGATGTCTTGGCTAAAAAATGTCTTCATGCGCTCAATCAAACCAATTTAAAACAACTGGTTGTATCAGGCGGTGTAGGCGCTAATAAACAATTACGTCAAAAATTAAAAACTGAATTAACTCAAAAAAATTATGAGGTATTTTTTCCGCGCTTAGAATTTTGTACAGACAACGGAGCGATGATTGCTTTTGCTGGTGCAATGCGATTGGAAACTTCTTTGAAACGTGATCTTGGTTTTTCAGTGAAACCTAGATGGCAACTCGCGTAAGAATTATTTCTTATCTTTAAAGCCTGATTCAGTGCCATCAATTAAGCGTTTGATATTTTCCATATGACGCAGAATTAAAATGAGCGCGATCATGGATGAAGCAATCAATTCATAAAAATCGATGCCGTAAAAAAATCCAATCACAGGGGATAAGCTTCCTGCGATGATGGCGGCCAGCGATGAATAACGCCACATAAAAAATACACCGAGCCATATTCCTAATACTGTAAGTCCCATGACCCACGAAAACATAAAGAGAATACCTGCGGCTGTAGCAACACCCTTGCCTCCTTTAAAGCCATAGTAAATTGGAAATACATGTCCTATGAGGGTTGCAATCGCAATAAGTCCTACCATCAGAGAAGATAATTCAAAGTATTGCGCTAAGCCTACTGTTAAAGCACCTTTTAAAGCATCACCTAAAAGAGTTAATAAAGCCGCTAGTTTTTTTCCTGTACGTAAAACATTCGTCGCACCTGGATTTTTAGAGCCTATGGTTCGAGGATCAGGCAAAGAAAATATATAGCTCATTACAATGCCAAATGAAATAGCACCGATGAGATAACTAAAAAGAAGGTAAATCACGTTCATCATTTGAAAATCACTTTATAATGAAAGCTCTATTTTACAATTTTTTGAAGCACTCATGACGGCCCCACTTATTTTTATAGAAGAGATGAAAATTGAAACGATTATCGGTGTCTCTGAATGGGAGCGCGCCTTGCCGCAAACGTTGCTTATTGATCTTGAAATGACTTTACCTAAAATGACTTCAGCGACTTCTGATTTAATTACAGATACCATCGATTATGCTGTTGTGAATGAACGAATTAAATCTATCTCATCAAATCACACGTTTAAATTATTAGAGCCTTTGGCGCACCTCATTATTGAAACACTAGAAAAAGAATTTAAATCGCCTTGGATCAAACTTAAAATTTCAAAACCGCAAATCTTGCCGCAAGTAAAAGCGGTGGGTGTCATTTTCGAAAAAGGTATACGCCCTTAACCTCTGGGGTGATGTGTTTCGTGAAGCTTCTTCAAACGCTCACGTGCCACATGTGTATAAATTTGCGTCGTTGAAATATCTGCATGTCCTAATAACATTTGAACCACACGTAAATCTGCACCATGATTAAGTAAGTGTGTCGCAAAAGCATGCCGTAATACATGCGGCGATAATGTTTTTTGAATGCCTGCAATTAATGCATAGCGTTTAATTAAATGCCAAAATGATTGTCGCGTCATCAATTCTCCACGCTGTGTGACAAATAAATCATCTGATACTTTTTGATTAAGAATATGGGGCCTTGCTTCTTTTAAATAACGATCTATCCATTCAACAGCGACTTCACCCATAGGGACTAATCTTGTTTTACTCCCCTTACCTGTCACACGAATCACACCATCAGCAAGACTCACCTCAGTCACTCTTAAACTAATGAGTTCGGTCACACGCAATCCACATGCATAAAGAAGTTCTAACATCGCGCGATCGCGCAACCCTAAAGATGTTTCAATCTCAGGGGCTTTTAAAAGAGATTCGACTTCAGTTTCATTTAAACTTTTAGGAAGTGATTTTGGTAATTTCGGGGCTTCAATATGGAGCGTGGGATCTTCTTCAATATGACGTTCACGTAAGTGATAACGGTAGAAACGTCGAAGTGTTGCGATTAATCTTGAAATACTTCTCGCTTTTACATGACTGAATTTATTCGCAAGATAACCTTGAATATCGCTTTCTCTAACTTCTAATAATATTTTTTTAAACTCGCGATTTAAAAATTCTGAGAATTGCATTAAATCAAAACGATAACTCTCTAGCGTATTTTTGGCTAAACCATCCTCAAGCCATAAGTGATCAATAAATTGATCGATGACTTTTTTTTCGTCATCAGAAATGACAATGGGATCTCGTGTTTTCTTCACCATACAAAAAGATTAACACAAATAAAAAAGCCCCGCTTTAACGGGGCTTTTTAAATTACTCAGCTGCCTTATCGGGAGCTGCTTCAGGCGCTGACGCCTTAGGCGTTTCTGTTTTTGGAATGTCTTGAATAATTTCTTTTTCACGCGCATCTAATTTTTCACGGATACGTGCAGATTTACCTGAGCGTTCACGTAAGTAATAAAGTTTTGCACGACGCACATCACCGCGACGTTTTAATTCGATTGATGCGATTAATGGAGAATAAGTTTGGAATGTACGCTCAACACCTTCACCAGATGAAATCTTACGCACAGTGAATGCTGAATTGAGGCCGCGATTTCTTTTTGAAATCACAACACCTTCGTAAAGCTGCACACGCTTTCTTGTACCTTCGACCACGTTTACACCCACTACAACTGTGTCGCCTGGTGCAAAGTTAGGGATGGTTTTACCTAGACGAGCAATTTCTTCTTGCTCTAATAATTGAATAATATCTGCCATAATCCGTTCCTTTTAGTTATATAGAGTCTTGTTCCTGCTTATCTATTTCTTCAAGCAGCCGAGTCTCTTCTTTAGTCAACAGCCTTGCGGCCAACAAATCAGGTCGTCTGACCTTGGTTAACGCTAACGATTGCTGTAATCGCCAGGCGCTAATTCTAGCATGGTTACCCGATAATAATACATCCGGCACCTTAGATCCTTCATACACTTCCGGTCTCGTATAGTGAGGGCAATCAAGTAAGCCATTCACAAACGAATCCTCAATGGCCGAATTATCATCTCCTAACACCCCTGGTAGTTGCCTAATAATCGCATCCATCACCACCATGGTAGGTAATTCCCCGCCACTTAATACGTAGTCGCCAATTGAAATTTCTTCATCGATACTACTTTCAATCAGCCTCTCATCCACTCCTTCATAACGACTCGCTAAAAAAATGAGTCCTGAAGCTTTTGACAGTTCCATTACTTTTTGATGTGTGAGTGGCAATCCTCTTGGGGATAAATGAATCACTCTTACATCTTGAATGCCTTTATTCATTTGCGCTTTTCTAGCGGCATCAATGGCCTTCTTCAAAGGCTCAATCATCATCAGCATGCCTGGGCCGCCGCCATAAGGCCTATCATCTACTGTGCGATGTGCATCACTTGTAAAATCTCTTGGATTCCATAACGTTAAATCTACAAACGCTTCATGAAATGCACGAGATGTAATACCAAAATCCTTTAATGCTTGAAACATCTCAGGAAAAAGTGTCACCACATCAAAAGACAAAGATTTCATTTAAAAATCTTTATCCCAGTCGACTTCAATTTCTTTTTTTGCCATATCCACATTTAAAATCACATGCGGAATAAAGGGGATTAAATACTCTTTGTCACCCTTTACGACTAAGACATCGTTCGCTCCCGTTTCCAGAAATGTTTGAACGACACCTAAATGTTCTTTCTGTTGATTGATGACTTTATGTCCCATCAAATCATTCCAGTAATATTCGCCTTTTTCTAAAGCAGGCAATTCATCTTTGGGTATTAAAATCGTTTTATTCTTTAACCCGAATGCTGCATCTCGATCATCAATATTCACTAACTTAGCGACAATACTATTGCCATGTATTTTTGATGTTTCGATTGGGTAACTTATCGATGATTTTTCATCTCCAATAAGCCACTCTTTTTTATTCAGAAGTTGATGGATATCTACCGTGAAGGGCTGAATCTTAATCCAACCTTTGACACCATATGGCCCACTGATGCGTGCCATGATAAATTTTTCTATCTCACTCATATCACTTGTATTCACAAGTGAATCAAAACATTAAGCGCTTTCAGCTGGTGGTTCAGTCGCCTCAGCTGGAGCTGCTTCTGGTGCTACTTCAGGAGCTGCTGCTTCTACTGGGGCCGCTTCTGGAGCTGCCTCAACTGGCGCTGCTTCTGGTGCAGGAGCTGCTGCAGCTTCTGCTGCTTTCGCTTTTTCTTCTGCTTCTTTAGCTTCCATCGCTGCTTTTAATTCTTCAGCTTTTTTAGCTGCTTCTTTAGCTTTTCTCGCTTCTACCTTGTCTGCATCTTTTTTCTTTAAAGCCACAATTGCTTCTGGGCCTTTTGAGTGCAGTTTAACTAAGCGATTGACTGAATCTGAGAGGAGTGCGCCATGACCTTTCCAATGTGTGACACGTTCGTTATCAATACGAAGTGCTTCGGTGCCAATTTTAGCCATTGGGTTATAAAAACCAATACGCTCAATAAAGCGTCCGTCGCGGCGATTTCTTGAATCTGCCACAACTACATTGTAAAAAGGGGTCTTTTTTGAACCGCCTCTAGAAAGTCGAATAATTACCATAATTTACACTCTTCAATTAGTTAAAAATTTTCTTAAGAAAGGGGCGGATTTTACGCTATTTTTGGCATATTTGGCAAGCAAAATCACTTTAAAGACAAGAATTTAAGGTCTCTTTTTGTCTATTGATAAGGGGTAGGATCATCAATCCCAGCGGCTTTAAAGCCATTTTGCCTTAAACGACAAGAATCGCAGACGCCACAAGCTAGCCCTGCTTGATCAGCCTGATAACAAGAGACTGTTAAACCATAATTCACACCCAATGTCATACCTTTAGCAATGATGGCTTCTTTAGATAAATTAATGAGCGGAGTATGAAGTTGGATGGCTTGACCCTCGATAGCCGATTTAGTCGCTAAATTAGCCATTTTTTGAAATTGCTCAATATATTCGGGTCTGCAATCAGGGTAGCCTGAATAATCGACGGCATTCACCCCTATAAAAATGTCATGGGCACCGATCACTTCTGCCCACCCTAAAGCGAGCGTCAGCATTAAAGTATTGCGAGCGGGCACGTAAGTAATAGGAATGTGGGTGCTTAATTCAGTCGGCACTTTTAAATCAGGATTGGTTAGCGCTGAAGTGAGCATCCAACTTAAATCCATCTCAACTGTTTTATGGTCTTTAACGTTAAATTGAATGGCAATTTTTTTAGCAGCTTCGAGTTCCGCAATATGGCGTTGGTGATAATTCACACTCAAAGCGTAACATTCATAGCCTTTACTTTTTGCGATCGCTAAGGTCGTAGCAGAATCAAGACCGCCCGATAAAAGAACGACCGCTTTAGACACCGGGCTTTTCTCCCCAAAGTAATTTATGTAATTGAATTTGCAAGCGCACAGGAAGTTGATCTTCTAAAATCCAATTCCCTAAATCAGTTGCGTTAAGCTTTTGGTACACAGGCGAAAATAACACATGGCATTTTTCGGTTAATTTATATTGATCAAGGATTTTTTTGGCCCAGTCGTAATCTTCGCGACTACAAAGCACAAATTTAATTTCATCTTTTGCATGAATGAGATTTAGATTTTCCCAATGATTTTTTTTCTCTTCACCTGATTCAGGTGTTTTGATGTCTAAAATAATTTTAATGCGAGGGTCCACTTCTTTAATAGAAATCCCACCCCCCGTCTCAAGCGATAAATCATAATTTTGATCTGCTAAAACTTTTAGAAGGCTCAATACTTCTTTTTGCGCTAAAGGTTCGCCCCCTGTGACTGTGACGTAGTGTGTGTCGTATTTTTTGATTGTCTCCATGATGTCATCCATATCCATCATCGACCCACCTTGGAAAGCATAAGCTGTATCACAATAATGGCAACGCATGGGACATCCGCTTAATCGAATAAAAATCGTAGGCAATCCCACGCGAGAGGATTCACCTTGTAGCGAATAAAAAATTTCAAAGATTTTAAGTTGTGCCACGTTTAGGAATTTAAGACAAAAAATTAAAGGGTAGAAATATTAAGGCTTAATACTTTCTAAAACTTTTAAACGCTTTTGAGCATTTTGAATCACATCGCTCTTAGGATATTTTTTAATCAAATCCTTTAAACTTTTTTTAGCTTCAGGAATAAGTGCTAATTGAATTTGTGCGTTAGCTAAGCCAAGTAGCGCTTCTGGATTTTTTGCAAAATCTGGATGTTGATCCAATAATTTTTGATAAGTACCGAGTGACGCTTTGTAATTTTTTAAACTAAATTGCGCATTCGCTAGGCCATATTTAGCATCAGGTAATAATGCGCTACTAGGGAATTGTTTAATAAAGTCAGTGAAGGCCTGGAAGGCCTCTTTATATTTCATGCCATCTAAAAGTTGACTGGCTTGATCAAAAACTTCTTGATCTGACGGTGCTTTCACTTCAGGTGTTGTAGGTGATTCAGCGACTTTATTAGGTAAAGCCGAATTATTTCCAACTGATTTTTCTTCAATCTTTCGAAGTCTGCCATCTAGGTCTTGATAAAGATCTTTCTGGCGCTGCTCCACCGTAGCATTTAAATGACGAAGTGTTTCCATATCGCCACGTAATTTGGAAACATCTTGTTTCATGAGTTCGATTTGATTCAGCATATCGTTGAGGCTACCACTTTTAATGACAGCCTCAAGATTTACAATACGCGCTTCTAACTCCGCTTCTTTTAATTGCATCTCTTGAAGTTTTTTTCTAGCTTCCGTATCTTCAAAAAGTGCCGCGTGAACAGGTGTGACACATAAACACGCTAAAAGAATGAGTTTTTTCATCAATATTTAATGCTTACTCTTTTTCGTAAGAGATATCGACGCGACGATCTTTGCCATAGCATGCATCATCTTTACAATTCGTATCTGCACGCTCTTCACCGAAACTTACTGTTTCGATTTGTGTATCTTGCGCACCTAATACATTCATCGATTTCTTCACTGATACAGAACGTCTTTGACCAAGTGATACGTTATATTCACGTGAACCGCGATCATCCGTATTACCTGTTAAAGTCATTTTTGCTTTTGGGTGAGTTGACACATATTTGGCGTGCGCTGCTACGAGATCTTTGTATTCAGCTTTTACGACATCTTTATCATAATCAAAGTAAATGCTTCGTTTCGATAAAATATTATTAGGATCGCGTAGGCTTGCAAGATCAAGATCTTTTTCGTCATCAGATACTGAAGGGCCAGTAGGTTTTGATACATCATTAATGGGTGTCGAACTACAACCTACCAAAAACAATGAAAGTAATGTTGCAAGTAATAGTGATTTTTTCATTTTGCAAATCTCCATAAGTTAATTTTTTATTTTACAAAAGGCCCCCAAGCGGGCTCTCTAATATCATCGGCATGAATATTGAATGATTGGCGAACCACTCCATCAATCGATACGGTAGAAAGTTCGCCCGATCCGTTGATCTTATGTGCATATAGTATCACATGCCCATTCGGTGAAAACTTAGGTGCCTCATCAAAAGGGCCATCCGTAATTTTCGTAATTTGACCTGTTTGCAAATCATGCAATACGACTCTGAATCGACCTTCGTCTTGCATCACATAGGCAAGCATTTTGCCATCAGGTGAAATATTAGGATTTAAGTTTTGATTGCCTTCAAATGAGACGCGCTGTGGCTCGCCCCCGCTTGATGAAACTTTATAAATTTGCGGACGACCACCACGATCGGATGTGAAATAAATAAATTTTCCATCAGGCGACCACACAGGCTCTGTATCAATATGCGCGCTCTGGATAAGTGGTTTTAAATTAGAGCCATCAGGATCGATTAAATAAATTTGAGAGTTCGCGTTATACGTTAAAACAATCGCTAAACGTCTTCCATCAGGTGACCACGAAGGAGAGCTGTTATTACCTTTAAAATTAGCCACTACCGTTCTTTGTCCTGTCACTAAAGATTGAATATAAATAATGGGTTTTTTCTTTTCAAAAGATACATAAGCAAACTTGGTGCCATCGGGTGACCATCTTGCCGAAATTAAAGGCTGAGGTGAGCCCACGACTGACTGTACATTAAATCCATCTGCGTCTGCCACATTTAAAGAATAACGGCCTTTATTTTTTGAGATATAAGAAATTTTGGTACTAAAGACACCTGGAATACCTGTTAATTTTTCATAAATCGTGTCAGAAATTTTATGTGCAATCGCACGATACTGAGCGACTGGACCTGAAAATTCCATAGTGGTTAAAATAGTTTTTTTATTAATATCCACTAAAAACCAATTCACTTTCATGCGATTGTTGTTGATTTCGACCTGACCTAAAGTCATCACTTGCGCTTCAATCGCAGTCATTTCAGGGTAATTAATTTCACTCAAAGTCGATGGTTTATTAACTAACCCTTCAATATCTAAAGGTCTAAAAAATCCTGAGCGATAAAGATCAGCTGCAATAATTTGATGCATACGACTATTTGTTTTGTCTTGAGCGATTTCTTTATAAGGCATCACTGCAATATTAATTTGCTTAGTGCCGCCTCCAGCAATCTCAATCGTTTCAATCGCAAATGCATTTGAATGAATAAAAGAAAAAAAGTATAAAGAAATAAATATTTTGAATATGTTTAGCATGCTGAAATTATATTTTTTCATTAGGATGGAAATTAAGTTTTAAATTTTTAAATTTCGAAAATAAATCTGTATCTGTGGGTACCGGTAAAGGTTGTGATTGAAAAATAGCCCGCTCAACTGATTCATCACACACCGGAATACCGCTTGATTTTAACATTTTAGGATTACCAATCAATTCTCCTGTAGGCATGAGTCCAATTTCGAATTGAAGCTCAACAGGGCTAGACCCGCATAATTGCTTATTCACATTCTGTTGAATTTTTCTTTGAATTAATACTTTATATTTATCCATTTCACCTAATTTAGCTCCACCCTCAGTAGGATTAGGATTGGATTGTTTCATATCTTCATGACGATTTAATGAAGGTTTGGATTTGTCTTGAAGTAATTCCTGCTGGAGCTTTGCCAATTGATCTTGTTTTAAAAGATCTTCCTGAATTTTTTTTAAATCATCTTTCTTCTTTTGATCCTCTAATTTTTTACGCTCTTCTTCTTTTTTTTGTTTCAAACTAATGTCAGCTTTATCGCTTGTAAGCGATTTAATAATTTCTTCTACTTTAGAAGGTTTAGGAACGGGCTTGGCAGGTTCTGGCTCAACTTTTTTTTCAACTGGAGGTGCTTCTATTGGTTTAGAACTTGGCTGAGGAATGGAATCCCATAACTCCACTTCAGCTACTTGAGGTAATTTCACCCTCCATTCAAAACTCACAATCATGATGAGAATTAAAACAATATGCACACTCACTGCATAAATCGCAGATCGCTTCGCTATGATTTTTTCTTGAGGTCTAATCATGTCTTAATTTATTTTTGTGGCTTTAAAAGTAGGCCCACTTTAGATACATTATTTTGTTTTAAAAGATCCATGAGGCTAATTACTTCGTCATACTTCACATTCTTATCAGCAGCAATCACGAGGGCTCGATCAGGTGTCGTTTTAATTAAAGACTGCACATGGCTTAAAAGTCGATCGCGCGTATAGCTTTCGCCTTCAATCTCAATCGTATTATTAAGTTTGACTGTAATCACAATGGGCGCACCTGTTTGCTTTAATGTTTCTCCCACTTCAGGAAGTTCTACAACACCTGGATTTGTCATGGGCGCTGTCACCATAAAAATGACAAGCAACACTAAAGTCACATCAATATATGGCACCACATTAATTTGATTCATTAAGCGACGTTTACGCATCACTTATCCTTTTCTTTGTAAGATATTCACGAATTCTTCCATAAAGCTTTCGTATCTCACAGATAGACGGTCCACAGATGTTGCAAAACGGTTATAAGCAATCACAGCTGGAATCGCGGCGAATAAACCAATCGCGGTTGCAATTAAGGCTTCTGCAATGCCAGGGGCCACTTGTGTTAGGGTCGCTTGTGCGACATTCGCTAAGCCTCTAAAGGCATTCATAATTCCCCATACGGTACCAAATAAACCAATATAAGGACTCACAGATCCTACGGAGGCTAAAAAAGGCAAATGCGCATCTAAAAAATCTAACTCTCGATTGTAAGTCGCTCGCATGGCGCGACGCACACCCTCAATCACATCACTCATGTCGGTGCGAGATGTCTTGTGACGATTAAATTCTTTATAGCCTGCTTCAAAAATCGTCGCTAAGCCTTGATTTTTTATTCGGCCACTATGAATACTGTCGTGTAATTTATTAAGATCGCCACTTGTCCAAAATGTATTTTCAAATTCATCAACCGCGAGTTCTGCATTTTTTAATACAGAGACTTTGATAAAGATATACCACCAAGAAAATCCAGAAGCTGTTAATAAAATTAACATCACGAGCTGCACTGGAATGGTGGCTCCTGTAATTAAACTTATAAAAGATAAATCATTTACTACATTCATAAAGACTCCATGGTTTGTTTAACGGTGGATGGGATGCGTACGGGTTTAAATTTTTCACTATCAATGCATGCGATATCGACACTTGCATCAATTAATAATTCGTCGTCACGATAAATCATTTGTCTAAATTCAATTTTGCTAGAGCCTATATCAATGAGTTCACTTTTAACAATTAAGTCATCATTAAAGCGTGCGGGTAATTTATATTGGATATCGATGCGATGAACCACAAACATAATATGCGCTTGATGTTTTAAATGACGCTGATCAATACCCACACTTCTCAACCATTCCGTTCTAGCACGCTCCATAAATTTTAAATAATTGGAGTGATAAACGACTCCACCGCTATCGGTATCTTCAAAATAAATGCGAACGGGAAAAGAAAAAGTTTTTATTCCTGCCATAAGTTATCGGTGAGATGTTGTGTAGGTGATTTCATACCAAAGTGAAGATACGTTGCCTGTGTAACAACTCGTCCACGAGGTGTGCGCATGAGATAACCTTGTTGAATCAAATAAGGCTCTAATACATCTTCAATCGTTTCGCGCTCTTCACCAATCGCTGCCGCTAAATTATCTAATCCTACAGGGCCGCCATTAAATTTTTCTAAAATGGCTTGAAGTAATTTTCGATCCATCACATCTAGACCTAATAAATCGACATCCAGCATTTTAAGTGCATCGTCTGCAATGCTAGCTGTAATTTTTCCATTAGATTTAACTTGTGCAAAATCACGTACGCGTCTTAATAAACGGTTTGCAATCCGAGGTGTGCCACGCGAACGTTTTGCAATTTCTAATGAACCTGAAGGATCAATGTCGACTTCCAAAAGTGTCGATGAACGATCGACAATTTTAGCTAGTTCACTTTCACTATAAAATTCCAAGCGAGACACAATGCCAAAACGATCACGTAATGGATTGGTCAGCATACCTGCACGTGTAGTCGCCCCGACCAATGTAAATGGTGGTAAGTCGATTCTGACAGATCTAGCCGACGGACCTTCACCAATCATAATATCAAGTCGATAATCTTCCATTGCGGGATATAAAATTTCTTCAATGACAGGAGACAGGCGATGTATTTCATCAATGAATAACACATCGTTCGGTTCTAGATTTGTTAAAAGCGCTGCGAGGTCGCCTGCTTTTTCTAAAACAGGACCTGAAGTTTGACGAAGATTAACGCCCATCTCTTTCGCAATAATGTGGGCTAACGTCGTTTTGCCTAAACCAGGTGGTCCAAAAAGGAGTACATGATCTAAGGCTTCATTTCTATTTTTTGCAGCCGAAATAAATATTTCTAATTGGCTTCTCACTTTTTCTTGACCCACATACTCTTGAAGTTCTTTCGGGCGAAGTGCACGCTCAATCGATTCCTCGACGGGCTCATTTAAAGTGCTTGCCACAAAACGATCTGATTCAATCATGGGTCGTCATTAGCCTTTAGATAAATATTTTAAAGCTTGTTTAATGCCATCATTCACAGTGAGATTTACATCCAAACTTTTCACAGCATTTAAAGATTCACGTTCATTGTAACCGAGCGCAATCAATGCATTAAGCACATCTTGGCTAATCGATGTGATACCAGAGCCTTTTATACTCAAAGCTGAATCAAGCGTAAATTTATCTTTGAGCTCTAACAACAATCGTTCGGCTGTTTTTTTACCGATACCAGGTACACGCGTTAAAAGACCGGCTTCTTGAAGAGAGACTGCTTGAATAAGTTCATCAATAGATAAACCACTTAAAATAGCGAGTGCAGATTTTGCTCCAATACCATTCACTTTTAAAAGTTGTCTAAACATTAAACGTTCTTGGTTGGTGCCAAAACCAAATAAGAGTTGTGCATCTTCGCGCACTACAAAATGAGTAAGCAATGTCACTTTGTCGCCTATCTCAGGAAGTAGGTAAAAAGTACTCATAGGTACTTCGCATTCATAGCCTACGCCATTGCAATCAATTAAAGCGAGCGGGGGCGTTTTGTCTAAAAGAATGCCAGAAATTCTGCCTATCATACGAGTCTACCTTTTTTCATGCGGTAACTTAAAGCATCCATATTTTGTAATTGGTTATAAGCTTGTGCATGACACATCGCACAAGCAAGGGCGTCAGCAGAATCGGCCTGAGGAACTTCGGGTAACTTTAAAAAACGTTTTACCATTTCTTGTACCTGCTCTTTTTTTGCATGTCCTGAACCTACCACAGATTTTTTAACTTGTAAGGCTGTATATTCATAAACAGGTAATTTTTTTATCACGGCCGCACTAATCGCAGCACCGCGTGCTTGGCCTAATAAAAGGGTGGATTGTGGATTCACATTCACAAATACTTTTTCAATGGCAATTTGTTTCGGCTTATATTGATCCATCACTTCGAAGAGCCCTTCTAAAATAATTTGAATGCGCTCTGGCAAACTATCACGCGCTTCTTCTTTAGCGCTCACAGTTTTAATCACACCACTTCCAAGATAACGAATCTTGTCACCACTTTTTTCAATAACACCAAACCCCGTCATTCTTAAACCAGGATCAATACCAAGGATGATGATAGGTTCGCTCAATGATGAATTTAATCTTCAATCACTGCGGTGGTATAAACTTCCTGTACATCATCTAAGTCATCGAGTGCATCTAAAATCTTTTGCAT
The DNA here is from genome assembly GCA_903849185.1 of uncultured Methylophilaceae bacterium. GTDB lineage: Bacteria > Pseudomonadota > Gammaproteobacteria > Burkholderiales > Methylophilaceae > Methylopumilus. The sequence goes on from CAINIH010000092.1 coordinate 27,329, forward strand.
CTTAATACCATCGTCACCACTTAGAGCATTTTCTAATGTAGGACGCATAGCGACTTCGGCCAACTCAATTTTTAAGCCTGCATTTAAAAGTGCTTCTTTAATTTGAATGAATTCTTGAGTTGGTGTGATGACTTCAATACTGCCATCTTCATCACTCATAATATCTTCAGCACCAGCCTCCAAGGCTACTTCCATCACTTTATTTTCATCGGTACCGGGCGCAAAAAAGATACGACCACAATGTTTAAATAAAAAAGCCACTGATCCATCTGTGCCCAAATTGCCACCATGTTTCGTGAGCGCATGTCTCACATCAGCAACAGCTCTTTGTTTATTATCCGTTAAGCAATCAATAATAATGGCGGCTCCACCAATACCGTAACCTTCGTATCTCACTTCTTCGTAGCTCACACCCTCTAATTCACCCGTGCCTTTTTTAATTGCACGCGTGATATTGTCTTGTGGCATATTTTCTTCTTTGGCAAGTGCCACAGCAGCTCGGAGTCGTGGATTGAAATTCACTTCTCCACCACCAAGTCTTGCTGAAACCGTGATTTCTTTAATAATTTTTGTGAATACTTTTCCGCGCTTAGCGTCTTGGCGACCCTTGCGGTGTTGAATATTTGCCCATTTGGAATGTCCTGCCATGCTTAACCCTTTCTAGACCTTGATTTTATCATGGGTTCTTTTTTAAGCCACGGCTGGACGAGCTCTTCCTCATGTTTCTTAATGCGATCATAGGAGATCATTAAAAGTGAGGCTCCAATTAAAAACATACCCAATAATTCAAAAGGTTTAATCATTTCATGAAGCTCAATCGATGATGCAATCACAGCCAATACAGGGCATATCGTTGTGGTCATGGTAGCAATGCCTGCGGACAATCGTCTTAATGCATAAAGCCATAAAAGCCATGCAATGGCATTTCCAAACACTGAGTTATAAATAAGCGCTCCAATAAAATAACCACTCCATTCAATCGAGGTTGAATGTGTCATTAATGCAACTGCCACAATAGGCAATGAACCAAAAAGCATTTGCCATGCGGTTAACGAAATCAAATCAAGATTGGGTGAGCGTGCTTGAAGTTTTTTAGCTAAGATCACGGCCAACGCCCATGAAATACCAGACACAATCGCTAGCACCATACTGAATAAATCAGTACCTAAATGAAGAGGGTCCAAAATAAATAAAATCCCCATGAATGAAAAAAAAGCTGCGGGCCATTGCCATCCGCTTAATTTTTCGCCTAAAAGTGGCCATGCAAAAAGCATAGTCCAAAATGGCATGGTGTAAGTCAGTACCGCCGTTTTGCCGGCACCGCCCTCCACTAAAGCCCATACTAAAAGCCCGGTAAACCCAGCGGTTTGAAGGAGCCCTAAGACAATCAAGCTTGGAATTTCTTTAATTCTGAAAGGTTTTTTTAAAACAAGCATCACAATAAATAAACAAAGCGCGCCAAAGACAGTTCGAAGGGCTGCGAAATCAAAAGGGCTTGAAAAATGAAGTGCGTTTTTCATAACCACCCAGTTGTAACCCCAAATAAGGCACAAAAGCATGAGGGCTAAAAAAGCCATCAGGCTTTGATTTTTTTTAGAAAGCATTTTTACACTTGTTTAATATGATGACATTATTATAAAGTGTATCTTTGACTTTAAGCTTTCAAAAAAGGTGACTTATGAAAACAGCCGCTCAACTTATTGAGGATAAAAAACATAAAGAAGTGATTAGCATTGCGCCCAATCGCCCTGTGATTGATGCACTTATTATCCTAGCTGAATATAAAATCGGTGCTTTAGTTGTGATGGATCAAGACAGAATGGTAGGTATTTTTTCAGAGCGCGATTATGCGCGTGAAGTTGTCTTAAAAGGCAAATCATCCAAAGTCACTACTATTGAAGAAGTGATGACTAAAAATGTACTTGTAGGGCATGGTAAAGATACTTTCGAAAAAGCGATGACACTCATGACAGAAAATCATATTCGTCACCTGCCCATTATGGATGGTCATAAAGTGATTGGTATGTTGTCTTTAGGTGATGTCGCCAAAGAAATGATTATCTATCAAAAAAACTTAATCAAAGAGCTTGAAGGTTATGTTAAACAGTAATTACCTTTGAAATTGGCTTCGTTTTGTAAAATGGCTATTTTATAAATTTTGATTTACACTCATCCCATGAAAAAAATCATTTTTATTATTGTTTTATTAATTTTATCTGGCTGTGCTACTACAGATAATCTAGGCGATTTAAGTAAACGCTTCGAAGAAATTAAAAAGATTGAAACTTTACTTTTTAATCAAATGCCACTTCCTAAAGATGCGCGCATCTCCCCCGACAAATCGTTAATTTTAGGTGAAGGAGATAATTGGGCAGGTCGTATTGAATTGTCATCCAGCATGGAGCCTTTAGAAGCGAGTGCTTTTTTTACTACCGAATATCCAAAACATAATTGGCAACTTATTTCATCAACTAAAGCAAAGTTAAGTATTCTGGTGTTTACAAGTAATACGCGAACATTAACCTTGGAAATTACTGAAGGCGGTCCATTGGCTGCCAAATCAATGATTGTAATGACGGTCGCACCTAAGGTGCAAAATCAAGCATCGCCTGACTCAAGGAAATAAATTTATTTTTCGATTTTTAATTCTTTGACTTTTCGAGTTAAAGTATTTCTTCCCAGACCTAACATCTCAGCCGCTTCAATACGTCTACCTTTTGTAAAGCGAAGTGCCTCTTCGATAAGAATTTTTTCGAAAGTTTGATTTAAGAAGGTCAATATATCTTTCTGATTTTTATTTAAAGCTAATTGCACTTCTTGTTTGAGCGCGTCTTTCCAATCAGTTGACGCTTCTTTATACATATCATTATTTTTGAGTTCAGGCGGCAAATCAGCAATATCAATATTTTGTCCAGGTGCCATGACCGTTAACCAATGACACACATTTTCAAGCTGACGAACGTTACCACTCCAATGGAGATGCGATAGATAATTTAAAGTCTCTTCAGATAAAATTTTTGTTTCCACCCCTAATTGCTGCGCACTTTGTTGCAAGAAGTGCCGAGCTAAATCTGGAATATCTTTTGCGCGCTCACGCAATGCAGGTAAGCGTAAACGAATAACGTTTAATCGATGAAATAAATCTTCACGGAAGAGTCCTGCTTTAACGCGCTCTTCCATATCTTGGTGTGTCGCTGCGATCACACGCACATTAACCTTGATCGGGTTATGTCCACCGACACGATAAAATTGACCATCACTTAAAACACGCAAAAGTCTTGTCTGAAGATCTGCTGGCATATCACCAATTTCATCTAAGAAAAGTGTGCCGCCATCCGCTTGTTCAAAACGACCTTTACGTAAAGCTTGGGCTCCGGTAAATGCACCGCGTTCATGACCGAATAATTCTGACTCTAATAAATCCTTTGGAATCGCTGCGGTATTAATTGCAATGAAAGGCTTATCAGCGCGAGGAGAATGTTTATGAAGCGCACTTGCAACCAATTCTTTACCGCTTCCTGATTCACCATTAATAAGAACAGTTGCATGTGAACGGCTAAGGCGTCCGATCGCACGAAAAACTTCCTGCATGGAAGGGGCATGCCCAATCATTTCGGTTGAATTTTCAAAAGAAACTTCTTGGATACTTTGCTTTAAAGATTCATCAATCGCGCGGTGAATAATTTCAATCGCTTGATCGACATCAAAAGGTTTGGCTAAATATTCAAAAGCTCCGCCTTGAAATGCGGCTACCGCACTTTCTAAATCGGAATAGGCTGTCATGATAATGACAGGGATATACGCATATTTTTCTTTTATGACTTGAAGAAGCTCCAAGCCCGAACCTTGCGGCATTCTAATGTCACTTACAATCACTTGTGGCTCTTCATCTTTAATCGCTTGAAGCGCATCTTTAATCGAACTAAAGGTTTTAAAATTTAAATCAGTACGTGCGAGGGCTTTTTCAAATACCCATCGAATGGATTTGTCATCATCGATAATCCAAATGGCTTTCATAGTGAAGATCCTTGTGATTCTTGGTGGTTGGAATAAATTTCTTTTGTATCTGAATCTTTAATCGGCAATAAAATGGTGAATACTGTTTGTCCCGGCTCGCTCTTACATTCAATCATGCCTTGGTGTTGGCTCACATAAGTTTGCGCTAATGAAAGACCTAAGCCTGAGCCACCTTCACGACCGGAGACGAGCGGATAAAATATTTTGTCACGAATACCAGGTGGTATTCCTGGTCCATTATCAATGATGTCAAGTTTAATACCCACACGATAGCGTTTTTTAGCAAGCATGATTTGACGCTCAGCACGTGTTTTAAAAATGATGAGTCCTTGTTGTTTTTTTTCATGCATCGCTTGTACCGCGTTACGTGCAATATTTAAAACGGCTTGAATGAGTTTTTCGCGATCACCAATAATGTCAGGCAAGCTCGTATCATAATCGCGCTGAATTTTTATTTCATCAGGGGATTCAGCTAACAATAAACTTCGAACGCGCTCTAAAACTTCATGGATATTAGTCGCTTCGTATTTTGGTTTTTGATGGGGGACAAGCAATCGATCCATCAAAGACTGCAAGCGATCAGCTTCTTTAATAATAACTTGTGTATATTCTTTTAAAGAAATATCGGGTAACTCATGCTCTAGAAGCTGTGCAGCTCCGCGTAAGCCACCCAACGGATTTCTAATTTCGTGCGCTAAATTACGAATCAATTCAGAGTTTGCTTGCTGTTGAATCAACATGCGCTCTTCTTTTGCAATTCTTAATTGCTGATCCATTTGCTGGAATTCGAGAATGTAGCGAATCGTTTGGCTATCAATCGGTGTGATGGTGCATGTCACAGAATATGATTGATGTTTTAATGTAGTAATTAAAAATTCATGTTCACGATAAGGCGTGTCGCTATTAAGAGCTTGGCTAATGGCTAATTTTAAAATGTCAGAATGAGGAAACACTTCATTCAATGTCATTTTGTAAATATGTTTAGCACTTAACCCAAATAAAATTTCAGCCGATGGATTCATATACAAAATATGGCCCTCGACATCACATAGCAATACTGCACTGGCTAAGTGTTCTATCCCCTTTAATTCGGGAGCTAACGATGGCATGGTATTTTTTTTCATGAATTTTCCGTTTTCATTTATATATAAGCAAAACTTAAGCCAACTTTGATGGATGTTCTTATGGCCTATTTATTAAGCTTTATGAGGGTATTGTAAGGAATATCAATACTTAATGCACTAAAATAGTGCATATATTGAAATGGCCCGAAACGAAGGCATAAAAAAAGACGGCTCTAAAGCCGTCTTTTTTAAATCACTCAAAACGAATTAGCAGCTGTAATACATACCGAATTCGATTGGATGAGGTGTCATACGCATTTTAGTCACTTCTTCCATCTTAAGACTGATATAACTATCAATCCAGTCATCAGTAAATACACCACCGCGTGTTAAGAATTCGCGATCCTTATCTAGATACTCAAGCGCTTGCTCAAGAGATGAACATACAGTGGGTACTTGTGCATCTTCTTCAGGTGTTAAATGGTACAAGTCTTTTGTTGCTGGTTCACCTGGGTGAATTTTATTTTGCACGCCATCTAAACCTGCCATCATCAATGCACTGAATGCAAGGTATGGATTCGCTGTAGGATCTGGGAAGCGCGCTTCGATACGACGTGCTTTATCACCTTCCACGAATGGAATACGAATTGATGCTGAACGATTTTTAGCAGAATATGCTAATTTCACCGGAGCTTCAAAGCCTGGCACTAAACGTTTATATGAATTTGTACCCGGATTAGTAATCGCATTGAGTGCACGCGCATGTTTAATGACGCCACCGATATAGAACAATGCGAATTCACTTAAACCTGCATAACCTGAACCTGCGAATAAGTTCTTACCATCTTTCCAAATCGATTGATGCACGTGCATACCTGAACCGTTATCACCTACGATCGGTTTTGGCATGAATGTCGCAGTTTTGCCGTAGTTATGCGCTGTATTTAATACCACGTATTTAAGAAGTTGTGTCCAATCCGCACGTTGTGTAAGCGTACTAAATTTAGTACCGATCTCACATTGACCTGCGGTGGCCACTTCATGGTGATGCACTTCAACAGGCACACCCATCGCTTCTAAAGTGATAGACATTGCTGAACGCACATCTTGAAGAGAGTCCACTGGAGGCACTGGGAAGTAACCACCTTTCACACCTGGGCGGTGACCAATATTGCCACCTTCATGTTGTGTTGCAGAATCCCATGCACCTTCTTCTGAATTAATTTTAACGTGACAGCCTTCCATACCTTGAGACCAAGTGATGGAATCAAAAATAAAGAATTCAGGTTCTGGGCCAAAGTAAGCCGTATCACCTAAACCTGTTGATTTTAAATAAGCTTCTGCACGACGCGCTAAGCTTCGTGGGCAACGCTCATAACCTTTACCGTCTGTAGGGTCGACAACATCGCATGTGAGGATAAGGGTTGGCTCTTCCATGAATGGATCGATGTTAGCGGTTTCAGGATCTGGCATGAGCAACATGTCAGAGGCTTGAATACCTTTCCAACCAGCAATCGATGAACCATCGAATGCGTGACCTTGTTTAAATTTGCTTTCATCAAAAGCTGAGACAGGCACGCTGACGTGCTGTTCTTTGCCTCGTGTATCCGTGAATCTAAAGTCCACGAA
>CAINIH010000093.1 GCA_903849185.1 uncultured Methylophilaceae bacterium
CCCTTCAAATTTTTCTTCAGCGCCAATAGGTACTTGAAGTGCGATTGGATTTGCTTTTAAACGTAAACGCATTTGATCGTAAACTTTAAAAAAGTTTGCGCCAGCTCTATCCATTTTATTTACGAATGCAAGACGTGGGACTTTGTATTTATTTGCTTGACGCCAAACAGTTTCTGACTGAGGTTGAACACCACCTACCGCACAGTAAACCATGCATGCACCATCAAGAACGCGCATTGATCGCTCTACTTCGATAGTAAAGTCAACGTGTCCTGGGGTATCAATAATATTAATACGATGTTGATCAAATTGTCCGGCCATACCTTTCCAGAAACAAGTTGTTGCCGCTGAAGTAATAGTAATACCTCGCTCTTGCTCTTGTTCCATCCAGTCCATGGTTGCAGCGCCATCATGCACTTCACCAATCTTATGGTTTACCCCTGTATAAAAAAGAATACGCTCAGTTGTTGTAGTTTTACCTGCATCAATATGCGCGCTAATTCCTATATTTCTGTATCTATTAATGGGGGTTGTACGAGCCACTTTGAATTACCTTTTAATTATTATGTTTAGAAACGGAAATGTGAGAACGCTTTATTAGCTTCTGCCATTCTATGAACTTCTTCACGTTTTTTCATTGCAGCGCCTTTATTTTCTGAAGCTTCTACAATTTCTGCTGCTAAACGTAAATCCATTGATTTCTCACCTCTTTTACGAGCTGCATCTCTTAGCCATCTCATAGCTAAAGCAACACGTCTTGAAGGTCTAACTTCGACAGGCACTTGGTAGTTAGCACCACCTACTCGTCGACTTTTTACTTCAACAACTGGTCTTAAATTCGTTAATGCGAGAGAAAATACTTCAATAGGATCTTTACCACTTTTCGTTTTAATTTGATCGAATGCGCCGTAAATTAATCTTTCGGCAACGGATTTTTTTCCGCTCGTCATTAATACATTTACAAATTTAGAAACCTCTTGGCTTCCGAATTTTGGATCCTGAAGGATGATTCTTTTGGGAACTTCTCTACGTCTTGGCATATTTTGTTTACCTTAATTTAGTATTCTAAAAACTTAAGCTTCTTTAGGGCGTTTAGCGCCGTATTTAGATCGAGATTGTTTACGATCTTTAACACCGGCAGTATCCAAACTACCTCGAACCATATGGTATCGAACACCTGGTAAGTCCTTTACACGACCGCCTCTTAATAAAACTACAGAGTGTTCCTGTAAATTATGGCCTTCACCACCGATATAACTAATCACTTCGTAACCGTTCGTCAGACGAACTTTAGCCACTTTACGCAAAGCAGAGTTTGGTTTTTTTGGAGTTGTTGTGTAAACACGCGTACACACACCTCTTTTTTGAGGTGAAGCTTCTAGAGCTGGAACTTTGCTCTTACTTTCAACTTTTTTTCGTGGTTTACGAATTAACTGATTAATTGTTGGCATCGCCTAAATCCTTAAATTTCTAACTTACTATTGATGATGACTCTCTGAAATCTCGCGACGAACGCGAAGATCTCAAAAAGCCGCAAATTGTATTTTGGTTCCTGCATAATGTCAACCTATCATTCAGTCGGTGCTTCAATTTCAGGGCTAATTTGAGCCTCTTCAATTGGAGCTTCAATCTGATCGAGTGGGACTTCAACAGGATCGATATCTTCCCCAGCAGCCGCAGCTTTTCTTGTTTCGTGATAAGCCAAGCCTGTACCTGCAGGAATTAATCGACCAACAATCACATTCTCTTTGAGCCCTCTTAGGTCATCACGCTTACCTAAAATTGCAGCTTCAGTGAGAACGCGGGTTGTTTCTTGGAACGAAGCAGCTGAAATGAATGAATCTGTTGATAATGATGCTTTAGTAATACCTAAAAGCACATACTCATATTCTGCTGGTTTTTTGTCTTGTGACAACACCAATTCATTTTCAGTTAATACTTCAGCTCTTTCAACTTGTTCGCCTTGAATAAATGAGGTATCACCTGCATCAGTAATACGAACGCGTCTTAACATTTGTCTTACAATGACTTCGATGTGTTTGTCATTAATCTTAACGCCTTGCAATCTATACACATCTTGAACTTCATCAATGATATATCTTGCTAAAGCTTCTCTGCCTTGAAGGCGAAGAATGTCTTGTGGATCCGCAGGTCCGTCAACAATGACTTCACCTTTTGTTACCACTTGACCGTCATGAGCTGTTACATGTTTGTCTTTAGGAATTAAAAATTCTTTTGAAACACCTTCAAGATCTGTAATCACAAGTCTTTGTTTACCCTTGGTGTCTTTACCAAATGAAACCGTACCTGTGCTTTCAGCTAACATACCTGCATCTTTTGGAGATCTTGCTTCAAATAACTCAGCAACTCTTGGAAGACCGCCGGTAATATCTCTTGTTTTAGAAGATTCTTGTGGAATACGCGCAATCACATCGCCCACTTTAACTTCTTGAGAATCTTTAACTGTAATGATGTAACCAAGCTGGAAAGTTACGTTAACAGATATATCACTTCCTGCTAATTTAACTTCATTGCCTGAAGTGTCTAAAATTTTAATTTGAGGTCTTAAGCCTTTTGATTGACCTGCACGTTGCTTAGGATCGATTACAACTAGAGATGATAAGCCTGTGACATCATCAATTTGTTTTGCAAC
>CAINIH010000094.1 GCA_903849185.1 uncultured Methylophilaceae bacterium
CATCCTGGCCAATCTGGGCATCCAAGCCCAGCATCAGAGAGTCTTACGTAAGCTCCTAAAACAACCAAACAAAAAGCAGTAATCGTTGTAAGCAGCAGTAGTTTTTTAAAGTATTTCATTTATTTAAAATTTGTATAATCTATAATCAATTAATTTTTTAAAATTATATCATTCATCACTTATGACAAAAAAATATCAATGGGTTATAGCGGCACTAGCAGCCATTCTATTTTTGGGGCTTATTACCAATACTATTTTTCCTAATAAAGCACCCAGTTTAAAAGTCTCTTCAACGAAAGGGGAGGCAATGATGATTTACGATAAAAATTATAAATTTACTATAATCAATTTTTGGGCAACAGACTGTCCTGGATGTATTAAAGAAATGCCGCATCTAGCAGACACTTACAATAAATATAAAAAACAAGGTATTCAAATTATTGCTGTATCTATGTTCTATGATCCGCCCAGTCAAGTTTTAAACTTCATCAAAAAAAATAACATTCCCTTTCCTGTTGTTATTGATTCTGACAACAAAATTGCGCAACAATTCGAAAATATTCGATTAACACCCACTTCTATTTTGATTAATCAAAAAGGTCAAATTATTGATCAAATTGTTGGTGAAATCGACTTTAATAAATTAGAAGCCACTTTATCTAAAAATCTTTAATTAACCAGCCCAAGCCGACTTAAGAAGCTTAGCAATGTCTTTACGTATTTCAATCGGCTTAATCTTATTAGTATATAACATCATTAAATTAGACATGGGATCCACAATATAAACGTTGTCACTATTGATCGCTTTATACATCGGCGTATTGAATTGAGAAGATAGATTTGCAACGCTTTCGATAGGTTTGTTAATAATAATTAAATCTGGATATTTTTCTTGAATCCTATTTGTATCCTTATCGGACGTTATGAGAACTCTTTGAATGCGCGGAATATCTTTTTCAAAAGAAGCATGAATTTGACGAAGATCATGCAATCTATTTTCACAAACAATATCGCACTTATCTGTCAAATAAACAAAACTCCATCTTTCATCAAAGAGCTTTCTATCTAAATTTTCTTTTTTTAAATGCAATTCGAAATGATTTGATACATTAATTTTTACAATTGGTTTGATAAGCTCACCGTAACTAAAGCTCCTTGGATGCCAATTGTATTGATACATAATTGTTACGACTACAATCGGAATAGCAAAAAAGACAAACATTCCAATAAGAATTAAACAGCTTTTTATATTTTTTGTCATATTGTTCCCTTTATTTGCGTTTTATGCTTCTATCAATTCGATGAATACTTAAATACAGATAGATTAAAACAGAGGCTATAGCAAAGCCGTACCATTGATACGCATAACTTAAATGTGTCTCTATGCGATCATCTGGTCTCACCCAATTTCTTGCAAACCCGCCTTCAACGTTGGGTGACATTCTTATAACGATAGGCAATGTTTTCATGGGAACAATTTCAGAAAAATAAGTTAGATTCATATTTTGCCAAACCTTATTCCAGCTCTTACCACTCGCACTCTGAAAAGATTTTTTTTCTAAGGTGTAAAATTTTTGACTGGGTATCCAGATGCTCCCCTCAATATCTTGGCGTGAAATTGGGGTATTAACATATGGAACCTGAGAATGATTTTCTGCAGCTTCAATCCATCCTCGATTTATTAAGACAATATCTTTTGATCCTTCAATTTGCAATGGGGTAATTACGTAATAGCCAGAACGCTCACCATCAAATTGATTATCTAAGAGTATTTCATATTGGGGTAAATATTTTCCAGAGACGCGAACTTTTTTATAGCGCAATTCATCTAAATTTGAAAAATTGCGTGGCAACTCCTCCGCTTCATTCAACTCATATTTGTTATATTGCTGTTGAAGAGATAACTTATATTCAGCTTTATGCATTTGCCATAAACCAAATTTAATAAATAATGCGGCTAAAAGTGCCGTAATAATCGCACCAATTAATTTAGGTTTAAAAGATATATTTTTAATGTTCATTTTAAAATTGCAAATTAAATTTGCGGGCCGCATAATAGCTGAACTCTCTTATTGGACAACTCAATCATGCTTATAAAATTAATTATTGTAATTTTTCTAATTCTTATTATCACAAGCTTATTTACCGCTTTGTTTTCATTAGGTAAAAATAAAGGTTCAGGAACTAAGACTGTAAGAGCATTAACAGTAAGAATTGGCTTATCTCTTTTGCTTTTTATTCTTTTACTTATTGGTTATTACTTCGGAATTATTGGGCATTAACCCAACAAAAAAGGCGATACTAAGATCGCCTTTTTTTTGTTTTTTTTATTTTATAGCCAATAAACAAAAACAAATAAGCCGAGCCAAACTACGTCAACAAAATGCCAATACCAAGCAACGCCTTCGAAACCAAAATGATTTGCTGCTGTAAAATGCCCCTTAATACTTCTTAATAGAATCACAATCAGCATTAAAGTTCCAAGCAAAACGTGAAAACCATGAAAACCTGTCAGCATAAAGAAAGTTGCGCCATAAGCGCCAGCGCCTAAAGTAAGGCCCATTTCTGTGTAAGCATGATGATATTCCATTGCTTGGCAAATTAAGAATGCAATACCCAATAAGACAGTAAGGAATAAACCAATAATCAATTGCTTGCGATTGTTTTTTAATAAACCCCAGTGAGCCCATGTTACAGTCACACCAGATGTTAAAAGTAAAAGTGTATTTATCGCAGGCAATCCCCAAGCTGCCATAGGTGTAAATTTAGCAACTTCGTATGTTTTTCCTAATACGACTCCGCCAGGACCTGCTGAAGGCCAAGCTCCCGTAAATCCCTTGTACAAAGTAAATTCTGGGTCAAAAGAGGCTAATTCCGGAAGCGCAATAATACGAATAAAAAAGAGTGCGCCAAAAAAGGCTGTGAAAAAAGCTACTTCGGAAGCAATGAATGTAATCATACCCATTCTAAATGACTTATCTTCCCATTTTGTATACATCCCACCTTCGGATTCATTAACTACACTCGCCATCCATTTAAATATCATAGCCAACACAACAGATATTCCAAATATCATCATCCATTTACCGGCTGCAAAATTATTCATATTAAAAACGAAGCCAGATAGTAAAGATAAGACTCCGGCAGAAAGCATTACTGAATACGAGGCCGAACTAGGCACAAAGTAATGACCAGATTTTTGAGAATGTGATGCCATTTTTATTCCTTTTTTTTGAAATTATTAAAACTATTTAATGATATAACTTTATATTAGCTTATTTTATTTAACTGTATTATAAAATGCATATGAAAGTGTTACAGTTTTTATATCTTGAGGCACATCAGTGCTCACATAAAAACGCATGGGGAAAGTCTTTGTTTCTCCAGCTTTTAATTCTTGGCGCTGAAAGCAGAAGCACTCAATCTTTTTAAAATAAGGCGATGCTTGACCAGGACTTAAACTCGGAATCGCTTGTCCTGCTACTACTTCATTGGTTATATTCTTTGCTGTAAAAGTTACAACCATAATTTCTCCCGGATGCACTTTAACACTACTTTGATTCGGATAAAAATTCCATCCCAATCCTGGCATCACCGTGCTTGTAAACTCAACCTTTATCCATCTTGATGCATCTATCTTTAAAGATGTTTGGTCTGCTACAGAGTTTGTTTTGCCATTAAGGCCCGTAACATTACATATTAAGTTGTACAGGGGCACCAACGAAAAAGCAAAAATTATGGACCCCAAGACCAAACCCATTAACTTTAAAACTAATTTTTTATTTTTCTTGTTTAAACTTTTTTGTTTTAATGTTTCCATAACACTGCCATGGAAATGGCATACCAAAAGAATGCTACCGCTAAAAAGATAATGCCTAAATTCCTATTTTTTTTTCTAGCTTTCGGATCGACTTTATTTCTAGTTGTCATTTTAAAAAGGCCGCATAAAATTTGCGGCCTTTTGTCCTTTGATTATTTAATTGTCGGTTGCTTTGAAAAGCTGTGGTATGGAGGTGGGGATGACAAAGTCCATTCCAAGCCTTCCGCGCCTTCCCAAACTTTATCGGTCGCTTTCTTGCCGCCTCTTGCACAAGCAATAATGTTATACAAGAATAAAAGCTGTGATAAACCTAAAATGAATGCGCCAACTGAAGAAATTGCATTAAATTCTGCGAACTGAAGTGCGTAATCCGGAATACGACGTGGCATACCGGCAAGACCCACAAAGAATTGCGGTAAGAATGTTAGATTAAATGAAATAGCAGTTAACCAGAAATGTAATTTACCAAGCTTTTCGTTATACATATGTCCTGTCATTTTTGGTAGCCAATAATAAACGCCTGCCATAATTCCCATTATTCCTCCTACAAATAAGGTGTAATGAAAATGAGCCACCACAAAATATGAATGATGATATTGAGCATCTGCCGCAACATCTGCAAGAACCAATCCGGTTAAACCTCCAATGCCAAAGAGGATAATCCAGCCTATTGCAAACAACATTGGCGTCTCAAAAGTCAGAGCTCCCTTCCAAATATTTGCAATCCAACAAAAGAAAAGGACAGCTAATGGAAGTGAAATAGACATAGTGCTGTACATAAAATAAAGCAATGCAGGAACGGGCATACCAGCTGTTAGGAAATGATGCGCCCAAACAACAAGAGATAAAATACCAATTGCTATAAGAGAAAAAACTTGCGCTTTATAACCAAAAATTGGTTTTCGTGAAAATGTTTGTAAAATCTGTGGCATAAAACCCCAAACAGGAAGAAGCAAAATATAAACTTCAGGATGGCCAAAAAACCAAAAAAGATGTTGGAACAAAATTGGATCTCCTCCACCAGCTGCGTCAAAGAAGTGAGTTCCAAAATGACGATCGGTCAGAAGCATTGTTACTGCTCCAGCTAACACTGGAATAGTTGCTACAAGTAAGAACGCTGTTATTAACCAACCCCATGCAAATAATGGCATTTTCATTAAAGTCATGCCAGGTGCTCTCATATTAAAAATAGTAACGATAACGTTAATTGAACCCAGAACAGATGAAACACCTAGGATATGTATTGCAAAAATTGCAAAATCAACACCCATGCCGCCTTGAACAGATAAAGGCGCATATAAAGTCCATCCTGTAGCTGCACCCCCATCACCAACTCCGAAGAGAGCCAAAATAAAAGGAAGTATCAATAATGTTGCCGCTACTGGAAGAAGCCAAAATCCCCAGTTATTGATTCGTGGAAGAGCCATGTCAGGGGCTCCAATTTGTAGCGGAATCATCCAGTTTGCAAAACCTGTAGCTGCTGGCATCAAAGCAGCAAAAATCATAATGAGCGCATGACTACCAATTAATTGGTTATAAAACTCAGGCTTCATAAGTTGAAGGCCTGGCTGAAATAATTCTGCTCTAACGCCTAAAATCATAATACCGCCAACAAAAAACATAATTAAAGAGAAAATTAAATACATTGTTCCGATATCTTTATGATTTGTCGTCGTGAACCAATGTTTCATTCCTTTTGGATGGTCATGATGCTCATCATGATGAATTGCAGCTTTTGTACTCATTCTATTTCTCCCAAAATCCTAAATTAATTATTATTGTCTTGCTGCTTTAACTTGTGATGGTTGAAGCACATCTCCCACAGAATTACCTAATCCGTTTCTTTCATAAGTGATAACTGCGGCTATATCAGTATCATTCAAGATAGATTTCCATGCAGGCATAACATTTTTACCATTTAAAAGTCTATCTAAATGACTATCTTTAAGGTACTTACCATCGGCACCAAAAATAGGGCCGTTCGCTATTTTACTTCCAGTTAATGCAGGGAATGTTGGAGGTAAGCCTTGACCGCCAGCTTGATGGCATACTGCACAATTTTTTATGTAAACTTCTTTGCCTTTAGCAACTAAATCATCTTTCGACCATTGTTTATCGGCGCCCGCATTTGCTGCAGCTAATTTAACTTTTTGATCTTGTGCCCAAGTTTTAAACTCTGCTTCTGAAACCGCTTCAACTACGACAGGCATAAAACCATGCCCTTTACCGCAAAGTTCTTTACATTGGCCACGATAAACGCCTGGTTTTTCAATTTTCACCCATGTTTCTCTTAAGTATCCAGGAATTGCATCTCGAGCAGAACCAAAAGCTGGCACCCACCAATTGTGGATTACATCAGTCGAAGTCATTAAAAGTCTTACCTTTTTACCAACAGGAAGTACTACGCGATTATCTACTTCAAGTAAATAATCTTTACCTTTAGAAGCTTTATTATCAATCTGATCTTGTGGGGTACTTAAGTTACTTACAAACTTAATGCCTTTTGCATCGCCATCCATGTATTCATATTGCCATCTCCATTGCAATCCAGTTACTTTAACCACCATATCCGCATTCGTTTTTGTATCTTCCATAAACACAACGCTGTGATAAGCAGGGATTCCCATTAAAATAAAGTCAATATAGAGAAGAATCGCAAAAGGAACGATCGTCCAAATAATTTGTGATTTAGTTGATGGGCCTGTTGCCTTTGATGCTTTTTGACCCTTACTTTTTCTATGATTGATGAGAGAGTAAATCATAATCCCAAGCACAACAATAAAGATAATGCATACAATAACCATAAATTTGTTATGAACTTCAAGGGTGTCAAGCGCCATTGGGGTTGCTGGTGTTGGAAAATTCCATGTGTAGTCTGCGAAAGCAGAAGAGCCTGAGAGTGCTAAAAATAAACTAAAAAAGACTTTATTAAGAAACTGCATTTTTATCCCTTAAATTTTGAGGATTGTTATAAAGAAGGCTGTCACAAAATGACACAGACCAAAATCCTAACAATATCCCTTTTTTAAATCAATACAAAAAGTCATAAACATTGAATTTTTTTATACAAAACTAAACGCTCTTCTTCGCTTATAAAATAAGCAATTTGAGTGTCTTTCCCATGAGACCTAATAGCGATATGTGTTGGCTGATTAAAATAACCCTTTATTAACCTGAACTTAGACCAGTCGCGATTAAATTCCATGATATTTTTTTTCTTACCCTGAATGTTCTCAATTTCTATCTTTCGATTACTAAATCGTAAAATCTGAACAAAAGTACTTTGGTAGCAAGTTTTATATAGCGCATAACTTAATAATCCAAACTCAAGCCCATAAAAAGGTAGTGCCAAATAAGCATTAATATAAGTTAATAGCCCCGCCACGAACAAAATCACTATCGACAGTACTACATAAATTTTTTTTATTGTTTTCCACGCTAAAGAAGGATTGGGGCGAATAATAAATTCATTGAGCGACCCCTTCTTTAATTTTCTATGTTCAACCATGATTTTTTAACTAGACTGTAATGAAAAAATAAAGTTTAAATTATTTGGTGCCGGGAGCGAGAATCGAACTCGCACGCTGTTGCCAGCGCGGGATTTTGAGTCCCGTGCGTCTACCAATTCCGCCATCCCGGCTGAGGTAGCTGATATATAATCGAACGTTAATTATATCAATCAATATACATATATGCGAATTGAAGAGTTTGATTTTGAGCTTCCTGAAAGCCTGATTGCACAAACACCCCTAGATAAAAGAGACGCGAGTCGTCTTCTTGTATTAGATAAAAATACAAAATCATTAAACGATAAAAAATTTACAGATTTTGTCGATTTGTTACATCCGAATGATCTTCTAATTTTTAATGACACACGCGTCATTAAAGCGAGATTGTTTGGAAAAAAAATCACCGGCGGAAAAGCTGAAATAATGATTGAGCGCATCGTAGATAACAATCATGCACTTGCACAT
The DNA here is from genome assembly GCA_903849185.1 of uncultured Methylophilaceae bacterium. Lineage (GTDB taxonomy): Bacteria > Pseudomonadota > Gammaproteobacteria > Burkholderiales > Methylophilaceae > Methylopumilus. Next base: position 7,795 of record CAINIH010000094.1, read on the forward strand.
TTAAAAGCATCAAAAAAAATATTAAATGGCACTATCTTTGAGGTTAATAAAGATGTGTCGGTTCAAGTCATCAAAAAAGAAGATGCTCTTTTTTATATTGAGTTTAATTCAAATTTATCTGCTTACGATATCCTCGAAAAATACGGCCATATTCCTTTGCCTCCTTACATCGAAAGAAGTGCAAATCCATCTGATGAAAAAAGATACCAGACTATTTATGCAAAAGAATTAGGGGCTGTCGCAGCGCCGACGGCTGGACTCCACTTCACCGATGAAATCTTTAAGGCCTTAGATAACAAAAAAATTAAATATACTTTTCTAACGCTTCATGTAGGTGCTGGTACTTTTCAACCTGTCAGAGAAGGTGATCTTGATCATCATCAAATGCATAGCGAATCTTTTAACGTACCGGAGAAAACAATTCAAATGATTCATGATGCCAAATCGAATAATGGCAGAATTATTGCTATTGGCACCACCGTCTTAAGAGCGCTTGAAAGTAAATTTTCTGAAGAAATTATTCAGCCTGGTTTTAAAGAGACTTCTATATTTATCAAACCAGGTTATGCATTTAAAATTGTGGATGCATTGCTCACCAACTTCCATTTACCTAAAAGCACTCTATTTATTTTAGTTTCCGCTTTTAGCGGAAGTGATACTATGAAGAAACTTTATCAACACGCTATAAAAAATGAATATCGCTTCTTTAGTTATGGTGATGCTACATTTATTGAACGGTCTTAATTAACAACTAACCTTAAAAGATACCTCTATGAAAATTATTATTGCGCTATGTTTTTTAATATTTAATTGTTCTATTTATGCGGACGTACTTCCTGAAGCAAAATCTGAAATTAAAATTACACTTGCTAAGAAGCCCACAACACGTCCTATGACAGTAGCTTTCATTCCTGGACAAAAAAAATATTACATCGCCGATGGTGGTCTAGCGCCTCTCGGCTCTGAGACCGAAGCGCCTATCTCAAAATCTCTTATTCATACCTACGACCAATCTGGAAAATACTTATCTTCAACACAAGCAGGATTTGATAACCGATCAATTTTCTACAATGAATTAACTTTCCAACTTACAACCATCACTTACAACATATCCAGTGAAGCTGGTTTTGCACCTAATACAGGTATATTTTCTTTAGACCTTGACCCTCAGGGCAATTTAAAAGGTACAGCAAAAGAAGTTTCTAACTTTAATCCTGCATTTGGTGACTCAGCAACGATGCCTTCATTTGACTCCAAAACGAATCATTACTTTGCCAAACAAAAAAGAAGTGACAAGGTCATCATTATTGATGCAAACGATGGCAGTAAGTTGGGGGAAATTAATTTAGATCTCAAGTCGGCTGGTGTCGCATTCGATGATTTGAGTGATAGTTTTATTGCGGCCACCGGTATTGATGGAGAGGAATTAGCTATTCTTGATGTCGACCATAAAGCAGTTTTAATCTTTAA
>CAINIH010000095.1 GCA_903849185.1 uncultured Methylophilaceae bacterium
TTAGATTCCACATCACGCCAACTTGATCCACAAGTGGTAGGCGAAGAACATTATCAAGTCGCGCGTTCTGTGCAATCGACATTGCAACGCTATAAAGAACTTCGCGATATTATTGCGATTCTTGGTATGGACGAATTATCTTCAGAAGATAAATTAGCGGTAAGCCGTGCACGTAAAATTCAACGTTTCTTATCACAACCATTCCACGTCGCTGAAGTATTCACAGGCGCGCCTGGTAAATATGTGACGTTGAAAGATACGATCAAAGGCTTTAAAGCGATCGTGAGTGGTGAATATGATCACTTACCAGAACAAGCGTTCTACATGGTAGGTAGCATCGAAGAAGCTGTAGCAAAAGCTAAAACATTATCTTAATTGATTAGGTAAAAATAACATGGTGGCCACAGTTCATATTGATGTAGTAAGTGCCGAAGAATCTATTTTTTCAGGTGAAGCTGAGTTCGTCGCAGCACCTGCACAAATGGGTGAAGTTGGTATTTATCCTCACCATGCACCGATGATTACATCGATTAAACCAGGTGCCCTTCGCATTAAATTAGCGGATAAAAATGAAGAACAACTCATTTATATTTCAGGCGGCATTTTAGAAGTGCAACCGGGTGTCGTGACTGTCTTAGCAGACACAGCGATTCGTGGTCATGATCTTGATGAAGCACAAGCCAACGCTGCTAAAAAAGCGGCTGAAGAAGCGATGAAGAATCGTTCTTCTGATATTGATTATGCAAAAGCGCAAGCTGAATTAGCGGAAGCGATTGCACAAATTCAAGCCATTCAAAAACTACGTCAAAAACACTAAGTTTTAAAACTTACAAAATTATTAAAAGCAGCTTTTAAGCTGCTTTTTTTATGTCATGTGACGACAAATAGACGATAAAATAGCGAAGATGTCATTATCTATTGTGATTTTAGCTGCAGGCAAAGGGACGCGAATGCGTTCTGATTTACCCAAAGTCTTGCAACCACTCGCTCATAAACCGCTTTTAGGTTATGTCATTGATGCCTCCATGTCCTTTAATCCAAACCAACTTGTCGTGGTGTACGGATACGGAGGTGAACTCGTTAAGAAAACATTTCCATCAACCCATATTCAATGGGCAGAACAAAAAGAACAATTAGGTACAGGCCATGCTGTGCAACAAGCGATCCCTTTCATTAAAGATGAGGGCAGCACACTTATTCTTTATGGTGATGTGCCTTTGATTGATCAAGAAACGATTCAACGTTTAATTAAAAAAGGCCAAAAAAATTTAGCGGTTTTAACCTATGCAAAAGAAGATCCAAAAGGTTATGGCAGGATCGTAAGAAAAGATGATCGCATACAAAAAATTGTAGAAGAAAAAGATTGTGATGCTTCACAAAAAAATATTAAAGAAATTAATACTGGCATCATGTGTGCCCCGAATCATCTTTTAAAAAATTGGCTGGGACGACTCAATAATCAGAACGCACAAAAAGAATATTATCTGACAGATATTGTAGGGTTATCTATCGAAGATAACATTGAAGTATTAAGCGAATCTGCGGATAATGAAGTATCGATTACCGGGATTAATTCGAAATCTGAATTAGCAACCATGGAAAGAAACTATCAACTTATGACAGCAAAACAATTGATGGAACAAGGCGTCACCATTATAGATCCGAATCGTATTGATGTTCGTGGCGAAGTGACGGCAGGTCAGGATGTCACGATTGACGTCGGTTGTATTTTTGAGGGCAAAGTTCATTTAGGCAATCACGTGAAGATTGCGGCTTATTCACATATTAAAGATAGCACGATAGGGGACCACACCTCGATTGAACCTTATTCACATATTGTCGAAAGTAGCGTCGGCGAACATTGTCGTATTGGACCCTTTGCTAGATTAAGACCCGGCACAAAACTTCAAAACCAAGTGCACATTGGTAACTTTGTTGAAATTAAAAATAGTGAAGTAAATAATGAAACGAATATCAATCACTTGAGTTATGTCGGCGATAGCCTAGTCGGTAAATCAGTCAATATTGGCGCCGGTACAATTACCTGTAATTATGATGGTGCCAATAAACATCCGACCACGATTGAGGATGATGTGTTTATCGGATCAAATACAGCATTAGTGGCCCCTATTAAGATTGGTAAGGGTGCTACCATCGCGGCAGGATCAACCATCACTAAAGACGCACCTCCGGGAGACCTCACGGTGTCTCGTTCAAAACAAACCAGCATATCTGGCTGGACTAAACCTACAAAAAAATAAAGAGACTTTAATTATGTGCGGCATTGTAGGTGCAATTTCAAATCAAAACATCGTTCCTAACTTAATCGAGGGATTAAGTCGTCTCGAGTATCGTGGCTATGATTCATCCGGTATCGCAGTTTTGCGAAATGGTATTGAACGTGTGCGATCCGTAGGTCGTGTGGCTGAAATTGAAACCATGGTAAAAGATCAAAAGCTAGAAGGCTTCTTAGGTATTGGTCATACAAGATGGGCAACCCATGGCGGTGTCACAGAATTAAATGCACATCCTCATATTTCGGAAGGTGAAATTGCCGTGGTGCATAACGGCATTATTGAAAATTATGAAGAAGAGCGCGAGCGTCTTAAAAAATTAGGTTATCAATTTGAGTCACAAACAGATACCGAAGTCATCGCTCACCTCATCCATTACTTTGTAAAACATAAAAACAAGTCTCTATTAGAAGCCACCCAAATGTTGGGTGAAGAACTAAGAGGCGCGTTTGCCATTGCCGTGATCTCTCTTAAAAATCCAGACGAAATGATTTGCGCGCGTTTAGGTTGTCCACTCATCATTGGATTAGGGGATAGCCAAAATTTTATTGCATCCGATATCTCAGCACTTTTAGCCGTCACTAAAAAAGTGATCTATCTTGAAGATGGTGATGTCGTAGAAGTTAAAAAAGACGGCATTCAAATTTTCGATAAAGATAAAAAAGCAATTATCCGTAAAACGCATATCAGTGATGTGACCTTATCTTCGATGGAGCTAGGACCTTATGATCACTTCATGCAGAAAGAAATTTATGAGCAGCCTCGTGCTTTAACAGATACGATCGAAGCCATCATCGATGAAGGCCATTTTGATGTCAGTTTATTTGGAAAAAATGCCAAAGAAGTTTTTTCTAAAATGGATAGCATTTTAATTTTGGCGGCAGGCACAAGTTATTACGCAGGGGTCACTGCCAAGTATTGGTTAGAGAGTATTGCAAAAATATCAACGACCGTTGAAATTTCAAGTGAGTACCGCTATCGAGATTCAGTGCCTAATCCAAATCAATTGATTTTAACTATTTCGCAATCGGGTGAGACGCTTGATACGATGGAAGCGCTAAAGCATGCTCACTCGTTAGGCCAAGATTTAAGTTTAGCTATCTGTAACGTGCAAGAAAGTGCGATTGCACGCGCATCAAAACTTGTTTTATATACAAGAGCGGGTGCTGAAATTGGTGTGGCATCTACAAAGGCTTTCACGACACAACTGGTATCTTTATTTAGTTTAGCTGTCACGATTGCGAGCTTTAAAAAACTGATTAATAAAGAGCGGGAAAAAAGCTACTTAGAAAATTTAAGGCAGTTGCCAGGCAGCATTCAACAAGCGCTTAATTTAGAGCCGCAAATTAAAGAGTGGGCAAAGTTATTTGCAAATAAACATCATGCCTTATTCTTAGGTCGTGGTATTCATTACCCGATTGCCATGGAGGGCGCATTAAAATTAAAAGAGATTTCTTATATTCACGCAGAAGCCTATCCAGCAGGCGAATTAAAACATGGGCCATTGGCCTTGGTTGATAATGATATGCCGGTTGTCGTGATTGCACCGAATGATAATTTACTGGAAAAAGTAAAATCAAATATGCAGGAAGTGAAAGCTCGCGGCGGCGAAATTTTTGTATTTGCGGATGCGGATAGTCACTTTATGGAAAGTCCTGGAGTCCGCGTGATAAGAACACCAAGACATACCGGTGTTTTATCCCCGATCATTCACTCGATTCCAGTCCAGCTCCTCGCCTATCATGTGTCCCTTATCAAGGGCACCGATGTCGATAAACCGCGTAATTTAGCAAAGTCCGTCACGGTTGAGTAATAAACCGTTTAAAATATCGTCTATTGAAAACTTAAAAAGTCTTACTCATGGCTCAATTCATTAAACCTAAATCTTTATCTGTGGTAGTACCCGTCAGAAATGAAGAAGATAATGTGGCTGATTTAATTTCTGAAATTCGTAAGTCTTTAAAAAATAAAATCAATTATGAAATTATTTATGTCGATGACGGCAGCACTGATCACACACATAAAAATTTAATAACTTTACAAAAAACGTATAAAGAACTGCGCGTGATTCGTCACCAAAAAAGTTGTGGTCAAAGTACGGCTGTTAGAACAGGTGTGAAACATGCCGCATATGATTGGATTGCAACGCTTGATGGTGATGGGCAAAATAATCCCGCAGACATTCCAGAATTACTTAAAGCTTTAAAAGAAGGTGTTGAATTAGTCGGTGGAAATCGTCGTCATAGTAGGCGCGATACCTGGATTAAACGAATCTCATCTGTGATTGCCAATGGTGTTCGTTCATGGATGCTTCAAGATGACACACCGGATACAGGATGCGGATTGAAGCTTTTTTCAAAAGAAGCTTTTCTAGACCTACCTTATTTTGATCATATGCATCGTTTCCTACCCGCACTCATTAAGCGTCGTGGTGGTCTTATTGTGTCAGTACCTGTAAGCCATCGCCCTCGTACACACGGACATTCGAATTACGGCACCATTGATCGTTTGTTAGTCGGCATCGTCGATTTATTTGGCGTGGCGTGGCTACAACGCAGATCTAAATTACCTCAAATTAACAAGGATTAAGATGAATCAGGGCTTTAGTTATTTCTTTTGGCATATCGTCGAAGCTGCACAAAATTATTTTAATGCCATGTCAGGCCAAGATTTTACATGGCTCCTAGTAGGTTTATTAGGCCAAGTACTCTTTATGATGCGTTTTATTGTGCAGTGGATTCATAGTGAGCGTCATCAAAAAAGTTTAATTCCTATTAGCTTTTGGTACTTTAGTTTATTAGGTAGCGTCATTGTTCTAGCTTACGGTATTCATAAGACTGAGCTCGTGATTATTGTAGGCCAACTTCCAGGCACACTCGTTTACGTCAGAAACTTAATGCTCATTAAAAAAGCGCGCTTAAAAAAATCAAAAAGGTAATTTAAAAGTTTTCGTAAAAAGGATAAGATGTCACCTAGAAGTTTACTTATATTAAAAAGGACCTTAACTTAGATGGAAACCAAAACAATTGTGCAGTATGTGGTTGCAGGCGTTGTTGTTGCAGGCTCATTATTTGTAGCTTACAACGCACAAGACAAAATTACTGATCAAGCAAGTGAGATTAAAATATTGCAAAATCAAGTGGCAGCATTAAATGATAAAGCGACCGAGAACGAAGAATTAGCGACTAAGAATAAAGCGCTTGAAGCAGAAGTGAAAAATCTAGAAGCCAAATTGGGCGCAAAAACAAAAGAAGCCGCACCTCAAAAGAAATCAAAACCTGTTGCGAAATCAAAAGTGGCTAAAAAAGCACACAAGCCTTCTAAGAAAAAATAACTTAGTAGTAGTTCTTATACCAATCTACAAATCGCCTAACACCTTCTTTAATCGAGGTGTTGGGTTTGAAATTGACCCACTGATTTAATTCCGTAGTATCTGCTGATGTGATTCTGACATCGCCCGCCTGCATATCCATCATTTTTTTAATCGCTTTTTTACCTAATGCATCTTCAATCGTTTCTATAAATTGCATCAATGGTATTGGCTGACTGTTACCGATATTAAAAATGCGATAAGGCGCATGACTTGTTGCAGGGTCAGGATGATACGCATCAAAATTCATATGAGGTGTGGCTGTTTTAAATAGCGTTTCGTTTACAGACGCTACGATGTCATCAACATACGTAAAGTCACGCATCATGTCGCCATGATTAAATACTTGAATGGGCTCATTAGCCAGAATAGCTTTTGTGAATAGCATAGGCGACATGTCAGGCCTTCCCCATGGGCCATAGACTGTAAAAAAACGTAAGCCCGTTGTCGGTATGTGATAAAGATGGCTATAAGTGTGTGCCATTAATTCATTCGCTTTTTTAGTCGCGGCATAAAGACTCACCGGATGATCGACATTGTCATGTTCACTGAAAGGCACTTTTGCATTGCCACCATAAACACTTGAGCTACTTGCATAAACAAGATGTTCAGTTTTGATTGCACGGCAACCTTCTAAGATATTAATAAAGCCTTGAATATTGGAATCGATATAGACGTAAGGATTCTGAATAGAATAACGAACCCCTGCTTGTGCTGCTAAATGAAGGACGCGTTGAGGCGATTCTTTTTTAAAAAGATCGAGTACATCTTTTTGATCTTTAATATCGAGCTTTAAAAATTTGAAATTTTTATAGCCCTCTAATGTTTTAAGCCGGTCTTCTTTTAAGGTGACATCGTAATAGTCATTGAGGTTGTCGACACCAATAATCTCATGGCCGTCATCAAGGAGTTTCTTGGCGCAATGCATGCCAATAAAACCGGCTACACCTGTCACCAAGATTTTCATTTAACGTCCAATAGGGAAATACTCAAATCCAAGTGAGCGAACCGCTTTAGGGTCATAAAGATTTCGCCCGTCGAAAATGAAAGGTGCTTTAAGTGAAGATTTAATTAAGGCGAAATCGGGACTTCTGAATTCTGTCCACTCGGTCACGATGATGAGTGCATCTGCATTTTTAAGTGCATCGTCTTGTGTATCTACAAAAGATAAATGTTTTTCATCTTTGAAAATACGCTTAGCTTCATCCATGGCAACGGGATCATAAGCTGTGATCGTGGCACCCGCTTTAATGAGTTCATTAATCAAGACACGACTTGACGCTTCTCTCATGTCATCCGTATTAGGTTTGAAAGCTAAACCCCACAATGCAAAATGTTTACCTTTTAAGTTGTCACCAAATTGTTTTTTAATTTTTTTAGGTAAGACATATTTTTGAAGATCATTTACCTCTTCAACCGCTTTCAATAATTTCAAATCAAAACCTGCTACATCCTTAGCAGTTTTAATTAAAGCTTTTACATCTTTTGGAAAACAAGAGCCACCGTAACCACAACCTGGGTATAAAAAGTGATAACCAATGCGCGGATCAGAACCAATGCCTTGTCTGACCATCTCGATATCAGCACCCACAATTTCAGCCAAGTTGGCTAATTCGTTCATAAAACTAATGCGTGTAGCTAACATCGAGTTAGCCGCATACTTAATGAGTTCAGCACTTCTTAAATTAGTCACCACAAGTCTTTCGTGATTTCTTTGGAAAGGTGCATACACTTGTTTCATGACTTCAATCGCTTTTGGATCTTCAGTGCCGATCACAATACGATCAGGACGCATGAAATCTTCTACTGCCGCACCCTCTTTTAAAAATTCAGGATTGGAGACAACGCTATAATGAATGTCGACATTTCTTTTCTTTAATTCTTCAGCCACAGCGGCATTAACTTTGTCACCCGTACCAATCGGTACTGTCGATTTGTCTACAATGACTTTTTCGTTCGTCATAAAGCGGCCAATGTTACGTGCAGCTTCTGTGACGTATTGAAGATCAGCAGAGCCATCTTCGTCTGGAGGTGTACCTACTGCAATAAATTGCACTTCACCAAAATGCACGGCTTCTTCGATATTAGTTGTGAAAGAAAGACGCCCGTTTTCCACATTACGACGCACAATTTCTAAAAGCCCAGGTTCGTGAATAGGAATGCCACCTTCTTTTAAGATGCGAATCTTCTCTGGATTCACATCAAGGCCTAATACATGATTACCGACCTCGGCTAAACACGCAGCCCCGACTAAACCTACATACCCTGTACCAATCACTGTGATTTTCATAATAATTCGTTGAATTTAAAGCTATATTTTACCTCTTTTATTTAAGGCTTGTCTTTTCTGGATCAGGATTTCACTTATAATTTGATGAATATAAAAAAGGTTAAAAATGACGGCTTTATTTGAGTATTTACATAGTGTTCAATCAATCTGGGTAGACAATCTTGAATATCAGGTAAAAGAAGGTTGGGTATGGTTAGACCCGATACTGACTTTAGTGCGCGATTATTTTTTTGAGACTACCGTCGTTGTGACCGTGATTCTTTTGTATTCCATTATATTTTCTGCCATTTCACTCTTTGGCCAAAAAACAAATCCCAAAAAAATTGTTTATACGGATGAGTTTAAAAACTTAGTCAAAGGTGTCGACCTACATTTAGGTGGTGAGCCTAAAAAGCCCGCAGTAAAAAAAGTTACAAAAAAGAAAACGAGTTAACCGCTATAAAAAGGGTAATCGATATAACCTTTTTCAGTGCCGCCATAAAAAGATTTTTGATCGGGCGTATTCAGCGGGTAATTATTTTCAAGTCGTTTGACTAAATCTGGATTCGCAATAAACGGCACACCAAAAGCCACGACATCAGCTTCATTATTTTCAATGGCATTTTCTGCCATAGCCTTGTTATAGCCATTGTTTGTCATGATGTTCATGCCACCGTGCGCTTTAAATAATTTCTTTAATTCAGCAAAATTAACTTTCGGATTCGCATCGCGTGGCCCACCCGTCTCACCTTCAATGATATGAAGATAAGCTAATTTTCGTTTACCTAATTCAGCGACGACATAACTATATAAGCTCTGTGGATTCGAATCATCAATGTCATTAAATGTCGATGCGGGTGAAATACGACACCCAATTAAATTCGCTGGGTAGACTTTAATAATTTCATCAATCACTTCTAATAAAAAGCGCGCACGATTTTCAATCGAGCCACCATATTCATCGTCACGATGATTGGTTTTATCTCTTAAGAATTGATCAATAAGATAGCCATTAGCCGCATGCACTTCAATCATATCGAACCCAGCTTTTTCTGCATTCAATGCCGCTTTTGCATATATTTTAGCGAGCGATTTAATTTCATCAATCTCTAACGCTTTAGGTTCTGATACATCGACCAAGCCTTTGCTATTAAATGTTTTTGCCTTGGCCCTGATAGCTGAGGGTGCTTGTGGTGCCATGTTATTAGGTAATAATTCACTGTGCGAAATGCGACCGACATGCCAGAGCTGTAAACAAATCTTCCCATGTTTTTTGTGAACCGCATCAGTCACTTTTTTCCAGCCTTCAATCTGACCCTCGGAATAGATACCTGGTGTTGAAATATAGCCCTGGCCTTCAGGGCAAATTTGAGTCGCTTCCGCGATGATCAAGCCCGCAGTTGCTCGCTGTTCATAATAAGTGACATTCATATCCACAGGCTCACGGTTCTCATTAGCGCGATTCCGCGTGAGTGGTGCCATCACGCAGCGATTACTGAGTGTTAAATTACCTAATGGATACGGGCTATAAAGTGCATGGATTGTCATCATAATTTTTGAAAGTTAAGTTGGGTCAATTCTATAGCATCTTCTTAAAATAAGAAGGGGCAAATGAGTAAAAGATCACTCATCATCAAGCTCGTGCTCTATTCGCCACAAAGCTATTCTAGTCTTAGGCCCAATCTTCCCAGTTTGCTCTAAATTTTTAAACTTTTGAAAGGCTTTTATTTTTTCTGGGGTTGATACATCGGGCGCAGGCGTTTTACAAATATTTTTTTTATTGAATATATTTAAAAGTCGGCAGTCTTTACCTGATAATGCACTGATCGCATGGTCCGTAATCGTTTTATTTGTGACCGCAACACTCCCCAAGTCACCAGCCGTTTTAATGGCATCAATTGTCTGTGCTGCTTGGATGGTAGCCGCAGAGCCGCCTGTTGAGGAGGCTAGCAGAACGCAGCCCTGCAAGGATATACAGACTAGAAGTAGATAGATGGATTTGATGATGAAAAGGTATCAAAAGATTAGATTTTTTATTTTAATTGTTTTTTTTAGTCTTGGTGGCCTGTGTTTTTGTTTTCTTCGCCGTTTTCTTCGCAGGCACTATCTTTTTAGCTTCTTTTTTAAAAATTGGTTTCGTTTCTTTTTTGGGTTCGGGCTTTGGAGTTGCTTTTGTGGCCAAGGAAGCTTCCAGTTCTTTCACTTGGCTCTCAAGGGCATTGATGCGTTGTAATTTAATGTTGGCCTCTTCTAAGTCAGACTTAAGTTTTTTGATTTCTGCGTCTTTGAAGTAGGTTGCTTGATAGCTTGCGTAACCATAAATCAAGGAGCTAATGGAGATGACGCCTGCCGCAATATACACCGCTAATGTTTTTTTATCCGTTTCCTTTTTTTCAGGAAGGTTAAAAGGCGTTTCTTCTTTTTGATCAAATTCCATTTCTTAAAGTCCTTATTTTTAAAAATTGAATACTTATTGAATCATTTTCCTAATTTTCTTTGGACCACCTTTGGCTAAGAAGTCCCACAAAGAGGAAGGCAATAGTTTCATTATGTTGCCTACGATATTCATTTGCCAAGGAATAATCACAAAACCTTTTTTATTTTGAATGGCTTTGATAAAACGAGATACAGCAACATCGACATCTAAAATAAAAGGCATGGCATAACGATTATGTCGAGTCATGGGCGTATGAATATAGCCTGGTGCAATTGTGGTGACATGAATGCCAAAAGGCTTCATTTCAATACGAAGACTTTCTAGATAATTAATGAGTGCTGCCTTTGAAGTACTATAGGCACCGGATCCTGGCAGGCCTCTAATACCAGCCACACTTGCAATACCGACTAACTGACCGGACTTCTCTTTTTTAAATACTTCAATGAAGGGCAGAAAGGTATGCATGACCCCAAATAAATTAATTTCAATGACACGTTTAAATGTATGAAGGTCCTCTTTTTCGCCCGCAAGTGTTCCGGTGCTAACCCCTGCATTGGCAATCACAATATCCGGTGCCCCATATTTTTTGATGAAATGATTGGCAGCCTTTTGAAGATCTTTTTGATTTGTGACATCTATCCCATAAATTTCACAGGGTGTTTTAATCTTTGATTTTATTTTGTTGAGCAGTGCTCGGCGTCGCCCCACTAAACCTAAGATGGCATCTTGATACGCATATTGACGGGCCAATGACTCACCGATGCCACTTGTGGCACCGGTGATAAAGACTTTTAAAGGTTTATTTTTTATTGCGATCTTTTCTGACATTGTTGATGATGAAGTCAGCAATCTGAAGCGCTTCGTTGTTGCCACCTGCCATCGTGCTTGAGGTAATGTACTTACCATCAATCATTAATGTGGGCACACCCGTCGCACCCGATGCCCTAAAAATTTGTGCCGCTTTATTTAAGGAGGCGTTCATCGAAAATGAATTGAAAGCATCTTCAACTTTTTTACGATCAAGACCTGATTTTAATGTCACCCATTGCAGGATCGCTTTTTCGTCAGCAGGGTTAAGTGTGCGGTCTTTATGTACCGCATCAAATATGGTCGTATGAAGCTTGTCACCTACACCTAAAGTTTCCATCGCATAAAAGGCTCTGGCCATCGGCGCCCATTCAGGACGGGGAATAGCTGGGATACGTTTAAAGTAAACATCCTTAGGCAGTTTTTTTACCCAGTCACTTAGTATGGGATCCATTTGGTAGCAGTGAATGCAGCCGTACCAAAAGAGCTCAGCGACCTCGATCTTATCTTTGTTGTCTGTGGGCACTACTTGTACTGTTTTATCAAAGTTAACACCTACTTCAGGCTCGCCCGCAAACGAGAGTGAAGTAAAGAGCATTAAAAAGAGAATCATGATTTTTTTCATAAACGTTTCCTTAGTTATTTGGGCTTGTGTTGTTAAGTGTGGCCTTCACCAGGACAGGCTTGAAGCCGTTCTTAATGAGATCATTTTTTGTTTTCATAATTTGTGCGTCATCGGTCATGGGCCCCACTCTTACTTTATGCACCACCTCATTGTTTTGCGAGGGCGCTGAGAGTACGACCGCTTCAAATCCTAAAAGTGCCAACTTTGCTTTGGTGTTATCCGCATCCTTGTCCGAATTAAATGCACCCACTTGGTAGAAGTACACCTCTTTTTGTGGGATGCCAGCTGGATTTTTTAAGGCCTGAGTTGCATCACGGTCTGAGATATCCTTGTCACCGTTGGGCAAGATATTATAGAAATCAAATTTAGTCGGCTGGTCCTGAATGGTGTCACTCGAGCCCTCGGTGTCAGGCTTTGCACCCTGTATTTCTATACACGCCCCATTTGTGTCTTTAGCTACGAAGGGACTTTTGCCGTTGGTAATAAAAACAGTAATGGCGATGGACAGGCCAATGCCAACCAAAATACCCATAAAGAGACCATTAGTAAAAGAACTACCTGATTTACCCTTTTCCATATTCACCTTTTAAACTACATTTTTTCCGGAGCGTTGACACCGAGAAGATCTAGACCATTTTTTAATACTATTTGTGTCGCACGAATTAAACTTAAGCGTGCTAGCTTTTCATTTTCATCCTCAACCAAAAACTTAGTGTCATTATAATAGCTATGAAGATCTGCCGCACAGTCTTTTAAATAGTTTGCAATGGTGTGCGGTGCTAATTCAATGCCTGCATGTAAAACCATTTCTGGGAATTCACTCAAGCGTTTAATAAGAATCAATTCTTGTGACGATTTAAGATGATCTAGATTCGCTTTATTTAATTGATTAATATCCCCACCCCATTGTTTTAAAACACCTGCAATACGTGCGTGCGCATATTGAATGTAATACACAGGGTTATCTGAATTCTGTGTTTTGGCTAAATCAATATCAAATACGAGTTGTGAATCAGGTTTACGGGCGATTAAGAAATAGCGTGTCGCATCACAACCCACTTCGTCAATCAAATCGCGAAGTGTCACATAACTACCCGCACGTTTCGAGAGCTTTACTTCCTCGCCCCCCTTCATTACGGTAATCATTTGATGAAGTACATACTCGGGATAAGTTTCAGGAATGCCAAGTTTTAATGATTGAAGTCCTGCTCTGACCCTTGTGATTGTGCTGTGATGGTCCGAACCTTGTTCGTTAATGACACGCTTAAAACCGCGCTCCCATTTATTAAGGTGATAAGCCACATCAGGAATGAAGTAGGTATAGCTGCCATCTGATTTTTTCATGACACGATTTTTGTCATCACCAAATTCTGTGGTTTTTAACCAGAGCGCATTGTCTTCTTCATAGGTAAATCCATTTTTAATCAGAGACGCTACAACCTTTTCAATCTGGCCATTTTGGTAGAAAGAAGATTCAAGCGTGAAGACATCAAATTTGATTTGGAATGCATTTAAATCCTGATCTTGTTCATGTCTTAAATACGCAACACTGAATTGTCGAATCGATTCCAAGTCATCGATATTGCCCGATGCTTGAATGGTTTTACCTTCGCATTCAATGCTGTCTTTATTTAAAAAAGCATTCGCAATTTCCACAATGTATTCACCACGATAACCATCTTCAGGAAATGCAGGATCCGATGGATCCATATTGTGGCATCTGGCATGAACTGATTTTGTGAGGTTATCAATTTGGGCACCCGCATCGTTGTAATAAAATTCGCGCGTGACATCCCAGCCATTAAATTTTAAAAGTCTCGCTAATGAGTCGCCAATCGCAGCACCTCGACCATGACCGACATGAAGTGGGCCTGTGGGATTCGCGGATACAAATTCAATTTGGACTTTTTGAGGCTTACCTTTTTCATCATGACCCGAAGTATTTTGTGCGTAAGCTTCTGGATTTTTTAAAATCTCATGGATAATGAAGGTGCGTGCTTTAGCGTTTAAATAGAAATTAATAAAACCTGCACCCGCAATTTCAACTTTTTCAATAAAAGGTGAATGAGGTAACTTCTCAATGATGAGGGTCGCCAATTCGCGCGGATTTTTTTTCAAAGGTTTGGCGAGCATCATGGCCAAATTGCTAGAAAAATCACCATGTTCGATCGATTTAGGACGATCTAATTGAATAGAATTCGCTAAAATCTCAGGATGTATTGATTGTGCGACGGGCAACAATAATTGTAGAAGATGCGATTTCACGTCTTAGAATGATAGGTAACGATTAAAGCGTTTATTTTAACTTAGAATTGATGGACTCCCCTTAAAAACTAACACCATGACTGACGCACTTCACATTCTAAAAGTCGCCCTCGATGTGCCTCTCGATCGGGTGTTTGACTATAAGACTGACAATCCCAATACTCAAATTGGACAGTATGTTGTGGTTCCTTTTGGTGCGCGGAAAATGATTGGCGTTGTGGTGGGCGTTTCAGATACTACATCAATCGAATCTAAAAAATTAAAGTCCATTATCCGTCTCGACCCCGAAGTTATTTTTGACGAACAGAGTTTCAAGCTCTTTCAATTCTGTAGTCAGTATTATCACTATCCTCTTGGGCAAACGATTCTGTCCGCGGTGCCATCTAGATTAAAAAAATTAAATACAAGAGCGATGGTAAAGAAGTATCTTTATCGCCTAACACCCAAAGCGGTTCAATTAGGTGTCGATCAATTACCGCCTCGGCAAACCATTTTAAAACGTATTGTGATGGCTTTAATTGATGCCAAAGAACTCGATGAAGCGAACCTTCGTTCAATGAGTATCACTTGGAAGAAAGCCATCGAAACGCTCGATGAAATGGGTTGGATTGAAAAAAATGAGGTGACCTTAAACGATAAAGTTTATAAAGAAGCGTCTATTCCATCGTTGAATAGCGATCAACAAAAAGCACTTCATGCCATATTAGAAAAAAAACAAAAATTTGCACCTTGGTTGCTTTACGGGATCACTGGCAGTGGAAAAACTGAAGTCTATATTCGCCTAATCGAAGAAGCGTTAAAAAAAGAACATGCACAAGTCTTAGTATTGGTTCCTGAAATTAATTTAACACCACAACTCGAGAGTCGCTTTAGGTCGCGTTTTGAAAAGTTTACCCTCGTGACGCTTCATAGCCACTTAACGGATAACGAGCGCTTAACCCATTGGCGACTTGCTAAAGAGGGAACTGCTCAAATTATCATTGGCACACGTTTAAGTATTTTTACACCGATGCCACATCTATCGCTCATCATTATTGATGAAGAGCATGACGCCTCATTCAAACAACAAGAAGGTTTACGTTATCACGCGCGTGACGTTGCCATCTTTAGAGCAAAGTCAGAAAACATTCCGATTGTTTTAGGTACTGCAACCCCATCCCTTGAAACTTGGTTTAATGCGACCAAAACCAAAGACGCTAAAAAATTCGGGTTTTTAAAATTAACTTCGCGTGCAGTTCTAGATTCAACCTTACCTGAAATCAAATGTATTGATATTTCAAAGTCGACAGTTGTAAAAGGTTTTTCACCTTATCTCATTGATGCGATTCATGATCGTTTAAACAAAAAAGAACAGAGCCTTATTTTTATTAATCGGCGCGGCTTTGCGCCCGTACTTTTATGTTCATCGTGTCAGTGGACAGGAAAATGCCATCGTTGCAGTAGTCGTTTAGTGGTGCATTTAAATCAAAAACGATTACGTTGTCATCACTGTGGCCATGATGAAAAAATGCCACTCCAATGTCCATCATGTGGGAACACGGATTTATATCCGACAGGTTTAGGTACTCAGCGCGTTGAAGAAACATTAAAAGAGTTTTTTCCAGAAGCACGTATTTTAAGAGTGGATCGAGACTCAACAAGAACCAAAGAAGCGCTCAATGATTTATTCGTCAAAATGAAAAACCGCGAGATTGATATTTTAATTGGCACCCAAATGCTATCCAAGGGTCACGACTTTCCTCATTTAAGTTTAGTCGGTGTATTAGATACAGATCAGGCTTTATATAGTCCTGACTTTAGAGCGAGCGAACGTTTATTTTCACAGTTGATGCAAGTGAGTGGCCGTGCAGGTCGTGCCAATATAAAAGGTGAAGTCTATATTCAAACCGCGTTCCCCAATCACCCTTTATTTGAAGCTTTAAAAACACATGACTACGAACATTTTGCGAATGAGCTTTTGAAAGAAAGAGAATTAGCAGAGCTGAGTCCTTTCGCGTTTCTAGTGCTCTTAAAAGCGGAAGCACATCAATTGACGCACGTCATGCAATTCTTAAATGAGGCTATGCAAAAAGCGCAAGATTTAAGTCATCATGTGACTGTTTATAATCCAGTGCGACCCATCATGGAAAGATTAAAAGGCATGGAGAGAGCTCAACTCGTTTTACAAGCAAGTTCGCGTATCGCATTACAAAAGTTACTCGATGATTGGGTGCCTTATTTACGTGAAAATAAATTAGGTCAAAAAGTGAAATGGGTCGTCGACGTAGACCCGCTCGAATTTTAATTTTTAAGCCTTACAAAGCATTCGATCAATACTCCATAGCCTGATACAATCTGAAAAAAATTGTTGGCGGCTTATATTGAAATTTAGATACTCTTATATTCTTCTGCTAGTTCTTCTGTCAGTTGAAGCGCATGCAGAAACATCTTCTTTATCTGAAGAGGATATTTTGTTCGAGAAGGTCTATAACGACCCCGGAAACATTAAGCTCAATTTCGAACTTGCTCGTTTGCAACTTAAAGTAGGCAATATCAAGGGTGCGGCTGCGACCCTAGAACGTATTCTCGCCCGCTTTGAAAATGAAACAACGGCCCAACTCCTTTTAGCGCGTATCAATCGTCAACTAGGAAACCCTACAGAAGCCAATCGCCTTTATCAGGCCATTATTAATAATACGAATGCCCCTGAAACAAATATTAATCAAGCCCGTCAAGAACTGGCTTCGGCTAAAACACCAGAAGACTTATGGTCCTTTAGCGGTTATGTGTCGATGGGTGGCGGGTTAAAAAGTGATGCACGTGGTGTGTCTGACCACAATCAGGTATTACTGCAAGATGTGATTTATCAAACGACAACCAACAGTAAATCAGAAAAGTATCGTATAGCCACAGCAAGCTTTAATGCAGTCAGAAAATTAGATCCTGAATCCAATAATAATTTCATTGCGAATTTAACTGTGACAGATCGTACCTATGATTTTTATTCGGAAGGTAAAACGACAAGCTATAACGCGAGCTTCGCATTAGATTTACAAACATTAGGCGGTTTTAATACATACACCCTCAATGCAGGACAGCTCTTTGTCGCAAGCCAACCTTATATCGATTATTACGGCGCATCGATTAATCATCGACATATTTTGGCGCCCAACTTAATGATTAATGTTGGCGGTAGTGCCACAAGACAAGAATTTCAGGATTATCCAGGCATCGATCAGAACCAGGATAAATCAAACTGGACCATTTCAGAAAATATAAGTTTAACCAAGTCGTTTGAGCGCATGCGTCTTGACGCGTCACTTATTAATAGTGACATCTTAGCTAAACAAGATTGGTATGGCTATCATTCCATGCAGGCAAATTTTGCAGTGACAACAAATTACTTATTGGGACTCACATCATTAAATAAGTCAGTTACAAAAAATCTTTATGATGCCGCTGATACTTATGTTTCAAATTCGATTAGACGCGATTTGATTAATACCTATGGTGCAAGATGGAGTATTGGATTAGAAAGTTGGAACACACCAAGAAATAATGAAATTACCGCGAATATTGACTACAAACATAATACGTATTTTTCAAATCTACAGAACTATCAGAGAACAAACGATGAGGATATTTCTATATCCTTAAGTAAGAATTTTTAAGTTATTTATTTGACTGGCACACCAACCATTTGGGCAATGCTTGAAACTGAATAGCTATTGTTAGGGGTGGAAGCAACTATCCTTATTGCACCAAATTTATTGTTAGTAAGAGAGCCCAAAGTCCCCATGCTAAAAGTCATAGCTACATTTGTTGCTGGTGAAACTCCCGCCCCTGTTTCGTGAGAGCTTGCAATAGGTAAATTAAATATAGGTGTTGTATCGCTGCCAACAGAGTAGGTATTTGATTGAGAGCTTGAGTATGAAATTCCATTTAAAGTGTAATTCAACTGATAATTACCAGTAATAGTTTTAGCATCGTAGTTAACCAAAATATTTTCTGATAATATAGTGCCAAAACAAGTTGCACCACAAGGATGAATTGTAGGATTTCCAGTTGCATCAGTCATTGGCAGATTATTGCCGCTAAATTGAATTAGGCCTGTTTTTCCTTGAAATGTTCCTGGAGAGGGCCCTAATCTTTTAGAGCCAGCTTCTAAGAAGTAAGGCAATAAATTAACATCTACTGTTACATTATCAACCCCAGCAAAAGCAGCAATACCATTGTCAATGGTTGAAGCTATATTCTTAATATCATTATTTTGATACATCAAGCTGAATAACTGACCTACATTAACAGTTCCAGAATTATTTTGTGTAAGCGTATTGGTGGCATTATTGAATGCATTTAAAAACGCTTGAGTATTCGCTACACCTACAGCATTTGTAAATGCATTATTTGAAGATAAGATTGTTGCAGAGATTGCGGCAATAGTTGCTTGTTGTTCTTTGGTACCACCGGCACTAGAACCTTGAGGCCCTAACTGATTCAAAATAGTATTTAAAGTAGCTGTTGGAATTAACGTGGGTGGTGATACGAGCCCATTTGGATTCACGGTAACGCCATAACCTGATTGCGCTATATTTTGAGTTGTTTTTGAATCTGTATTTGATGTCACACCTATTTGGCCATCAAGAAGCACAATGGTATCAGTACCCGTTGGCTGAACTTCTCCTGCAACACCTGTGCCGCGAATCGCAATCGTGGCCTTAGGGGTGGATACCTTCATTGCATCTTTGTTGTCAGAGGCAATTTTCCCTGAAATGAATTTAAAAGCCCCTTGTTTAATCTGTGTTGAGAGCTCGTTCTTAGATTTTTCTTTTGGATCATACACAAACTTATCGACAACCATCTGACTATTAGGACCTAAGGAAATGGTCATTTGATCTTTTAAAAGAATCTGAGTCTTTCCTTGGATATCAGTTTGGATCGTATCGTTAAGATAAATTTTGTCGCCTGTTTTAGCTATTCTGACTTCGCCTTGGGCATTAGTAATTTTTATAGGATTTGAAGCCATAGCAATGACGCCACTTTCAATCTCTTGAGCGATTGAGAATGAGCTTATAAAAGCTAACATTAAGAATGTGATGAGTCTTATCATTTAACAAATTATAAAGTCTTTTATTACTTAGTCCAATCCTCGAATCTTCGTCTACAATTATTGAATGTTTAAACATTTCAATAAAATAAAACCGGTTATCTCCAATCCATTTTGGATGGGGACGGTGGCATCGGTTTTTCTATTATTCTTTGTACTGTTGAATGTATTTAACATCAGTGAGCAAGGCCGCAATGTCAGCTTGGACTTGATGACCAAGCTTTATCCTTTTGAAAAGCTATACCCTGAAAATACTAAGCAACTTGTTTTTGTAAATATTGATGATGCATCAATTGCTGAATTCGGACAGTGGCCATGGCCGAGACAACTTACCGCAAAATTAGTGAACAAGGTCGCTGAAAAGAAACCCGCCGCGATTGGCCTTGATATTTTAATTACAGAAAAAGATCGATTCGCACCGGATAACATCGCTAAGACTTTAAATTTACCCTTAAGCACTTTAACGTCAGCAGGCGCGCAAGATGGAGATGTGCTTTTAGGAAAATCAGTGACATTAAATCCAGTTGTCACAGCTTTTGCATTGTCGAACGGCATTAACAAAACAAAAGCGAAACTCAGCAATCATTTTGTGACTGTCGGTGAAGTCCAAGATGCATTGCCACTCACGAATTCTTTATTGTTACCCATTGAGCCTTTACTTCATTCAGCAGGGAATGGGTTTGTAAATACTTATAAATCAGAAGGCCTTATTCGTGAAACACCGATGGTAGCGAGATCCCAAGATGTAGTTTTACCCTCTTTAAGTTTAGATTTATTAAGGGTGGCACAGGGCGCTAAAAATCACATGATTAAACTTGATGATACAACCCAGTCGATTCTCATTAAAACAGGCGAAGTAACTACTGAGCTTTCAGATAGCGGTAACATGATTTACCACCACGGGCATTTAAGTCGATTCCAAACAATCTCAGCTGCCAATGTCTTAAAGAATACTCATGAAAACTTACAGGGCAAAATAGTCGTGATAGGTTCAGCTGCATCAGGATTAGGCGATCTTCATTCAACAAGCTTAGAAGATGATATGCCAGGACCCTTATTTCATTTACAAATCATTGATCAGATTCTAGCGCATCGCTTTATTCAATATCACATTGCTTTTGATAGGCTTATCTTTGTATTGTGCACTGCTTTATCAGTACTATTTTCGTTCTTAATCGTCCGCACAAAACTTCATTACACATTAATCGCATTACCTATTGTTGTCATTTCTATGATGGGCATCACGATTTATAGTTTTCTATCGACCGGGCTTATATTTAACGCACCTATTGCACTAGGACTTTTACTTACAGGTAATGTTGTGACTTACGGTTCACTCATCGGCCAACGATTTGTAACACACCGTGCTGTAGAAAAAGATATTCAGGAAGCACAAGTAGTTCAAACACATTTATTTCCAAATCGGGAAGCATTTAGCTTTATTTCCGGAGGTGTTATTCCTTATAAATCACTATCAGGCGATTTTATTGATTATTTTAAAGTGGAAGACAAAATCGCTTTTATTGAAGGTGACGTTTCGGGCAAGGGCGTTCCTTCAGCGCTTTTGATGGCACGGTCAGTGGCATTGTTCAGATTATTCGCGAGACATAAATTAGCTCCCGATATCATCGCCAGAAAAATTAACGACGAAATTTATTCTCACGGTACTTCCGATAAATTTGTTACCGCAGTGATCGGACTATATGACTTAATTTCTCATGAAATTACATTCGTGAATTGCGGCCATAATCCAGTCTTATATTTAAAGTCTAACGAAGCAATTCAGTTTCAAGCTTCATCACCACCGTTGGGCGTAATTAGTAAGGATGATTTTCTGCCTAAGCTAGAAAAGATTCACTTAGATGAAAATGATGCGCTATATATCGTAACCGATGGTATTAGTGAAGCCACTATTCAAGTGAATAAAAATATCGCTCAAGAGATTGGTATGAATGGCCTTACCAAGATTGCTCAAAAACAAAAAGATATGAAGACTATTGATAGAGTTAATCAGCTTTTACAAATGATTTCGTCAGGAAAACTTAAATCAACAGATGACGCGACTATATTAGTGATTACAAAGTCAAATGAATCCTAATAATAAAAGGATTAGCGAAGGCTTTTCTTTAGTTGAGCTAATAGTTTATATCACCATTTTTTCTATAGTCTCAGCATCTATTTGGCAAGCATTTATTTGGTTTCAAAAGAACCATATAAATTTTACTCAGCAACAGCAAGCCTCATTTGATATTGATCATGTATACGATCTTTTAAATAAAGATATTTCAAGTGCCGACCCTGAAATTTTAGACTATTCAAAAATGTTAGATGAAAACGGAAACGAAATTTTAGACAAAAATTGCTTAGATACTGGCAACATTAAATATCATATTAGTTTTGACAGTACATCTCAAAAAGGAACATTGTACCGAGGTGCATCATGTAGTCTTGGAAAAGAAATATTAAGAAATATTAAATTATCTAAAAATTTATTTTTTTTTGAAATAGCTAGCAATACTAACTATAAAACTGTTAGCTATGCATTCGAAATTGATTCAAATAATAAAGTCTGCTGCGGTACAGACAGAACAATTTTTTCATCCCTTAACAAATGAAATCTGATCTAACAGAAGGATTTGCTTTGCCCTTTGCTGTCGCCTTAATTGCTATTTTTACAATTATTTTTGGAAGTATTCTAACCACCACTAGTTTTTATATAAAACAAAAACAAATTTCAATAGAAAGAATGCAGCTAAATTTATTATCGATGACGGGATTAAGTAAATTTTATCCCGAGTATTCATCTGCTTGCATCGAACTTGAAGGTGCAAAATATACTAACGATCTTTGTGGCGATGGCTTCAAAAGCATTCAAACCTCATCCGAATCTGATGAATCGCTTTTTTATCAATGCCATTATGAGAGTGGTGTCCCGATTCAAATTGATAGTTGTGCTGTTTCAAAAAAATTCCCAATGATTGTGAAATACAGCATAAATTTGAATGAACCAAACATTAGCTTTAAATCTATTGATTAAATAGACAATCTCTCAATTCACTAATTTCTGCATTCCATTTCTTTTCTGCATTCCATTTCTTTTTAGGACATATGTTATCCGAGTCATCTATCGGTGGATAGATCAAGCCTTGATAAATCTTATCTTTAATTGAAACATCTTTTTTTGAAAGATTTTCTAAGTTTCTAGAGACCTTTCCGTAATCAGTTTGAAAATATGTATAAGCTGAAAATCCAACGGTCACAATTATTGTCATGATTGTTAACGCAACAATAAGCTCAACCACTGAAAATCCATAAGCCGCGCTCAATTGAAAATTTAATTTTCTATTTTTCATAAAGATGAACTAATTGTATGATGTTTTATTAAACAATTTAAAGATTCTCAATGTTAACTCAATTACCCTTCATAGCTTTCTTGTCATTTTTTTTAGGGGCATCCATTGCTTCGTTTCTTTATGCCTGGACTTTAAGACTTAAAACCAAAAAAGAGTCTATTTTAGACCGATCCAGGTGCCGTTTTTGTAATAAAAAATTATCCGCAATTGAATTAATTCCTATTTTTTCATGGGTTTTTCAGCTTGGGCAATGTTCATGTAAAAAATATAATCTCGCCAAAGAATATGTCATTGCAGAACTATTTTTAGGGACCATTTTTGCGCTCATCCCTTTTTATTTTCAAGGCTTAAGCATTATTTTCATATTTTTTCTTGTCGCCGCCTTATTTTTCTTCTTTTTAACGGATTTCCATTATCAGCTACTTCATATGCCAGCCATGATCGGTACATTTTTTCTGGGGCTATTGTTCCATGCAATGATTGATCATGATATTGCCTTATCTTTATGGGGCGCAGGCCTTGGTTTCGGTATTCTTTTTTTAATAGACTTTTTATATCGATTTTTTAGAAAAAAACAGGGTCTTGGAGGTGGCGACAAATACCTTATGGCCGCAATCGGCGCATGGATTGGACCCATTAAAATTTTAGCTACCTTATTTTTCGCATCCTGGATAGCAACTCTATGGGCCTTCTATCTTATCTATAAAAAACGAGCTGATTTAATGACCAAAATTCCCTTGGGAGTTTTTATTTCCATCGCCACGCCTATCGCCTACTTTTTGCTTTAAGAATCATAGAAATAGCAAAATTACTTTATAATTTAACGTATGAATCGTAGTCCTGAAGAAATATTAGAATCCATATATAAATTAGGACTTAAAGCAAAAGAAATTAAAGAGGGCAAAATATACCCAGCTTCAGAGGTTTTAGATGAGGTGACGGGAAATTTGTCCTTTTTTAATCAGTTAAAAAATGCACTGGAAGAAGTGCAAAGAATACACGGCATAGATATGACAAACGAAGAACTTGAATCATCATTAAAAAAAATTATTGAGCCCATGCTATTTCAATGGATGAAAGAAAATTTACCCTCAATTACTAAAGAAGTAATCAAGGAAGCTATTGAAAGAAATAAATTGATTGAAAAAACGACACATAATTTGAATCGGAATAGTTGAGATTAAAATTGTTTCCCAAAAACTTTGCCATATTATTTTGCCTCCTATTCTTAGTAGGTTGTGCAGACAACATCAAAGTCTCTAAAAAAGAGGCCGTCGATGCATTTGTTGATCGCTCAGAAAAGTTAGCCCAGGATTTTAAAGATCCGATCGAGACCAAGGCCTATCCAAAGACGCTCATCCAATTTACCTACGGACCCGACAGCTTAAAAAACAATAATTTTCTTGAGTACCTCGTTTTATCAAAGGCTAATTTAAGTTCCGATGTTCTAAAACAAATTCAAGAAGAAGAAAACGAGTACCAATATAAATCGAACGAAAGAAAAACCTATCTTAATATCTACAAAAAACAATTAGAAAATTACCAAAAAGAATCCTCCGTATACAAAAGATTGGGACAGGAAACAAATGTAAGCTTTACGGACACTAAAGCACTCAAGGTTATTCAAGAGCTTGTTGCTCAGGCAGGATTAAATTTTCAAAAATCTATTGAAGATAGTCCTAAAGAGCCATTCAACGAAAATATCAAAATATCTCTACAAACAAGTGGAAAGCTTTTAGATATTCTTGAAGAAGTTGCTACTAAATATAAACTCTATTTATCTATCACGCGAGACTTTAAAACGATAGTTGTGTCAAATAAGCCCGCACCAACCAATTTAAAAATTGATAAAAATTTAACTCAAGATGTAAATCTTGCAGAAAAAGATTTAAAGAAAATTCAATTAGCTTTGTCTGAGTTATCAGATGACCATAAAAAATCTTCAGTGGATAATGAAAAAGATTATACCGATAAGCTAGAAACCAAATTCGCACAAAATTTTATTAAAAAGTTGATGTATCAAATTAATGAAGATCAAATATTTGAATCTAAAACCAAGGAGGCAAGTGAATTAAGAAGAGCATTAATTGGTTTTTCTGTAAATAAAGATTCAGAAAATACGCAGCCCAAGACAACGGCAATTTTTAAAGCCAACTTAAAAAATGGTGAAGAAAAAGTCATACAAAAATTTAATATCTTTAACGATAGCCCAGAGAATATGCTCACATTATTGCAAAGCTATTCTATTTTTAACTGCGGTAAGGACTTAAAAGCTCCAAACACTGGGGCAATCAATCCAAATACTAAAAATAATCAGCAGAATCCAACAGCACCTCAGCCTCAAAATAACAATAACGTAAATCAACAAAACCAAAATCAACAAAACCAAAATAATAAGATTGATCAGAATGCTTCACAACAAAACATACCCCAACAAAATGTAGGGCAATTTAAATCATCTGAGGACGGATTAAATTACCTAAGCGATAAAAAAGAGAGTGATGATTCAAATAGTCTTTATATTGCAAATACTTCCGGCTGCGTTATTTTTAATAAAGATTCTACGGGTATTGTAGCTTCAGGCTCTATCGTGGACATGCAGCTTGTAGATCATTTTATTTCTGATCAAGATAAGCCCGTTAAGCAGGCGATGATAGAAGTTTATATTGTTGAGGTCTCAACCGACTGGAAGAGACAAATTCAATCAAAAATCAATCAGGGCAATAATAAATTTGCAACGGGCGTAGTGGGCAGCTTAACTAATACAGGCGGACTTAGCATGCAAGCTATTCTCGGCAACAATGTAAATATTGCATCCTTTATTAATTTATTAGAATCTAATGCGCTTGGGAGAAGCATCTCGAATCCGCTAATTCTTGTGAAAGATGGAAAAACTGGCGTCGTCAATAAAGTGAGAGAAATTACACAAATTCTTACTAATCCGGCAACTTCTGGAGGGAGTACGCTTATTCCAGCTACTCAACAAGTTAACACTGTAGATGCTCCACTTAATTTAGAGATCACAGCAAATATTAATAAACACAACGACAATATTCAATTGAAATTTGTCTTTAAAGAGACAACCTTTGACGATGATACTAATTTTGTATCACCCTCTACAAAAAATGAAATTAATAGTGAGCTTATAGCTCAACCGGGGGAGGTTATTGTTATGGCCGGTCTTCTGAAAGAAAAAAATAATAAGTCATATACAGGTTTGCCTGGCTTGTCGGGCTTGGGACTTAATTCCTTATACGGTTCATTTGTAAGCCTATTGGGCGGCAGCCAAACACAAACCAATAGCGGTAGCGAATTATTAGTCTTCATAAATCCAACTGTGATTACAAATAAAAATATCGGAAAAACAATCAATCGAGCCAATTATTAATCAGGCTTAGATGGACGCATGATGACTGATCCTGATAAAGAATTTAAAGCGTTAGTTGCGGGGATTGATTTAACGCTATCCGATAATAACGACCTTCATATTCAGGAGTTGTTAGAGAAAGAAGAGACGCTTTTAGCTCTGAAAGAGCTATACGACAACGACTTTATTACTAAAGATGAATATGTAGAGAGAACTTTGGCTATTGTTAACAATATTCAAGAAATTAAATTAATTGAAAAACAAAAAACAAAATAGTGTTGCGCACGAAAGTAAAATTGTTTTAAGAATACTTCCTGACGAATTCTTAATTACAACAACTTACCTATCCGAAAGATATCAAACTAAATCTACCTTTATTAGGTGGCCGCTTCCTAAAACCATTAATCCGCATAATATTAATGCTGATATTGAATTATTAAGTGATCACTTGGCAAGGCTCGCGAAGGCATATCATATCGAGGGGAATTACATATCAGTCATATTGCCTCATTCAATAGCCCCATTAAAAACCATCGAAATACCGCTTAATTTAGCAGTGGCGGCAGACAAGAAAGAATACAAAAATCAAACAAAACAACCATATGATTTTTGGAAGGAATTCGACGATGCGCTCGTAGATTTTAAACAAGCAGAAATCAGGGCTCAATTTTTATATTCAAACCAGATGGATAACAGTTCAAAAATGATCTATAGCGCGATATCGAGCAAGATCATTAAAGACTATGTCACGATGATACTAAGTGGCAATCTTTATCCTGTAGAGTTTATTTCTGAAGACCAGTCAATTATTAAAATAGTTGAATCTCGTCTTACACGTGTTGAAAAAGAGAGGCCTTTTTGTGTCTTTCATTTAAGCAAGGGCAATCATAAGCTTATTCATTGTAGTCATGAAGAGATTAACGTTGCAAAAGTAGATATCAGTGATCTCGATGAAATTTTATTTGATGAAATTACAGCCACTACAGATTTTAATAATGATTTTTGGCAAGAGATTGCTCAGCGACTCAGCTCAGCTCTTAAACAAGCAGTAATTTTTTTAAGAGACGAAAGAAAAGTGTCTAAATTTGAATCTGTATTTTTTGTGTCTGATTACAATCATGAGAGTCAATTATTTAAACTCTTTAATAAAAATTTTAGGCTGGCTAACTTTAGATCGTTATCCACACAATTTATGTGCTTCAACTATCCTAAGGGAGTGACACAGAATATTTTTGATAAGCAAGATAAAAAAAGATATATCGATAACCATTCAATTTTAATGTCTGCGCTGATGCCGAACCTAGGGGCTTATAAATTGAAATCGTTTTCATCGCCTTCCTTGCCTAATTTAATAGTAGGGTCAGACTTGCTAAATCTTCACCCTCAAGCAAACTTTATTGTAAATAATTTTAAATACCGTGCTTTATTTAGTAGGACCCTATTCTTCGCATTACTTTTCATTGTAATTTTTGGCGGCATAGATCTTTTTAATAACTATTTAAAAATATCTAATTCTTCATTAGAAAATGATTATCAGGGCATCAAAAGTCAGGTGGATCCAAAATTAAAACATTCCAATGACAACCGACAAAAAATAATGCTTGAAAAGCAAAAAACAGAACAATTCATCAAATTAACAACGGGCAATCATAATCAAACCATTATTGATTTAATTAACCATGATTTACCTCAGGATTTAGAACTAGAAAGATTTGATATTCGTGAAAGTAATTTTCATTTATATGGTAACGCGCGATCTGTGGCAGAAATTAATCGTTTCTATAAAAAAATATTAGCTAATTCAAATTTAAAAAATACCTCTATCAATGTTTATAAGCGCGCTGATTCGGCTTTAGATTTCTTCGAAGTATCAGGAAAGGCGCAGTAATCTTCCATGGCTGAAAAACGTAAACTTAAGGATTTATCGAAGAGAGCCCAGGAACTCCTAAGAGAAATTAGAGGCGAATCAGTTCTACCTGAAACAAAAAAAACTGCTTCAAA
>CAINIH010000096.1 GCA_903849185.1 uncultured Methylophilaceae bacterium
ATCCTCTATGGCTCTTATATACATTAGTTCAATATGAGTTTATTGGCTTGGTCTGTCTCGCTTCGCTATTCTCTAGGGGCGTGGAGCATTGGGGGGTTGAAACGCTGATGGCTCTAGGGACTCAGCACCTGGGACCAGGCTCTTGCTACTCTCTCAAAGGATTGGGGGGTTTTGCTGCGTATGAATGGCTGCATGATTTTAGGGGTATGCAAAATAAATGTTGCACGAGTTATAAAAAAGGGTTTAAGATGTCATTACATGGACATTTCCATGTCATTACATTAAGGAGAAAGGTTATGGATAAT
This sequence comes from uncultured Methylophilaceae bacterium, assembly GCA_903849185.1. Classification (GTDB taxonomy): domain Bacteria; phylum Pseudomonadota; class Gammaproteobacteria; order Burkholderiales; family Methylophilaceae; genus Methylopumilus. Next base: position 306 of record CAINIH010000096.1, read on the forward strand.
CAGTCAATATTGAAGTATGAATGGATTTTAAATACCTTGGATAAGATGCATAATCATCAAGTCAAGGCAGAGACAATCAAGGCAGTTTTTAATATACCCTTAAGCGATGCAAGGGAAATTCTTAAACAATACCAAGGGGGAAAATAATGAATTTAGCCAAGGTTGTGTTTTACTTTATATTGTCTTTAATTTGCTTTTATAGTTTTATCTTTTTAATGTTATTGGGGGATTAATATGTATAACAATTGGACTGAGATGTATAAGCCTCTTATTGAAGTAAAAAAAGGGGAGTTTATCAAGCGAAAAGATACGCATTCAAAGGTATATCAAAAAGGTGACTATGACCGAAGTGCTAAGGCTTTTTGGTTGCATGATTGGAGTGATATAAGTCATTCTATATTGGTCAAGCCTAACAAGCTTGTTTTTTGTAATTTTGAGTTTTAAGGGGAATTAAAATGGCTAGTATATATGTTGGGACTTATCAAAAATATAACAATGGCTCAATCGGTGGGGCATGGGTTGATCTAACAAAATTTAGCAATGAGGACGAATTTTTAGAGCATTGCAAAGAATTACACAAGGACGAGGAAGACCCCGAACTAATGTTTCAAGACTTTGAGGGGTTTCCGAGGGAATATTACGAAGAAAGTGCTTTGTCTAGTGATCTTTGGGAATGGTTGAGCCTTGATGATGATGATCGGGAAATGTTAGAGGCTTTTATTGAATGCTATGGACAAAATGCGACTATTGACGAGGCTAGGGACGCATATGTAGGACAATATGATAGTGACATAGATTTTACTATGGAATGGCTTGAGATGTGTGGAGATATCCCTAAGGACTTGCCCTCAATCATTCATATAGATTGGGAGTCAACGGCTAGAGATTTAATGATGGATTTTAATAACCATAATCGCTTCTATTTTAGGGCATAGAGATATCTTAAAGCCTATTCATTGAGTAGGCTTATGGGCTATCTTTAGCCGTTTTCAATAACATGGAGAGATATTATGGAAAATGTAAAAAGCTTTGAGCATAAGGGTTTTAAAATTGACATATGGCACGATAACGAGCCGTTTGACCCAAGGGAATGGGACAACATTGGGACTATGGTTTGCTTTCATAATCGTTATTCGTTAGGGGATAAGCATGAGTTTAGAGACCCCGAACATTTTGAGGAATTTCTAATAGAGGAAAAAGACAACATTTTTTATTTGCCTTTGTATTTATATGACCATGGAGGGATAACCATGAAGACTAGCCCTTTTAATTGTGGTTGGGATAGTGGGCAAGTGGGTTATATCTATATGACCAAAAAAAGAGCAGAAGAGGAAAGGCTCAGAGACCCCTTTCATAACCTTGAATGCGAAGTAAAACAATATGACCCTTATTTAGTAGGCAATTGCTATGGCTATACAATAGTGGACGAAAAAAACAATATATTGGACTCTGTTGGTGGGTTTATAGGGTATGAGGATTTTGCCATTGAGGAGGCTAAGACTAACGCTGATTATTGGGAGAGGACTCTACCAAAACAATATCCATTAGCATTGGCATAGTGTTATCTTTAAGCCTCTTTAATCGGAGGCTTAAGGGCTAACATTAGCCGTTTTGGAGATCATTATGAGTCAATTAGAAAAAGAGGCAATTATTCTTTTAAGCCATTTGGAGCATGAAGTTAATTGTATTTTAAGCAATAATGCAATTAAGGAGAATTATCCAAGGTTTAAGGAATTGTGGCAATGTAGGAAAAAAGCTTTATCGTTTATTAAGCTTTCAAAAAATACGAAAGTATTTTTGTAGGTGGGGGAGTTTTTTTTAATCACGAGGATTAAAACAGAGGAAATCATTTTCCTTTGTATTTTCCTCAATTTTGTATTAGAGTAGAAAGTGGAGGGTTGTTATGCAACATCATTATTATGATGTATTTAACAAAAGGGGCTATAAGCTTGGCTTTATCATAACCAATGGACTGAAAGACCCAATGGAAGTGGCTAGACAAGAGTATGGCAAAAATGTAGATCATTTAAAAGTATGGGAGAGAGTGTCATGAAGTTAGATGAAATGAATTATGAGCAATTAAAGGGTCATTGGGGTAGTTTAGCCTCTAAGTTTTTAGTGGGTAAAACTATTAAGCATGTTAGGTATATGGAAGACGATGAATTGGAAATGATGGGTTGGGATAAATCTAACCTTGTTATTTTCTTTGACGATGGAAGTCATATATTTGCTAGTATGGACGATGAGGGAAACGATAGTGGAGTGTTATTTACCTCTGATGCTCATTTAGATTGTATTCCTAGCATTATGAACTATGATAAACCTTTTGAGGAGAGAGCATAATGAAAGTCGGTCAATTGATTAAGCATTTAGAGTCACTACCCAAAAACTATGATGTAAGAATTGATTATGGTTTAAGGAGTCAAGATTTTGACAATATGGTTTTTGAGGATTTGCTTAACAATCGTTGGGCAGATAGTGTTCAATTCATTAAACGAGGCTCTAGTGGCTATGAAGAGCATGGTGAAGTTGTTATTTTTGGGAGTGAATGATGAAAACTGATTTAGATAAAGCAAAGCATTTCTTTAGATACAATTATTATCAATGGCAAACACCTAGAACTTTAAGAGAGGCTATGCGTTATTCATTGGTGAAAGCTTGGAGAAAGCAAAATTCTGATGTTAAACAAACCGAGGGGGCAATTTAATATGTTAGCTGATACGAAAATGAAAGGTTGGACTAATAAGGAAAAGGAGGGCAATCCCTCTTTTGATCTTATTTTAAGTTGTATAGATACAAGTGAATTGGACACTATTGTTGATGCTATAGATAAGGCAAATCAATTTGGTGATGCAATCCATTGGACTATTATTATTAATCATGAATACATTTAAGGGGACAGTATGAAAAAATTTAAAGTGACGGCAAGACAAGTGACATTGTATGAAAAAATTGTTGAAGCTAATTCAGGGGAAGAAGCGTTTGAAATCTTTTATCAAACAAGAGATGAATATGACATAGTGGAAGATAATGGATTAGAAGTTGAAAGTGCAGAGGAGGTAGATGATGAATATATTTGAAGAAATAGAAAGAAATACAAGAATGACATATCAACACAGAAAGGAATTGTCTCAACGAGGCA
>CAINIH010000097.1 GCA_903849185.1 uncultured Methylophilaceae bacterium
CATAGCCCTTTTCTGTCAGATGGATATGATCAGCTCTTCCAAGCCCATAAGACACCCAAGTCTTCATCGCCCCCCTACCACCAGAAATGCTATACCAGTCATAGAATAAACAGTTATTTTGCAATGCAATCCGCCTTAATAACTGCGTCAAATCATTGGCTGATGTAATATCTCGACCTTTAAAAAACATATCTTGGGGTGGCATCATCACAATGAGCGCATTAGGCTGCGCAGTTCGAACTTTGGTAATCGTATTGATAATCGTGGCCTCTAGTGTAGATGCCACCTGATTTTTATACAAAATATCGTTAGTACCATAATCTAAAACGACAACTGAGGGATTCAATGTCCCTAATTGTGTTTCAAAATAGGATTGTGCTGGGATTGCACCATAGTTCGCGCCACCAACGCCAGCATTATGATAAACAAGGCCATTGTTATCAGAGCTCTGTATATTCACGCCATAAAGTTCTATAGGATTTTTATCCCCTTGCACATTTTCAAAAACCACATGAATGGTATCTCTTATATCTTTTACATCAATGGAAAGTAGATTGGGTACGCTGTTATTAGCGGAAGGTATAAGAACATCTGAATACTGATAATTATCGACATAAAAAGTCACCGGCACCTTGCCAGACCGCACACGATACAGTAACTGAATGCGATTATTGTTCTTCGGTAATTCGGCATTAAAACTCATCGTAAATGAGGATTGAAGATCTTCTGTTTTAGCAACAAAGCCCCCTACACCTAAAGGAATTTTTGGGTACTCTTGAATGCTACTGGCGTATTGCCAATTACCCGTAAACCTAGAGACATAATCATTTTGTGAATATGTCTTGGCAATAGAGTATGGAAAAATCAGTCCTCGCCCACCATCACCAAAAATACCTTGCAGATAGTCTCTAGTGATTTGCTGCGCAACTCCAAGTTGGACATGAGAGTCTCCAAAGTGAACAATCGAGACTTGCGAGAGCTTTGCTGACGTTAGTACCTCTTTTAATTGCTTAAGCAATTGCGGGCTCTTCGATTCAAAAAGATTAACATTATTTGGAATAGCTTCTTGCAATGAAGCCTGGTCAATATTCATATACTGAAGAACATCACTGCGAACATATGATTTTGCTGCTTGCTTTTGTATTCGATAAGAAGTGCTATTTACTTGCACTTCTTTCTTAATAACAACACTAGGCATGATCTCTTTTAATTCTGCTGAAGGCGTGTTCTCTTTTACTAAATGAGCTGAATTTAAAGAAGTGCCACAAGCAGATAACAAAAAACTGCTGAAAACCACAGAAAATATTTTATTATTTACAGAAATGTTATTAACATTCATTATGGGATGATCAATCGTTTTAATGTAAAAACTGTCTTTCTTGCTTAGCTGTGTATGAACTCTGTATAACATAGGTATTATGCGCGAAGATAATGCTTTGTATACCATTATCTTGTATCAATTTTTTGATATTGCCATTGAAATACCGATAATCAATGATATATGTTTCTTCATATCGTGAAGCTAAATAAGGCGCAAATGCATTACCGTAAGAATCTTTGATCATGAGAACTTTTTGGCCATTTTTAACATCGCTTGTGATTTTCATTAAAGGAAAATCTCCACCTAAAAATACCCCATACCCTAATGAGCCTCTTGCATACTC
>CAINIH010000098.1 GCA_903849185.1 uncultured Methylophilaceae bacterium
GACCTTTATCAGGGACTGATTTATTACCACGACTTGATCAAGTATAAAAACTTGAAAATTAATCAATTACTTTCTTATGAATGACCTTGAAAAAGCAAAAAATTTATTTTTTCAAGGCAATACTCAGCTCAAGGAAGAACAATTCAGTGAGGCAGAGCAGTCATTTAAAGAGACATTACTGATTGCCCCCAATCGTCCTTCTGTTTTAATCAACTTAGCAAGGGCGCAAATATTTCTTCAGAAATTTGAAGAGGCAAAAAGTAACTTACAGCTTGCTTTATCCCAAGAAGATAAAAATATCCAAGGTTGGGTAAATTTAGGTTTGATTGATAGTCATCAGCTAAAACACGAGCAAGCTTTACTTAATTTTACAAAGGCCCTTCAATTAGATTCAAATAACTATGAAGCATTAACCTTAGGTAGTTTTTCAGCGCTTTCCGTAAAAAAATATTCACAGGCTTTAGCTTATGTAGATCAATCACTCAAACTCTTTGATGGAAATTCTAGCGCATGGGATTTAAAAGGAACAGTACTTCATCAATTAAATCGACATGAAGAGGCGCTTCAGTGCTATGACAGGGCAATTCAAATAGATCAAACGAAGCCGAGTTATTGGTACAACAAAGGTAATACCTTACGTCAATTAGGCAGCTTTGATGATGCCTTAAAGCATTTCAACAGTGCGATCTTATTAAAAGATGATTACCTTGAAGCATATTTGAATAAAGGTAATTTATTACATCATACGAAATCGTTTGATGAAGCCATTGCAACATTAAATCAAGTGATTGCAATCAAGTCTGACTATGTTGACGCTTTTGTCATGCGCGCAGTTATATTCAATGATATGCGAAAGTATGAAGAAGCGATAGTCGACTATCAGCATGCATTAGAAATCAATAGTCACTATTCAGAAGTGCTTTTAAATCTTGGTAATACCTATTCTCAATTAAATCGATTCTTAGAAGCTAAAGAAGTTTATGAGCTTGCATCACAACAAAACCCTGAATTAGACTATCTCGCCGGAACATTATTTTTTGTAAAAATTAAAATGTGTGATTGGAGTCATTATGAGGACCGCAAAAATCAGTTGGCACATAAAATAAGGGCGGGTAAAAAATGTACCCTCCCATTCCCGCTAGTCGCAATCTTCAATGACGAACAACTCATAACGAGTGCCGGGAAAATATACTGTCAAGAAAGACATCCGCTGATTAAAAATGATATTTCATTTGAACCTAAAAAATTAGGAAAAATTCGGATTGGTTATTATTCGGCGGACTTTCATAATCATGCAACTAGTTATCTCATGGCACTTCTCTTTGAACTTCATAATAGGGATAATTTTGAGATTATTGCCTTTTCATTTGGGCCTGATTTCAATGATGAAAGTCGCTCAAGATTAAAAAATGCATTTGATCAATTCATGGATATACGACATTTATCAGATCAAAAGGTGGCGCAATTATCAAGAGAAATGGGTATTGATATAGCGGTAGATTTAAAAGGCCATACGCAAGATGCCAGAACCAGTATCTTTGCAAATCGAGCGGCCCCCATACAAATTAATTATCTAGGATACCCAGCGAGTATGGGCGTGGACTACATCGACTATATCGTTGTAGATAAGGAGCTAATAGACAAGAATAATGTTGATGACTTTGCTGAAAAAATAATCTATTTACC
>CAINIH010000099.1 GCA_903849185.1 uncultured Methylophilaceae bacterium
AGACATGGTGTAGAGTCGACCTAACGTGGTGTTGAGACAAAATAGCGTCTTTTCATATTGTGGGATTATTTTGGGATTTCTTGTTTTATTATGAGAATGGTGTAAGTCGTTGACTTCGTTCACTTTGTGACATTATGACTGAATTGATTAAAAAGTAGCAAGTCATTGATTATACAGTTTATAAACAGGTTTGATTCTTGTTTTATTATGTATATGCTATAAGTTATTGAATAATAAGTAATAAACAAATAAACAAGCTTTTTGCATAAACACGCTCTGGGCAAACCCGTTTGACGTTCACGAAGTCCACGAAGCAAAATTGATTTTCGGCTGGAGACCTAAAAAACGTTGTTTATTTGTTTATTTGTTTATATATACTATATTATCTATATAAATCAATGCCTTGATAAATAAACAAGAAATGCGAGCAAATAAACAAGAAAATTCTTGTTTATATACAAAATTACGCTTTATTGACGTATGCAAAAACTCGGCTACTCATCTATCTCGGTCATACCAAAAGACCTTTCCACGTGTTACGAAGTTAACTTCGTGAAGGAATAACAAACTCGGCTACTCGCTTATCTCGGTCATACGTGTATGACGTTCCGTCATACAATTTTAACAAAGTTGACTATGTTCACTTCGTATAGGTAGATTACAGGGTAAAAATTTTAAGCAAAAAAAAAGCCCTTGCGAAATTAATCACAAGGGCTTTAAGGTGGAAAGTTGCACGATTGTGTGCAAAATTCCTATTTTTTACTTGCTAGGTCTTTTCTTGATTTTTCAATGTTAGCATGAATAAATTGTGCTAATTCATATTCATTATTGAAAATGTCTTTTAGGTCTTTAAAGTATTTTTCTTTAAAGTCTTTTTGTGCTTTGCTTTCTTGTGCTTTCTTTTCTTGTGATAATGTATCGTTTCTAGTTTTAATCACTGACGTTATCTCTTTAAACTTTTTAACGCTTGGTTCATCTTTCTTTAAGAATAATTCTTTAGCGTCATTTTCTAAAGTTTCAATTGCCACCTTTGAATATTTCTTAACGATTTTAGCGTCAATAGCTTTTTTGTTTGCTTTTCTTTTAGCGTCTTTATTTTCTGACGCTGGTTTCAATATTGCAGGGTTTCTAACTTTCAAGAAAGCCACGATGTCTTTACTGTAATTTTTTGCTGTGCTATCTGCAATTTTATAAAGCGTTATAGCTCGGCTTTCTATAAAAGCAAAAGAACCATTCCAAAATTGCACGTTAAAATTCTTTTCCTGTTTTGCCGTTGTAAATAACTCTGCTACTAATTCAGACGTTGATAAAAGAAACTCGTCTTTTTTAATAACTGCATTATTTAAACTTTGCAATTCAGGCATAATTTCAGTGTTAATAAAAGACTGTGCATCTAATGGCAAAACATATACTGCTTTAACTGCCTTTGCTACTGATACTTTTTTAGATTGTTTCATGATATATCCTTTTTTAAAGTTTATTAAGAATATCAATTAAACTAATGAATTGCTTAATTGATACAATCATTATACGACATAATGACATAAATAGCAAGAAAATAGCCCGAAATAGTGCGAAATTCCACGAAATAAGACAAGGTATCTCGGACACCCCCACACCCCGTTTTTTTAATGAGCCTCTCCCACTCTATATCCACTGGGTTGAACACAAATAGTAACGGTATTTTAGAAAATCAATATAGAAACACCCCCCGTCACTTAAATAAACGTGAAAGTCTGAAAATTATTATAAAAAATTTAAAAAAACGAGTTAGATTGCTTTGGGATCGAAGTTGTATAACTCGGAGTAGACGTCTTTGATGCGAAGGAATTTGGTACCATGCTCGTGAAAATCTTCATCACCCCTAACATAAAGGGCCAAATGCACCATTTCATGAAGGAGCGTTTGAAAAATAGTTGTAAAATGCCCACATGCATTCCTACTAATGTGTATTTCCATCTCAAATTCATCAAAACAACCATAAATACCTGGGTTTTTAATGACTTTAAACCCAACTTTAGATGCTTTAGGCATAGGAAGGGTGTTAAAAGGGGGCAATTTACACGCCATTTCGTATAAAATAGCTAGGTTTTTAGGTGTAAGAGTGGTCTTCATTAGGCTATTCTACCAAAGCTATATGACAAAAATATATTTATTTTAAGTCTTTGATTATTATAAAGTTGTGTTATAATGCACCCATCGCGAGGAAACCGCATATAAATGGAGCTTAAATGCCCCTTAAAATTATACCAGAAGCGAACAAACCATTACCTGACGACTTTGATTCTGAAGAACCTACTTCATTTGAAAAAAGAGTCAAAATTGCTGCGGCCACTGCTAAAATACTATTAGAAGCTGGTGCAGAAATACCATCAACACCCGAAGATAAAAAAGAAGCTGAAGATGTATTCAAAGCTTTTACAGACCCCAATTCCACTCAAGCTGCCACTTCCGCTATTAATAAAGCGCTTAGTGTCCCCTCTACCGTTCAACATCTCTATGCTATGCTTCAAGATTATGACCATCAGGTTATAGATGAAGCCGTGCAATTAAGACGCTTTGTTACCAACAAACTTATAGAAGATTCAGGACATACAGATGCTAGACATCGCTTAAAAGCCTTAGAGTTATTAGGCAAGATATCAGATGTTGGGCTATTCACAGATAAAACTGAAATTACTATTAAATCAGGTTCTATCGACAATCTAGAAGATCAAATCAGAAGTAAACTATTTAAAATACTAGGCACTAACTTAGCTGTTGATACATCATTTGAAGTTATTGATGCTGAAATGGGTGAAATAAAACCAGACGATAAAACAAGCCGCTTATTCAGCCTTTGCGCCAGAATGCTCAATGACATGCTGCCATTTCAAAGACTCAGACCTGATCAGTTGAAG
>CAINIH010000100.1 GCA_903849185.1 uncultured Methylophilaceae bacterium
AATTTTTTAATAAAAAGAAAATCATTAAAGATCCAAGGCACATTAGCCATGATGATCGTGATTAAAATAAGTATCCACTGAGTCATTTAATGAAGACTTAAAGCTACCGCTTGCGTTGTAGCTTCCATAAATGTATGAGGAATTAAACCGATAATCAGAAGTGCTAGTGCATTGGCTGATAATATCCATTGCATATCCATCGACACATCCAATTTATTTTTTAATTTTGGCTCATCAAAATACATAAGCTTTACAATTCTCATGTAATAGAACATACCGACTAAAGCCATCATCACTGCGTAGACTACAAAACTTGCAAATCCTGCATCGAATGCTGCTTGAAGCACCATAAACTTTGCATAAAAGCCTATGGTAGGAGGTATACCTGCCATGCTTAACATCGTAATTAACATAAGAAATGCATACCAAGGATTTCTCTTATTTAATCCTTTAAAATCTTCAAGTGTTTCACATTCAAAATTTTTGCGAGACATCATCATTAGTACTGCAAAAGAAACTAGAGTCATAAACATATAGCTCACAACATAAAACAAACTTGATGCATAACCATTAAGCGTTCCACTCATCAAGCCAAAAAGAATAAAGCCAATATGAGAAATCGTCGAATAAGCATACATACGTTTAATATTCGTTTGTGCAACTGCTGTGACATTTCCAATACCGATAGAAAGAACAGCCATAATAAGCATCATTTGTTTCCAATCGACCATCATGGATTGCAGACCGTCACCTAGGATACGAACCGTGATGGCAAAAGCCGCTAATTTTGGAACTGAACTAATGAGCATAGCAATTGATGAAGGCGAACCTTCGTAAACATCAGGCACCCACATTTGAAATGGCACTGCTCCCAATTTAAAGGCAAGGCCAGCCACAACAAAGACAAGGCCTAGTATAAGAATGGCATGATCTGTAGGGTTGTTCAATAATGCTGTTGAAATCACTGTCAAATCTAAACTTGATGTCGCGCCATAAATCATCGACATGCCGTAAAGAAGAAGTCCTGATGCGAGTGCGCCTAATACAAAATATTTAATTGCGGACTCAGTTGCTTTTTGATTGTCTCGATCAAGTGCTGTCAGGGAATATAAACACAAGGAAAGAAGTTCAAGTCCCATATAAACAAGAAGCATATTGTGACTTGAAATCATAATCATCATGCCAAGCAATGCAAATAAGACTAGTGAAAAATATTCACCGCGATATAAATTACGATCTTTCATGTAAGAACGGCTATAGAAAAAAATCAATGATGTCCCTGCATAACTCATCATTTTTAGAAGATCTGCCAAACCATCACGAACAAACATATTAGAAAAAGCAAATTCAGTTTGATGATTAAAATGCTGGCCGGTTAAATAAGCGCCGCCCAATAAAGTAAATTGAGATAGAGTAAAAATAATCCAACGCATTGAAGGTTTAATAAATAGATCTGTCATAAGCACAACCATTGCCATTGAAAGCACGAAAATTTCTGGCAAAATCAAAGAAAGATCAGATTGAATAAGTTGATTCATTTATACATCCAGTGGTAATGATGTGACAGGTTTTATCAAATGCATATGCTCTAGAAATTGAACTGTCGAAGCATTTGTCATATCTGTAATAATTTTTGGGTAAACGCCCACTAAAATAATAAGAAGCGCCAAGATAGAAAGAATAAAAAATTCACGCCAAGAGATATCTTTTAGTGCTCTAATTTTTTGGTTGCGTGCTTCACCATAAAATACTCGCTTCACCATCCATAATGAATAGGCCGCGCCAAAAATAAGAGAACTTGCTGCAATCACTGCAATCCAGAAATTATTTTGCATAGCACTCATGATGACCATAAATTCACCTACAAATCCTGAAGTGCCAGGAAGACCACAATTAGCCATAGCAAAAAATACTGCAAAGGCTGCGAAAGTTGGCATTGCGTGAATAACACCACCGTAATCTGCAATTTGTCTTGTATGTAATCTATCGTATAGAACGCCTACAGATAAAAACATCGCAGCTGAAATAAAACCATGAGAAATCATTTGAACATATGCACCTTCAATACCTATTGAATTAAACATAAATAAACCTAAAGTAACAAAACCCATATGAGATATCGATGAATAGGCAATTAATTTTTTCATATCTTTTTGAACGATTGCAATGAGTGCAATATATAAAATTGCAATAAGTGACAGCGTCACCATAAACCCTTTTAAGTAAATCGCAGCCTCAGGTGCGATTGGCATCGCAAAGCGCATAAAGCTATACGCACCTAATTTCAGCATCACTGCTGCTAGGACAACTGAGCCCCCTGTCGGCGCTTCCACATGCGCATCGGGCAACCAAGTATGTAAAGGCCACATTGGAATTTTGACTGCAAATGCCATGAATAAAGCTAAGAAGATAAAAATTTGAGGATAAAGACCGAGACCGGCATTATAAAAATTTACCACTTCAAATGAATGAGTATGTAAGTAGAGATAAATGAACGCTACCAACATTAATAAAGAACCTAAAACAGTATATAAAAAGAATTTGATCGTGGCATAAATGCGATTAGGTCCACCCCAAATACCAATTACTAAGAACATGGGAATAAGCATAGCTTCCCAAAAAATATAATAAAGCATGGCATCAAGCGCACTAAACACACCGATCATAAGGCCTGACATGATCAAAAAAGCTGCCATGTATTGTGCAACACGGTCTTCTATAGATCGCCATGAAGCGAGGACTACAATAACTGTAGTGAAGCTCGTCAAAAGAATTAAAGGTACGGCAAACCCATCGACACCTAAATGATAGTTAATGTGAAAGGCAGGAATCCAATGAAAAAATTCTTGAAACTGAAATTGCCCAAAAGAAAAATCGAATGCTGTGTAAAGCGGGATCGTGATTAAAAATGAAACTACACTACTAATAAGTGAAAACCATTTAGCTTGAGTATCACTTACTTTCCCACTTAATAAAAGTATAAGTCCGCCTAAAAAGATAGGTGTCCAAATTGAATAACTTAATATATGAGTTAAATTCATCTTATATTTTTATAAAGAAAGTTAAGAATAAAAATACGCCTATCACCATCGCGAAAGCATAGTGATAAATATAGCCCGATTGAATCACGCGTATTTTTTCTGCAAGCTTACCTATAGATTTTGCTGTTCCATTGACAAGCCATCCATCAATAATTTTGACATCACCAATTTGCCAGAATCTTTCACCTAAAAAACGACTACCAAAAGCAAAAAACTTTTCATTAAATGTATCAAATCCATATTTATTTTCTAATACGCGGTAAATCATTTGTGTTCGATTAAAAACAGCCTTGGGTAAATTTAAATTCACTTGGTAACAGTAATAAGCCAAGGCAACACCACTTGATGCAAATAAGAAAGGCAAGCTCACGATACTATGTAATGCCATGCCAAAAGGTCCGTGATAAATTTCATGGAAATGATGGCTTAAATGTTCCATTGTGGGATGCGCTTCAATATCTAAGAAAATGCTTTTTGCAAAAAAGCTACCAAACAATATTGGCTCAATTGTTATATAACCAATTATTAAGGACGGGATAGCAAGCAGCGCCAAAGGCAAAGTGACGCTTAAGGGACTTTCATGTGGATTATCTTTTGGGCTCAAGCCATGATGGTGATCATCATGATGTGCTAATTTCTGTAGACGCCATTTCTCTTTACCGTGAAAAACAAGGAAATAAAGTCTAAATGAATAAAATGCTGTTACAAACACGCCTACCAATACAGAAAAATAAGCAAAGTGACTTCCTGAGATGTGAGATAACTTCACAGCTTCAATCAAACTATCTTTTGAATAGAATCCTGAAAATAATGGCGTACCTATTAATGCTAAAGAGCCAATTAAAAAAGTAATCCAAGTAATAGGCATATATTTTTTTAAATTGCCCATGTGTTGAATATCTTGATCGTGATGCATACCTATAATGACTGAACCAGCGCCTAAGAAAAGTAAAGCTTTAAAGAATGCATGTGTCATCAAATGAAACATAGCAACCGAATAAGCTGAGGCACCTAATGCTACTGTCATATAACCTAATTGTGAAAGTGTTGAATAAGCAATTACACGCTTAATGTCATTTTGAATAATGCCTAATAAACCCATAAATAATGCTGTGATAGCGCCAATGATCATGACAAAAGAAAGCGCTGTATCAGACAACTCAAATAAAGGTGACGTGCGTGATACCATAAAAATACCTGCGGTCACCATCGTTGCAGCATGAATCAGTGCGGATATAGGTGTTGGACCTTCCATTGAATCTGGAAGCCATACATGCAAGGGCACTTGTGCTGATTTACCCATAGCTCCAATAAATAACAAAATACAAATAACAGTTACGACAGCAACAGGCTGGCCAAATAACTGCATTGTATGAGCCGCTATAATGCCTGTGCTTTTAAATACCGTTGCGTAATCAAGAGAGCCTGTCCAATAAAGAATTAAAGCAATTCCTAAAATAAAACCAAAGTCTCCGACACGATTAACCAGAAAAGCTTTGAGATTTGCATAAATTGCTGTGGGTCTTTCAAACCAGAATCCGATAAGAAGATAGGACACAAGGCCTACCGCTTCCCAACCAAAAAAGAGCTGCATGAAATTATTGCTCATAACCAACATCAGCATCGAAAAGGTAAATAAGGAGATATAACTAAAGAATCTTCGATAGCCTGGATCTCCTTTCATGTAACCCATTGTGTAAATATGAACCATCAGCGATACAAAAGTTACAACTACCATCATCATGGCCGTTAAATTATCAATTAAAAATCCAACTTCAAATTGATAGTGGCCAGAAAGAAGCCATTTATAGATTGTCTGATTTAAAACTAAACCGTTCAATGTCTCATTAAGCGTCATGCATGAAAGTACAAATGCAATAAACACAGACAAAATAGTCATGCTTGATGCAAAAAACTCTGGCAATTTACGGCCTAAGATACCGACACAGAAAGATGCAATGAGAGGTAATAATGGAACTGCGAGATATGAATAGATAGAATTCAAATGATCACCCGTTAAGACGATTTAAATC
>CAINIH010000101.1 GCA_903849185.1 uncultured Methylophilaceae bacterium
CGGCATACGAGATCGAGTAATGTGACTGGAGTTCAGACGTGTGCTCTCCGATCTAATAGTTTTAGTAGATTTTATGCAGGATTATAAAAGTCCTACAATTAACAATAAAATGAATAAGAGACAGTATTGGATTAATGAAAATAACGAATGGAGAATTATGTATGAAGGCGGCGCTTAATTTAATCAAATTACTTTTTGTTTTTTTATTGTTTTCGCCATTAGCACATGCAGCTAATCCAATTGTTGAATTTGAAACCAATCAAGGCAATTTTAAAATTGAACTTTATCCTGACAAGGCACCAAAAACTGTCAGCAATTTTTTATATTATGTCGATAACGGTTTTTATAAAGAAACTATTTTTCATAGAGTCATTAGTAACTTTATGATTCAAGGCGGTGGATTCACCAGAGAGATGTCAGAAAAGAAGACTCAGCCTCCAATTGCTAATGAATCAAATAATGGGCTCTTAAATAGCGCAGGGGCGGTTGCAATGGCTAGAACAAATGACCCCAACTCTGCAACAGCTCAATTTTTTATTAATCTTATCGACAATAATTTTTTAAACTATACAAGCCCTGAGCCAAGCTCCGTTGGTTATTGTGTTTTTGGCAAAATCATTGAAGGTATGAATGTAGTTCATAAAATTGGTCAATTACCTACAGGCAACTCGAGAGGCTTTTCGGATGTGCCTATTAGGCCTGTCATAATAATTAATGCAAAACATATCAATTAATATTTTAATAAAGGAATCTAAGTGATTACACTCTCAACTAATTTAGGCAATATTGTTTTAGAACTTGACGCTGAGAAAGCTCCTGTTACGGTCGAAAACTTCTTAAGTTATGCAAAAAGTGGTTATTACAATGGCACAATTTTCCATAGAGTCATTGATGGATTTATGATTCAAGGTGGCGGATTTGATTCTTCAATGAAACAAAAGTCCACTGAAAAGCCTATTAAAAATGAAGCCAATAATGGTCTTAAAAATAATAAATACACTATTGCGATGGCAAGAACTTCTATCCCTGACTCGGCCACAAGCCAATTCTTCATCAATGTAAATAATAATGATTTTTTAAATTATCCAGGTCAAGATGGTTGGGGCTATTGTGTTTTTGGAAAAGTTACTGAAGGGACTGATGTAGTGGATAAAATTCAAAAAGTTGCAACAGGCAACTCAGGCGGCCATCAAGATGTTCCTCGTGAGGCTGTGACGATTCTTAATGTAACTATTGAGTAATATTGTCTAATCAAACTATATTTGTATCAGACATTCACTTGTGCGAAAGTCGTCCAAGTATTACTGATGCTTTTATAAATTTTTTAAATAAAATAAATAATCGGGTCGATGCGCTTTATATACTTGGGGATCTTTTTGAGTATTGGATAGGTGACGATTCAAAGCAACACGAAAATGTAATTGAAGCCCTGAAAGAATTAACGGATCGACATATTCAAGTTTTTTTAATGCATGGTAACAGAGACTTTCTCATGGGATCAGGCTTTGAAAAAAAAACGGGTGCTGTTTTATTGAATGATCCGACGCTCATCGGAATTTACGGAAAGAAAGTGCTGTTAGGTCATGGAGATATCCTCTGTACTGATGATATCGAATATCAATCTTTCAGGGATAAAATTAGAAGTGAATCATGGAAAAATGAATTTCTAAAAAAATCTCTTTCTGAACGAGTTGCAATTGCTAATGAATTTAGAAAAGAAAGTGAATTAAATAAAAAAAATAAATCCATGGAAATCATGGATGTGAATAACGACGAAGTAAATCGAACCCTCATTCAATTTAATTATCCAGATTTTTTTATTCACGGACATACGCATAGACCAAACTGTCATTCAATTACACTTGATGGCCATCAAATGCAACGTATAGTTCTTGGTGATTGGTA
>CAINIH010000102.1 GCA_903849185.1 uncultured Methylophilaceae bacterium
GAATAGGCTCTTTATCAATCGCATCTAAAATAGATTTAGATGAGAATGTCGCGTCGCTTAATTCATTTTTCATGGAATCACGAATCAGTTGATAAGTTTCAAAACGCTCACGTAAACGCTTGTCTTTAATAATCTCTGACACGGCTTGACTCGAGCTTTTAATATCGAGTTCGTCATCGAGGAGTGTTGAAATTTTTTCTTTCATGTGACTTTTCCTTAAAAATAAATCTACCAACGTTTATTATTGTGTTGTGACAATAATGGTTTTAATTTCTCTGCGATCGTTTCACGTGCTCTAAAAATACGTGAGCGGACTGTGCCAATCGGACAATCCATGAGCTCCGCAATTTCTTCATAACTTAAACCTTCAATTTCACGCAACGTAATCGCGACTTTTAATTCTTCTGGCAAAGATTCAATCGCCGTATTCACTGTAATACCAATCTCTTTAGTGAGGAGTGTCGTCTCAGGATTATCAGCTTCTGCAACTTGATGGGTTTCTTCAAACTCGCCATCTTCATTTTCAAATTCAGTCATATTGCGCGGACGCTTACCCATCGCCACTAAATGATTCTTTGCGGTATTAATGCCAATACGATAAAGCCAAGTATAAAAAGCACTATCGCCTCTAAAGTTAGGCAAAGCGCGGTAAGCTTTGATAAAAGTCTCTTGCACAATATCTTCGATTTCAGTTTGATCGCGCACCATGCGTGTGAGAATACGGCCTAATTTTCTATGGTATTTTTCAACCAAAAGTCCAAAGGCTTTTTTATCCCCTTTTTGCGCACTTTCGACCAAAACTTGATCAAGCGCACAATTCGGATTTTCTATTTTTTCACTCACAGGATGGGCTGGCGTTGATTCAACATGCTCTGAAGTATACACGGCGGGCCTATCTTGAACGAGTGATAATTTAGTTTGTTCTATGTTATTGTTAAGTCTTGGCATCGTTTTTTAATAAACCCCTGAATGAATCTAAAAAATCAAAAAAACCTAAAACATACTATATATATGTTGATTGACGCCCTCTCTTTTAATTAGTTCATGAAAAATACACAAAATGTTACGTTGTGATGTGCTTATTATAGGTAGCGGTTTAGCCGGCCTCACCGCAGCGCTTAAACTAGCTGACCATAAAAAAGTACTCATTGTGAGTAAACGTGAGATTCTAGATAGCTCAAGCCAGTGGGCACAAGGAGGAGTCGCCGCTGTCATGTCAGTTGATGACTCCATTGAAAGCCATGTCAAAGATACCGAATTTGTAGGGGGTGGCTTAACGGATCCCAAGGTCGCTAGCTTTGTTGCATCGCACGGTAAAGAAGCCATTCAATGGCTTACCGATTTAAATGTGCCCTTTAGCCGTGATGAAGACACACACCAATTTCATTTAACCAAAGAAGGTGGGCATAGTCATAGGCGTGTAGTGCATGCAAAAGACGCTACGGGTAAAGCGATACAAAAAACCTTAAGTGAAAAAGTCAAAGCGCATCCTAATATTACGATTCTAGAAAACCATATTGCGGTCGATCTCATCACAGAAAAAAAATCTTTAAAAGTTGAAAAGATTAAATCTAATCGGTGCCTAGGTGCTTATGTCTTAAATAATAAAACTGGCAAAGTGATGACAGTTGCGTCACAAGAAACCATTCTTGCAGCAGGAGGAGTCAGCAAAGTTTATCTTTACACAACGAATCCTGATGTAAGTACAGGCGATGGTGTGGCAATGGCATGGCGTGCGGGATGTAGGGTAGCCAATATGGAATTCATTCAATTTCATCCGACTTGTCTTTATCACCCTAAAGCCAAATCTTTTTTAATCTCTGAAATCGTGAGAGGCGAAGGTGGTCTTTTAAAACTTCCTGACGGATCACGCTTCATGGATGAGTATGACGAAAGAGGTGAATTAGCATCTCGCGATATTGTTGCCCGTGCAATTGACTTTGAAATGAAAAAGCGCGGTATCGATTGTGTCTATTTAGATATCTCACATAAGTCACCTGACTTTATTAAGTCACAATTTCCGACAATCTATGCACGCTGTTTAGAATTAGGTATCGATATCACCAAAGAATGGATTCCAGTTGTGCCTGCTGCGCACTATAGTTGCGGTGGGGTCATGACTAATTTATCGGGACAAACTGATTTAGCGCATCTTTATGCGATTGGTGAAACGGCGTATACAGGACTTCATGGTGCGAATCGTTTAGCAAGTAATTCGCTTCTTGAATGTTTAGTGTTTGGTGACGCAGTCGCAAAACATATTCTTCATTCAAAAATAGCATCATCAAGTTTTGATTTACCTCATTGGGATGAAAGTCGTGTCACCGATGCGGATGAAGAAATTCTGATCACACATACCTGGAATGAATTACGCCGCTTCATGTGGAATTACGTCGGCATTGTGAGAACCAATAAACGTTTATCACGGGCACTGCATCGTATTCACATGTTACGTGATGAGGTGCATGAGTTTTATACCAACTTTAAAGTAAGCCACAACCTCATTGAATTAAGAAATTTATTACAAGTCGCAGAACTTATTGTGGAATCAGCTATTGCCCGGCATGAAAGTCGCGGACTTCATTTTAGTCGAGATTATCCGAAACAATTGAAGATTGCAAAACCAACTATTCTTAAGCCTTCTAATTTTTATACGCTCCTTGATCACGATCACGGTCATTAAAATAATTTTAAAAAGTCACACCCTAGCCCTTTCATCCCCTATAAAATATTAAAAAAACATTTGAAGGAAATTTTTATGCAAGTCTCCATGAACACAGTGGTCACGATGACCTACGAACTTAAAGATGCCGATGGTGTTGTTTTAGAATCAAGTGATCAGCCAGTGGCTTATCTTCATGGTGGCTACGACAATATTTTTCCGAAAGTGGAAGAAGCAATGCACGGAAAAAATATTGGCGACACGATTGAATTGGCGCTAGAACCCGTGGACGCTTTTGGTGAATACGATGCAGAGCTTGTTCAAATTGAACCCGCTTCAGCATTCCCTCAAGAAAATTTAAAAGAAGGTGCGCAATTCGAAGGTGAAGATGAAACCGGTGAAGTGATTTTATATACGGTGACAAATATTGCTGATGGCAAAGTGGTGGTGGATGGCAATCATCCATGGGCCGGTCAACGTATTATTTTTAAAGCGACGATTAAAGACGTGCGCTCTGCGAATCAAGAAGAAGTTTCACACCAGCACGTGCACGGTGCCGGTGGTCATCACCACTAAACTTTAATATCGTCTGTTAAATGCGGTGCCAAGGTTTCTACCATGGCATCGTAAATTTTAGGTGAGGCAGCCAAGACATTGCCTGACTGAAGCCAGCCGTCTTTACCATTTAAGTTTGAAATAATCCCGCCTGCTTCTCGAACTAAAAGTCCACCCGCTGCAATATCCCAAGGTGATAAACCAATTTCCCAAAAACCATCGAGTGATCCATTGGCCACATAAGCCAAATCTAATGCTGCTGAACCTGGACGTCTAATGCCGGTCGTTTTTTGTAGCATGGATTTAAACATGCCTAAGTATGTATCGAGATGCTTGAAATCGCGAAACGGAAAACCTGTGCCAATGAGAGACTCTTGAAGTTTGTCACATTTCGAAACGCGAATACGTTTGTCATTTAAGAACGCACCACGACCTTTAGTCGCTGTATATAAATCATTACGATTAGGTTCATAAATGACTGCCTGTGTGATTTCTCCTTTATGCTGAAGTGCGATGGATACACAATATTGCGGAAAGCCATGTAAGAAATTTGTGGTGCCATCTAAAGGATCAATGATCCAAATGAAATCACTTTCATTGGATGTTGAGCCTGACTCTTCGCCTAAGAAACCATGTGTCGGATATGCATCTTTTAAGGTATCAATAATCGCGCGTTCAGATGCGATATCGACTTCACTTACAAAGTCGTTAAAGTTTTTACTTTTAACAGTCAGCGTTCCAATATCTTGCGATGCTCGGTTAATAATGGCGCCTGCACGTCTAGCTGCCTTCACTGCAATGTTTAACATCGGATGCATAAATGGATTTCTTTCTTTTTATAAGAACGTGTCTATTTAAAGCTTTGTTTTTTTATAGACTTGATAAAATGCTATTTTACATGAAGGAACTCCATGGTCGCTACTTCGGAAGCACTGAATCGTATTCGCATCATCCTCTGCCAAACAAGTCACCCCGGAAATATTGGGGCGACTGCGCGTGCGATGAAGACCATGGGCATTCACTCACTCTATCTCGTCTCCCCTAAAAAATTTCCACACCCTGAAGCTACTGCCATGTCCTCAGGTGCTGATGATGTTTTAAAAAATGCGCACGTAGTGAGCAACTTAGAGGAAGCACTCAAGGGCGTCAAACTTGCAGTCGGCTTATCTGCGAGACGACGTGAATTAACGCAACCTTATTTGGATGTACGTGAAGTTGCGCATGAAATGATTCATGTGGCGGAAACTTCAGACGTCGCTTTTGTATTTGGTACCGAAATGAGTGGGCTCTCTAATCTTGAGACACATCAATGCCAAGTCTTAAGTTTTATAGATGCGAATCCCGATTACTCATCCTTAAATTTGGCACAAGCTGTTCAAGTGGTATGTCATGAATTAAGGCAAGCTAGCATTTCAAAAAACCCACCTAAACTTTACATAAAAGATTTAAATCTTTTAGCGGATCACGATAGCCTCATGGGATTCTTATCGCATTTAGAAATCGTGTTAGATGAAATAGAATTCTTAGATAAAGTCCAAGGCGAACGCCTGATGCAGCGGCTTCATATTTTATTTGCAAGATCACAACTTGAAATTGATGAAGTCAATATTTTGCGCGGCATCTTAACGCAAGTACAAAAAAAATTGAAAGGTTAATGTACTTTTCTATTAACCCAGCAATTTAGTCGGGTTAATCATTTCATGCGATAATTACGCTTATGTTTAAAAAAATTAGAGAAGATATTGCGATTGTATTTGAGCGCGACCCAGCCGCGAGGTCGACACTCGAGGTCTTAACGACCTATCCTGGTGTGCATGCACTACTCATTCATCGCTTAGCTCATGCTTTTTGGCAGATTAAACTTTATTGGTTAGGCCGCATGATTTCTCATATCGGTCGTTGGTTCACAGGCATTGAAATTCATCCGGGAGCAACGATTGGTCGTCGTGTCTTTATTGATCACGGCATGGGTGTTGTGATTGGTGAAACCGCGATCATCGAAGATGATTGCACGCTCTACCATGGTGTGACGTTAGGTGGCACTTCTTGGAATAAAGGAAAGCGTCATCCTACTTTAAAACAAGGTGTCGTCATTGGTGCGGGGGCAAAAATCTTAGGGCCTATTACCATTGGACGAGGTGCTAAAATTGGATCCAATGCAGTGGTTGTGAAAGACGTACCGGCCAAAGCAACAGCTGTCGGTATTCCTGCGCGTATTGTGGAGGAAGAAGGTAAAACAAAACAAACAAGTACCGTTCAACTTCCGACCTTTAACGCCTATGCGGTAGGTAAAGATGAGCCTGATCCTATGCATAAAAATATCGATCATTTAATGTCAGCTATTAGAAAACAAAACCAAACGATTGAGCGTTTAGAAGCTCAAATTAAATCCTTAAAACCTCGTGCTACTGAGGATCTTAAGCTCGCCAAAGCCTTCTCGCACAAGAAAAAGGCGTCTAAATAATACTTGATTAAAATGATGGGTTATTCTATACTTTAAGCTTCAGAAACTAAAATAAGTTTCTTATCAGTTTAAAGATAAAGGATCTCATTATGCGTCTTACTACCAAGGGTCGTTTTGCAGTCACTGCCATTCTTGATCTCGCGCTAAACGAGACAGAAAAGCCCGTCACTTTAGCTGACATCAGCGAACGACAATCGATTTCTTTATCTTATCTTGAACAACTTTTTAGTCGCATGCGTCGCGAAGGCATTGTGAAAAGTATTCGCGGTCCTGGTGGTGGCTATCACCTAGCTAAAAAACACCAAGAGATTACAGTGAAATCAATTATCACAGCTGTCGATGAAGAGATTGATGCGACCCAATGCTCTGGCAAAGAAAATTGCCATGAAGGTGGACGTTGTATTACCCATGATCTTTGGGCGTCTATCAATACTAAAATTTTAGATTATCTTGAAAGCTTAACTTTAGCTCACCTCGTTGAAGCACAATCCAAAGAAGGAAAAAGTCGCGAGAGTGCAATTTTCTTCTTGAACGACAAACTCAGCCAAGGCAATTTAGCTAAAGCCGTTTAATCAAATCATGCAAAAAGTTTATTTTGATCATAACGCGACAACAGCGATAGACAAAAAAGTCTTAGGCGTCATGATGCCTTATCTTGAAATGCAACAAGGTAATCCTACCAGCCAACATAGTTTTGGGAGATACGCGAGAACAGCCATTGAAGAAGCACGCGAACAAGTGGCGCTCGCGATTCATGCACATCCCACTGAAGTCATTTTTACATCAGGTGGCACTGAAGCGAATAACATGATCGTGCATGGCGCTGCGATTAAAAATCCTCAAAGCACATTGGTGCGAAGCAATATTGAACATCCTTGTGTTGCTCGCCCTATGGAGGCACTTACCCATCAAGGGTGGCAACAAAATTTACTCAAAGTAAATCATGATGGCGTGATAACTGATGAGGCTTATAAAAATATTAACGCAAATAATGTAAGTCTTATATCTGTGATGCTAGCTAATAACGAAACCGGTGCCATTCAAAAGATGTCGACACTATCTCATTTTGCGAAAGAAAAAAAAGCGCTCTCACATACAGATGCGGTTCAAGCTTTCGGAAAAATGGATGTGCGATTTGATGAACTTGGGATTGATGCTATGACACTTTCGAGTCATAAAATTTATGGGCCTCAAGGTGTGGGCGCTTTAATTTTAAATAAGCGTTCCGATATTGAGCCTCTTATTTATGGTGGCGGACAAGAAAAGAATTTAAGAAGTGGCACTGAAAATATTGCAGCGATCGTGGGTTTTGGTAAAGCATGTGAATTGATTTCAGAATCATTTAAAGAAACATCAGTACTTACAGGTGAACTTCAAACAACACTAGAGCTTCATTTGAAAGAATTGGGTGCTGTGATTTTTTCTGAAAAAGTAAAACGATTAAGCAATACGACTTTCTTTGCATTTAAAGATATTGAAGGTTCTACCCTTCTCACGGCGTTAGATAAAAAAGGATTTGCGATTGCGAGTGGCTCTGCATGCTCAAGCGTGAATAAAGAACCAAGCCATGTATTGCTTGCGATGGGTATCGATGAAGATTTAGCGCGTGGTGCGTTACGTATTAGTTTTGGAAACCAAAATACATTAAATGATGTCAAAACATTTATTGAAACATTAAAAAAAGAATTACAAACATTAAAACAACTCACTGCGATTGCAGCATAAAAGAGAACCTATGGAACGTAAACCGATTTATTTAGATTACTCAGCAACGACACCCATTGATCCACGTGTCGCTGAAAAAATGATTCCGTATATCACAGAACATTTTGGTAATCCTGCATCACGAAGCCATAGCTTTGGTTGGACTGCAGAAAAAGCGGTGGAAGAGGCTCGCGAAGAAGTCGCTAAACTCGTCAACGCTGACCCTAGAGAAATTGTGTGGACATCGGGTGCCACTGAATCTAATAACTTGGCGATCAAAGGTGCAAGTCATTTTTATAGCACCAAAGGTAAACATGTCTTAACCATTGCAACAGAACATAAAGCAGTGATTGATGCAGTGCGCGAACTAGAACGTGAAGGTTTTACGGCAACTTATTTAGAACCTGAACCTAACGGCTTGGTTGATTTAGAAAAATTTAAAAAAGCAATTCGTCCTGACACAGTATTGGCCTCTGTCATGCTCGTCAATAATGAAATTGGTGTCATTCAAGACATTGAAGCTTTAGGTAATATTTGCCGCGAAGAAAAAGTCATCTTTCATGTGGATGCCGCACAAGCGACAGGCAAAGTTGATATTGACTTAGAAAAGCTCCCTGTCGATTTAATGAGTTTTTCGGCCCACAAAACATATGGCCCTAAAGGTATTGGTGCACTTTACGTGAGACGTAAACCACGCATTCGTATTGAAGCACAAATGCACGGTGGTGGCCATGAGCGCGGCATGCGTTCAGGCACATTAGCCACCCACCAAATTGTAGGTATGGGTGAAGCATTTAGAATCGCTCGCTTAGAAATGAAATTAGAGAATGAACGCATCAGAAAATTACGCGACAAATTACTTCAAGGCTTACAAAGCATTGAAGAGGTTTATGTGAATGGCGACTTAACACATCGTATTCCACATAATCTTAATATCAGCTTTAACTATGTCGAAGGTGAGTCACTCATCATGGCAGTGAAAGATATTGCTGTCTCAAGTGGTTCTGCATGTACGTCAGCAAGCTTAGAGCCAAGTTACGTGTTACGTGCATTAGGTCGCTCAGATGAGTTAGCCCATAGCTCGATTCGTTTTTCGATTGGTCGCTTTACGACGGAAGCTGATGTGGATTTTACGATTCAGTTATTAAAAGACAAGATTCAAAAGTTAAGAGAGCTCTCACCTTTGTGGGAAATGTTTAAAGACGGTATTGATATTAGTAAAGTTGAGTGGGCTGCCCACTAGGTTATTTAAAGGACATATATGGCATACAGCGATAAAGTTTTAGATCACTACGAAAACCCAAGAAATGTGGGCTCACTCGATAAGAATGATCCTCACGTCGGAACCGGGATGGTAGGTGCGCCTGCATGTGGTGACGTCATGAAATTACAAATCAAAGTCAGTGACGATGGTGTGATTGAAGACGCAAAGTTTAAAACATACGGCTGTGGCTCAGCGATCGCTTCAAGCTCGCTCGTCACCGAATGGCTTAAGGGTAAAACATTAGACCAAGCATCTGAAATTAAAAACTCAGCGATTGCAGAAGAGTTGGCGTTACCTCCTGTTAAAATACACTGCTCAGTGCTCGCAGAAGATGCGATTAAATCTGCGATTGCTGACTTAAAAAGTAAACAAGGTAAATAAATTTAAATGGCTATTTCATTAACACCTAAAGCGGCAGAACGCCTCGAGAAATACCTTAAGAATCGAGGTAAAGGCGTGGGTCTTCGTCTGGGCGTTAAAACAACTGGCTGCTCAGGTATGGCTTACACATTAGAATTTGTTGACGATACTTTGCCTGAAGATCAAATATTTGAAAGTCATGGCATTAAGATCATGGTAGATCCAAAAAGTCTTGTCTATATTGATGGTACCGAACTCGATTTTGAAAAAGAGGGTTTAAACGAAGGCTTTAAATTTAATAACCCTAACGTCAAGGCAGAATGTGGCTGCGGTGAAAGCTTTACAGTGTGAGCTTAAATTTTTTTATCCTACTCCAACTTCCAGAAGCATTCGTTATTGATTTAGAAAAGCTTGATCAGAATTACCAAAGTATTCAAAAAGAAATTCATCCTGATCGCTTCGCTTCTTTTGATGATGAGGCCAAATTAGAATCCATCAAAAAAACCGCGCAAGTCAATGATGCTTATCAAACCTTAAAGTCCCCCATTCGACGCGCAGAATATTTACTTCAATTAAATGGCATCGATATCCATGATGAAAAATATACGGCTGTGCCGCAAGATTTCTTAATGCAGCAAATGGAATGGCGCGAGGAGCTTGAGGCAGAAAAACAAAACAAAGTAGCCCTCGAAAAATTAGCACATGATATTCAAAAAAATAAAAATGAAATGATGAGTCAGCTGCCAACATTCTTTGACAATAAAAATAATCTTAACGATGCCATTAAAGTCACGCGTGAACTTAATTTTATTGAAAAAATTGAACAGCATATCAATGACGCTTTAATTGAGATAGTTTAAACCATGGCCCTTCTTCAAATCGCAGAGCCTGGTCAAAGCACCCTTCCTCATCAACACAAGCTTGCGGTAGGTATTGATTTAGGTACAACAAATTCTCTTGTAGCCACTGTTCAAAGTGCTTTACCTGTCATATTAAAAGATATGGATGAAAATTCCCTCATACCATCTATCGTTTATTACGGTAAAAATGAAACTAAAGTGGGTCATGAGGCATTACCTTATTTATCTAAAGATGCTATGAACACCATTGTTTCGGTGAAGCGCTTTATGGGTCACACCCGATCTGATATTCAAAATCCAGAATCCTTTCCCTATACCTTTGATGATGCTAGCCAGGACATACAAATTAAAACTAGCCAGGGTTTAAAGCACCCCATTGAAATCTCATCAGACATCTTAAAAAAATTAAAAAATATTGCTGAAGTTTCTTTGTGTGGAGAAATTACAGGGGCTGTGATTACAGTGCCCGCTTATTTTGATGATGCACAGCGTCAAGCCACCAAAGATGCAGCGAAATTAGCAGGCTTAAATGTATTAAGACTGATTAACGAACCGACGGCTGCAGCTGTTGCATATGGACTTGATCAACAAAAAGAAGGTGTCTTCGTTATTTATGACTTGGGTGGTGGTACCTTTGATGTGTCTATCTTAAAACTTCAAAAAGGTATTTTTGAGGTCTTGGCAACGAATGGTCATCCCCATTTAGGTGGCGATGATTTTGATCAAGCGATTGCAGAATTTATCAAAAATGAAAATCAGATTGATCAGCTTAACCATGAAGATAAACGCTCCCTTATTACACACGCTAAATCTTTAAAAGAAAGTCTTACAAAAGATTTGTCTGCAAAGACGATCATCAAATTGTCTAATGGAAAAGAAATTACATTCTCGTTAAATCGAGAGTCATTCTTTAAATTAACGCATGATCTTGTTCAAAAAACGATTCAGCCTATAAGACGCGCATTAAGTGATGCTAAATTATCTATCGAATCCATTGACGGTATCGTGATGGTCGGTGGTGCAACACGCATGCCTCACATCCAATCAGAAATTAAAACGTTCTTTAAGAAAGAATTACTTAATGATCTTAACCCGGATGAAGTGGTGGCACTCGGTGCAGCAAGGCAAGCTCATACACTCGCTGGCAATAAATCAGACCAAGACTTGCTTCTTCTCGATGTGACGCCATTATCACTTGGCGTTGAAACTATGGGCGGTTTAGTTGAAAAGATTATTCATAGAAACTCTACAATACCCGTTGCAAAAGCGCAGGAATTTACAACCTATAAAGATGGGCAGACTGCAATGTCCATCCATGTATTACAAGGTGAGCGTGAACGTGTATCTGATTGCAGATCACTTGCAAACTTTACCTTAACGGATATTCCGCCAATGGTTGCAGGAGCTGCAAAAATTCGTGTGACTTTCCAGATTGATGCAGATGGATTGCTTTCCGTATCGGCAAAAGAATTATCTACCAATAAAGAAACAAGTATCACGGTCAAACCTTCTTATGGTTTATCTGAAGATCAAATTACAAGTATGCTTAAACAATCTTTTGAAAAAGCTGATGAAGATAAAAAAATCCGCGCATTAAGTGAAGCTAAAATTGAAGGTGAACAAATTATCATAGCCGTTCAAAATGCCTTAAATAAAAATGGCGATCAATTATTATCTAAAGATCAAATATTAATAATTGAAAATGCTATAAAAACCCTCTCATCCTCACTTCAAACCAATGATACTGATGCAATTATTCAGCATACAAAAGATTTAAACCTGCTCACAGAATCTTTTGCGGCAAAACTTATGGATCAATCTGTAGAGAATGCACTTAAAGGCAAATCAATAGATAAGGTAAACTTATAATATGCCAAAGATTATTATTTTGCCTCACGTTGAAATTTGTCCTCAAGGGGAAGTGATTGACGCTAAACCTGGACTTTCTATTTGTGAGAATTTATTACAAAACCATATTGAAATAGAACATGCTTGCGACCAAGTATGTGCATGCACCACATGCCATGTGATTGTGCGTGAAGGATTTGAAACATTAAATGAAGCTGATGACTTGGAAGAAGATTTGCTTGATAAAGCTTGGGGATTAGAGCCAAAATCAAGACTTTCGTGTCAGGCTATTGTTGATAAGCATAACCTCACTATTGAAATTCCACGCTACACCATCAATATGGCAAAAGAAGGTTAAGCTTTAATTTTTCTTTTTACAGGCTGAGCAACCACACTATACTTAAGCAACAAATTTTGCTGACCTGATAATTTAGCATTTGATGAGGATGCCGATTGCTTATAAAGACCATCAGCATTCATATTCCAGCTTGAAGCATCCTTCAATAGTTCATTCAAACCTTCATTAATCACCTTCTGTTTTAATTCAGTATCTAGAATGGGGAAAGCCACCTCAATTCGTCTAAATAAGTTTCGATCCATCCAGTCGGCAGAAGATAAATAAACTTCTTCCTTACCATGCGCATAAAAATAAAAAATGCGATGGTGCTCTAGGAACTGTCCAACAATAGATCGCACACGAATATTTTCAGAGAGCCCTTTGACTTTAGGTTTAAGTGCGCAAACCCCTCTTACAATTAAATCGATTTTAACTCCGGCTTGAGAGGCTTTATAAAGTTCATTGATAACAGAGGGCTCTAAAAGCGCATTTACTTTCGCAACAATTCTTGCGGGCTTCCCTAATTTTGCAGCTTTAGCTTCGGCTTGGATATGCTTCACAATTTGATCAAACATCGTAAAGGGCGAATGCCATAATGATTTCAATTTGATTAAGCGGCTAGTACCTGTGAGCTGCATAAAAATCTTATGAACATCATCACAAATAGATGGATTTGATGTCATCAATCCAAAATCGGTATAGAGCTTAGCAGTTCGAGGATGATAATTTCCTGTACCTAAGTGCACATAACGTTTTAAAGTATGCTCTGGTTTTCTTTTGCCTTTTGCTGGCAATAATTCTTTTCTCACAATCATGATCATCTTAGCGTGACATTTATGCTTCACCACACCGTAGACAACATGCGCACCTACCTCTTCTAATTTAGCTGCCCATGAGATATTCGTCTCTTCATCAAAGCGCGCTAAGAGTTCAACAATCACTGTAACTTCTTTACCATTCTTAGCAGCTTCAATTAAAGCATCCATCACGGGCGACACATTGCCGGTTCTGTATATAGTTTGTTTGATCGCTAATACGTCAGGATCTTTTGAGGCTGTTCTGAGTAAATTTAAAACAGGTTCGAAGCTTTCATAAGGATGGTGAAGTAAAATATCTCGTGTTTTAAGTTCGTCAAAAATAGATCCTTTAATTAAAGGCAATTTAGGAGTGTGAGACGGGAATTTTAGATCAGGCCTATTCACAATCTCTGCTACTTGCATCAAGCGCATTAAATTGACAGGTCCATCCACGCGATAACAATCCTCAGGATTTAAATCGCAAGATTTTCTTAAATATTTAAGGAGGTGATCTGGAATATCAGAAGATATTTCAAGTCTTACTGCGTCACCCAAATGTCGTGTAGATAACTCGCCCTTTAAAGATTCTTTTAAGTCAGAGATGTCATCATCTGATACAAATAAATCTGAGTTTCTTGTGACTCTAAATTGATAACACCCAGTAATTTTCATACCAGGAAAAAGTTCGTGCACAAAAGACTGCATAAAGGTTGATAAGATAACAATTCCATAAGGTTTTTGGCTGATGCGTGTTGGCATCTGAATGACGCGCGGTATAGATCGTGGTGCTTGCACTACCGCTAACTTAGGCGTCCTTCCAAAATCGTCCTTACCTTCTAACGTTACAAAAAAGTTTAAGCTTTTATTAATAACCTTCGGAAAAGGATGTGCCGGATCCAAAACAATGGGTGTCAGTAGTGGAACAAGTTCTTTTTCAAAGTAGGTTTTAGCCCAGCGATGCTGACTTGGCGTCCAAGCACTCTCAAAGTGAAGATGAACCCCTTCTCTTTCAAGTCTGGGTAAAATATCTTTTTGGAATATTTTGTATTTATGGCTAACAAGTGTCTGCGTCTCTTTGACAATATTAAGGTACGCATCACCTACGACAAGGCCATCTTGTGTTTTACTTTTTGGATTCTTTCGTAATTGCTCTTTAAGAACTGCGATACGAATTTCAAAAAATTCATCCAAATTACTGGAAACAATACAGATATATTTAAGACGCTCTAAAAGAGGTATTTTAAGATTTTGAGCTAAAGCAAGAACGCGTCGATTGAACTCGAGCGCTCCTAATTCACGATTTAATAAATTAAGTTTAGATTTCACAACATTCATACTATCATTGTGATTACTGAATGTGACATTTACATGACATTTGTAAGATACGTCATCGATATGTCATAAACTTGATTTAAATTAGCGTCCTTTATGATTCTACCTAAACTAAAAACAGATAAATCTCCCGAAAATCTTAACGGCTTATATGCCTCTATAGATTTAGGCTCTAATAGCTTTAGGATGATGATTGCTAAAATCAATTACCTCCCTACAGGCGTTCAATTTCAAACTATCGACACCTTAAGAGACACAGTAAGACTCGCTGGTGGACTTAATAAAGATAATGAGTTAAGCGAAGAGTCAATGACTAAAGCTTTAGCTGCCATTTTAAGATTTGGCGATCGCTTAAGAAGCTTTAGCCCCAATCAAGTTGTGGCAGTTGCTACTAATACATTCCGAGTCGCCCGTAATGCCAAAAAATTTGTGGATGAGGCAGAAAAGCTTTTAGGCTTTCCTATCGACGTCATCTCAGGCAATGAAGAGGCTAGGCTTATTTACATTGGAGCCTCACATATTGCACCTATGTGTGTGGGCAAGCGTCTTGTATTTGATATTGGCGGTGGTTCTACTGAAATCATTATTGGCGACGGCCATGAGCCTAAGCTTTTAGAGTCGCTCCCTATAGGATGCGTCTCGTTTAGCCAAAGATTTTTTTCAGAAGGTATTGTTGATGAAGAAAATTTCAAGGCAGCACAAAATGCAGCCTTGAAAGAAATTAAAGCGATCGCTCCTTTCTATCGGAAGATGGGCTGGGAACAAGCGATTGGTTCCTCCGGCACAGCTAGAGCTATTGCAGAACTTATTGCACTTAATGGGCTAAGCGGTGAATCGCATAACCTCCCAGTTGAAGAAACAGGCGGTGTTATAACACGTAACGGGTTAGAGCTTCTTAAAAAAACCCTACTTGAAACAAAACATACCGAACGATTAAGTTTATTAGGATTAAAAGCGGATCGTAAGCCTGTGCTTCCCGGAGGCCTTGCTATCATGATCTCAGCTTTCGAAGAGTTAGGTATTGAGCATATGGAAATTACTGAAGCCGCACTTCTATTTGGTTCGCTTCATCACCTCTATGATCAATCAAAGAATGGCGCGCATACCAAGAAAAAGGGTA
>CAINIH010000103.1 GCA_903849185.1 uncultured Methylophilaceae bacterium
AATAACACCCTATTTTTACGTAAATAATGAAAAAAAATTAGATTGGAAGCGTAAACTTAAGGAGTTTCAAAGAAAAAAAATTGGTTTAGCATTTTCTGGCTCAGCAGCACATAATAACGATATTAATCGAAGTATCCCCTTACATCAATTTAAATCTATTTTAGATCTACCTTTTGATTTTTTTGTTTTACAAAAAGACATCAGAGAGAGAGATAAAAAAACTTTAGCCCTTTTTCCTAATATACATAATTTTCAAAATGAGCTTGATGATTTTTCAGATACGGCAGCACTCATTGAGGCAATGGATTTAGTCATTTCTATAGATACTTCAGCGGCCCATCTTGCTGGAGCATTAAGAAAAGAAACTTGGGTTCTGATTCCCCATAATCCTGATTTTAGATGGATGTTAGATCGCACTGATAGTCCGTGGTACCCAAAAATGAAATTATTTAGGCAAAAGGAAATTGGTGAATGGGATTTTGTTATTGAAAATATTGTTAAATCACTGCAAGATACCTTTAATGTATCAAAAAAATTAGATTAAAGCCTGCTCTCTTGCTAAAAAAGAAGGGAAGTAATTTACTATATGTTGGGCATTCAAAATCTCAGCGATAGAATGTTCAATTAATAAATTTATAATAGATGCATCCATTATTTCAAAATTTCTTCTTTGAATAGAGTTAATGAATTCTTGTATTAAATCATTTTTAATTTTTAGAATTTTCTTTTCATCTAAAGTAAAATCTGATTTACTTACAACTCTAACATTTCCACCTGAATTTAGATCAGCTTCCATTGAAGTACAGCTTAGACTTTCATTCTGAAGCAGGCATTCTAAAGGATAATGATGTTTATTTAGATTTGATTGCTTATATAAATAATCGAATTCACCATTATTAATATTTTTTTTCCTTTCTTCTAGCTCTTTCAAATCTAATAAGGAATCTAGAAATATAAGTGTGACAAATTTATTTATTTTTATATTATTGTTAGCTACCCACAAAAATAAAGATTTTCCGGTTGACACAAAATCTACCAATACTCCATCAGGACCTAATTGATTGATTAAAGCTATATTAGAATTTTCATTGTTTGAATAAATAATTTTTCTAGATAAATCAATTTGATGAATTTCTGAAGTCGGATACATCGAATAGAAAATTCTACTTAGGTCATTAGAATCCCGACTAAGAAAAAAGTATCGCTTGTTCTTATA
The DNA here is from genome assembly GCA_903849185.1 of uncultured Methylophilaceae bacterium. Taxonomy (GTDB): domain Bacteria; phylum Pseudomonadota; class Gammaproteobacteria; order Burkholderiales; family Methylophilaceae; genus Methylopumilus. The sequence continues at coordinate 1,217 of CAINIH010000103.1, forward strand.
TGTATTTTTTAGGTGCATAGAAAAAGCAAACAAAAGAGTTAGGTATGGGCCTGCGTAAATATCTAGAATAGTATCAGATTTAAATGGCAAAGCTCTTAATCTAGATTCTCTTAGCATTAGTGCAAGCTTCTCTTGATTAAGATTCTTTATTTTATTTTCCCAAAAATTTAATTGCGATACTGTTGTATGTGCCGTATTAATATTAAATTTTCTTGGAATTTCTATATCTGATATATTATTATCTCCAAAGTGCATTCTTAAAATATAATTCTTTTGTACAACCGGCCAAATTGTTCCAGAGTGCTTTCCCCAATTAGATCTTATTATTGGCTTATTTAATTTTAAACCACATTTTTTTCTAACTAATTCTGCAATTATTTGATCTGAAAGGTACATATCAGTAATCACAAGGTCATCTTCAGATACCAAGTCTAATAATTGTTTTATGGGATAAATATTCAAATATTCAGTTTTAATTTCCTCATGTAATAAAAAATCTGCTAAATGTTTAGAAAGGCCTTTAAGCACCATATGATGATAAATATCATAAATTATATATGGCTTACCTATTTTATCTAGTTCTGCTTGTGAACTTATCCTTAAGCTATAAAAATTATATTCTGGAAATTTTTTATCAATGATGCGAAAAATTTCTAATGGGTCTGGAAAGAATCTTGTTATTAAGGTGTCAAAAAGACCCCAGCTATTTACTAATTCCTTACTTCTAGAAGCAACAAATTGATGATGGGCATCATTTATTAATGAATTATTTTTTATCATAGTAATCAGCTTAATTTAAAGTACATAACAAGGAATATTAATATTGCTTATTTAACTTATCTTTAGTGTACATTATCTTTATGAGTAAATCTGACGACATAGAAATTCTATCTGCTAATCAAGCAATTTACAAATATTCAATTGAGACACCTAATGCAATAGCTTTGCAGGACAAGAACAATATTTTTAGTTATTCAGAACTAGCGGTTATTATTCAAAAATTTTCAAAATTAATTAGTCAGCTTGGAATTAAAAAGGACATGCAAGTAAGCTTATCTTGTTCAAATTTTTCTATGTGTTTAATTTTAATATTATCATTAGAAAAAATAGGAGCAGTTAGAGTTCCACTGCATGTCAAGTGTGATGCTGTACTCAGCGACAATCCAAATTATTTTTATTCCAAAAAAGATCTCAATATTATCATCAATCAAGAACTTATTAATAACGCACTGAAAAGAAGAATTAATGACAATGACTACCAAAAACTTAACGTGGCGATATTAGATAAATCTAGACTATTTATGTCCTCAACCTCCGGAACAACAGGCAATAAAAAATATTTTTATAAAACTTTTAAAGACATTAAGGAATGGGTAGTTTTTTTTTATATCTAACTATTATAGGGATCCATCTATAGTAAATAATGTATCTATGTACTGTCCTTCCTTGGGATTTTCTTATGCTGCATCTTTATTTTCTTTTAATAGAGGCGGAAGAACAGTTTTTGCAGATATTGAGACAATCATTAAACATAACACTATTCACTCATCAAGTTTTTCCACAATGACACTTCACGATATTGAGCATTGTTTTTTACATAATCTTTTATTAGAAACAAAGATAAATGTGATTAGAGTTATTGGCGCTGAGTTAGCGATTCATCATAGAAGATATATATGTGCGAATATAGCTAATAAAGTTATAAATTCATATTCATCTAATGAATTTGGACAAGTTGGCCAGGTTAATGATGATGGGTATTGTTATATATATCCAAAGGTTAATGTAAAAATTGTTGATGAAAATCTTAATAGCTTACCTTTTGAAGAATGTGGTCGCATTGCCGTTCAATCACCCCAGGTAATTAATCAATATATTGATAATAAATTAAATAAAAATCATTTTAAGGATGGTTTCTTTATATCAAATGACTATGGCTTTCTTCAATCCCCTTCTAAACTTAAAGTTCTAGGCAGGGTAGATAATTTATTAAATATAGGGGGCATTAAATTTGCATCTGAACCTTTAGAAAAGGAGATAGAGAAAAATATAGATATAAAAAACTGTATAGTACTTACCGATAATATGATCTTTGGCATTGGAGTAGTTATTATTTGTATAGAAAAAGCAGATAATTTATTAAAATTATCTTTGGTTGAGGAAATTAATTACAAAGTAATTGATTATTTTGATGGTTTAAATATAAAAACTAAAATATTGGAATTTGAAAAATTTGAACGTACAGACATAGGTAAAATAATAAGAGAAAGGATCATAAATACTATTATTAATAAAAAATTAATTAAAGAAATTATTCACCAATAATTTTAACGAGTACTCTTTTTTTTCGTCGACCATCAAATTCACCGTAAAAAATTTGTTCCCATGGACCAAAATCTAACTTGCCAGCAGTTACAGCGACGACGACTTCACGTCCCATGATTTGACGTTTAATATGCGCGTCAGCATTGTCTTCACCTGTGTCGTTATGGCGATAGCTGCTAACAGGTTCGTGGGGCGCCATAGCTTCTAACCATTCTTTATAATCATGATGCAATCCAGATTCATCATCATTAATAAAAACACTGGCTGTGATATGCATCGCATTGACCAATACAAGACCTTCTTTAATACCGCTTTCGGCTAAACATTCTCTTATATCAGGTGTGATGTTTGTGAAGTGCATTCGAGCTGGGGCATTAAACCAAAGTTCTTTTCGGTAACTTTTCATATTATAAATATCCTCACAAAAATTTAATCAAAATTAAGTTCAACACGATTGCCAGCAGGGTCCCGTAAAAAAATTTGATGGGCTGCCATACCTGGAATAGGTTTTTCTTCAAACGGAATACTGAGTGATTTAAGCTTTTTTAAAACACCCTCATAATTAGCAGTTTTAAATGCGACGTGATCAAAAGATGATTTTTGAGGTGAGCGACCATCACCTTCTTTAGGCGTAATAAGATGAAGCACGTCTTTATCACCTATATATAACCAAAAACCAAAGCGTTCAAAAGCTGGTCTAAAGCCTTCGGTTAAACCTACGACATCGCAATAAAAATCTCTTAACTGAATCACCAAATCTTTTTCTGCAACCAGCTGAATATGATTGATAGATAAAATCATGTGATTATTTCTTTAACTAGTAGGTTGTGGTGTGCGAAGACGAATATGAAGTTCGCGTAATTGCTTTTCATCGACAACGTTAGGTGCTTTAGTAAGTAAGCACTGCGCGCGTTGTGTTTTTGGGAAGGCAATCACATCACGAATCGATTCAGCTCCTGCTAGTAAAGTTACCAATCGATCAAGGCCGAACGCCAATCCGCCGTGCGGAGGCGCGCCATATTGAAGCGCGTCGAGAAGGAATCCAAATTTTTCTTTTGCTTCTTCTTTTGAAATTTTTAATGCATCAAAAACCTTTGACTGAATTTTTTCTTCATGGATACGAATGGATCCGCCACCCACTTCCCATCCATTGATCACCATGTCATATGCTTTCGATAAGCATTTACCTGGGTCACTCGCTAATAAATCTTCATGACCTTCTTTAGGCGCTGTAAATGGATGATGGATAGCGACCCAACGGTTCGTTTCTTCGTCATGCTCAAACATTGGGAAATCAACGACCCATAAAGGTGCCCATGCTCTTCCATCGACATGATTTTTTTCATGACCAATTTTAAGACGTAATGCGCCTAAGGCTTCATTCACAATTTTTTCTTTATCGGCACCAAAGAAAACAATATCGCCATTTATGGCACCCGTTTTTTCAATCATCGCTTTTAAAGCATTCACATGAATGTTTTTAACAATCGGACTTTGAAGGCCTGTCTCGTTCAATTCATTGATGTCATTAATTTTGATATAAGCCAAACCTTTAGCACCATAAATTTTAACAAATTCGGTATAAGCATCAATTTCAGAGCGTGTAATGGCAGATCCATTTGGAACGCGAATGGCTGCGACACGACCGCCTTTCATTGTTGCTGCAGATGAGAAGACTTTGAAATCAACATCCTTCATCACGTCTGTTAATTCAGTAATTTCTAAAGTGACACGCATATCAGGTTTATCTGAGCCATATTTATGCATCGCTTCTTGATAAGTCATACGCTGGAATTGCGCTGGCAGATCAATCGACGCTACTTTTTTATACATCTCGCGAATCATGGTTTCAACTATTCCCATGATGTCTTCTTCAGACATAAATGATGTTTCAATATCGACCTGCGTGAATTCAGGTTGACGATCAGCTCTTAAATCTTCATCGCGGAAACATTTTGTGATTTGAAAATAACGATCAAAACCTGACACCATCAGAAGCTGTTTAAATAACTGAGGTGATTGAGGAAGGGCAAAAAATTCGCCTGCATGAACCCTTGATGGCACAAGATAGTCACGCGCACCTTCAGGCGTGCTTCTTGTTAACATCGGTGTCTCAATCTCCATGAATCCGTTTTCATCTAAGAAATCACGTAAGACTTTAGCGACGTGATAGCGAAGACGTAAATTATTCTGCATCATCGGACGACGTAAATCCATGAAACGATATTCAAGACGAATCATTTCTGAAATCGAGTCATCATCCAACATAAATGGCGGCGTGAGGGATGGATTTAAAATTTCAATAGCAGAGGCGAACATTTCTACTTCGCCTGTCGGTATATTTAAATTGACCGAACCTTCTGGACGCGCTCTGACTTTACATACAACCTTTAATACAAATTCATTGCGGATTGATTCGGCAATGGCAAATGTTTCTTTCGTATCAGGATCAATGACAATTTGTGCAATACCTTCACGATCGCGAAGATCAATAAAGATCACACCCCCGTGATCACGACGACGATGAGCCCAGCCACATAAAGTAACCGTCTCGCCTATATGTTTTTTATTTAAATCACCACAGTAATGCGTTCGCATCATTTTTGAATATTCTCTTTAATAATAAATTTAAGTTTTTTTAATTTTTTTATGAGGAGGTACGACACCCATTGAGATCACATATTTCAATGCTTGATCCACACTGATATCTAATTCCACAATATCTTTTTTAGCCACCATTAAAAAATAACCTGAGGTGGGATTGGGTGTGGTGGGTACATAAACGCTCACGTGTTTCCCTTTTAAATGTTTTGCAATGTCAGGGCTTGGTTCACCAGTTAAAAATGCAATCGTATAAGTATCGCGTTCAGGATAGCGAATCAGAACAGCCTTGTTAAATGCACGACCTGATTCTGAAAACAAAGTATCAGATACTTGTTTAATACTTGAATAAATAGAATTCACAAATGGAAGTCTCGATAGGATCACTTCCCATAGTTTTAAAAATTGACGACCAAATAAGTTAGACGCCAGAAGGCCAATGCCTAAAATAACGCCTACTGTTAAAAGAACACCTAAGCCTGGGATATCAAATCCAAAAAGATTTCTTGGTTGATAATCATAAGGTAACCAAATAAGTGTTTGATCTAGAAAATGAATGAGAGAAGTAATCACCCATATGGTGATCGCCAAGGGAACAAGAACAAGTAAGCCAGTTAAAAAATAGCGTTTAAACATAATATAAATTCAAAATTTAAGTTGAAGACGCACTCGCATCTTTTTTAGTTTCAGTTTTGGTATCGGTCTTTGTGCTATCTTTAGATTTATATTTAAAGTCAGTGACATACCATCCAGAGCCTGTGAGCTGAAAGCTGGGTGCCGAGACTTGTTTTTTAAAAGTTTCTTTATGACACTCAGGGCATTCAGTCAAAATCGGATCTGAAATTTTACGGAGTAACTCTTTAGAGCATCCACAAGCTTCACATTTAAAATCAAAAATAGGCATGAATTAAAAAACGATTTTTAAAGTTAAAAAGGAATGTCGTCTTCAAAGTCATCAAAATTAGTGGCTGCAGCTTGAGGTGCACCAGTTGTTCTTTGAGGAGCTTGATTAAATTCATCATTGCCTTGCGATGCCGCTTGGTTTGGGGCTGATGAAGAACCGCTCGATGATCCACCGCCACTATCTCGACCACCTAACATTTGCATACTCTCTGCGATAATTTCAGTGGTGTAACGATCTTGGCCTTCTTTGGTTTGCCACTTACGTGTTTGAAGTCTGCCTTCAATAAATACAGGGCGACCTTTTTTTAAATATTCGCCAGCGATCTCAGCTAATTTTCGATACATGACAATGTTATGCCATTCGGTACGCTCTTGTTTTTCGCCGTTTTTATCTTTCCAGTTATCTGTTGTTGCAATACTGAAATTACACACCGCGTCGCCATTAGGCATAAATCGCACTTCAGGGTCTTTACCTAAGTTACCCATCAAAATCACTTTATTTACTGACGCCATGTTTTCCTCCTAATAACCGAATAATCGATGCTTCATGAATGGTTTCGTGTTTGTTGACTTTGAGCATCACCTTGCCCTCTTCAAGCAAGATCATGACATCACGCACACCTTTAATTTTTTTTAATTTAACTTCTATTAATGCTAATTGTTTAGGGTTTTTGAGTAATGATTTATTTTTAATCATAAACATCAAGGTTTTAATTGCGGGAGGGGCTTTCATGGATAATGCAAAGCTTGCCCACAAGGTCATCAAAATGGCACAAAACGAAAACACTGAAAAACTGCCACCTCGATCGGCTAAAAATCCACCTAATAAACCACCAAAGAAGACACCTAATGATTGACACGTATTATACACCCCAATCGCTGTACCTTTAGCGCTTGAGGGGGCAATTTTACTAATCAAACTGGGTAGGCTTGCCTCTAAAACATTGAAGGCTACAAAGTACACAAAAAGGGATGCTATGAGCCCCCAAAAAACGTTAATCAAAACACCAAACATGAGCTGAGCAATGAGCATCAGAAAAATAGAACTAATAAATACTAATTTTGATTTATTAAATTTTTCGCTCACGATAATAATGGGCACCATAAAAACGAAAGAACTTAAAAGGACTGGCAAATAGACTTTCCAATGTTGGTTGACATCCATGCCACCTGAAGTCGCGAGCGCTATGGGCACCACAATAAACATCGCCATTTGGGCTGCATGAAGTGCAAAAATCCCAAAATTTAAACGAGAAAGTTGAGTATTTTTTAGAATGGATTTAAAAGATGGAGGAGGCTCTTTTAATGCTTTAGAAGTATTTATAGTTAAGGGTGTAGGAACTACAAAACGTACGACTAAAATAGCGGATAAAGACAAAAACCCTGTCAGCATAAAAATACCAGGTACGCCTATCAGCCGATTAAGAACAGGGGCTCCCATCAAAGATAAGGCAAAGGTAATACCAATGGTCGCTCCTATCATTGCCATCGCTTTCGTGCGATGTTCGTCCCTTGTTAAATCAGCCACAAGCGCTGTAATCGCAGCTGAAATAGCGCCTGCACCTTGAATCGCACGGCCCAAAATAATGATATTAATATCATCTGAATAACCTGAAACGAACGAGCCTAAAGCAAATAAAAGGAGTCCGATATAAATGATATTTTTGCGACCATAGCGGTCAGAGAGCATGCCGAAAGGAAGCTGGAAGAGCGCTTGAGTGAGTCCATAAGCTCCCAAAGCTAAACCCACCTGAAAAGCTGAAGGACTTCCAGGCAAGCCTTTCGCATAAATGGCAAATATAGGTAGGATTAAAAACATGCCTAACATTCTTAAACCATAGATCGATGCCAAGCTTAAGCTGGATCGAATCTCGAGAGGGGTCATACCTTGTTCTATCTTCATAAACTTGAATTAGATATTTCTTATTTTTGAATAATTTCGTATATTAACAGGTTACCTTTAAAAAGCTTAAAGCGACATGGATACGATTAAGATTCGCGGGGCCAGAACCCACAACCTAAAAAATATTTCACTTGATTTGCCTCGCAATAAATTGATTGTGATTACCGGTTTATCCGGTTCCGGTAAATCATCTTTGGCTTTTGACACGCTTTATGCCGAAGGCCAGCGTCGCTATGTCGAATCATTATCCGCATACGCACGTCAATTTTTAGAGCGCATGAATAAACCGGATGTCGATTTAATTGAAGGATTATCTCCAGCGATTTCCATTGAGCAAAAATCAACTTCTCATAACCCAAGATCGACTGTGGGTACTGTTACTGAAATTCATGATTACCTAAGATTGTTATATGCGAGAGCAGGTGAACCTGAATGCCCCACACACGCACATACTTTAGAATCGCAAACCGTATCCGAGATGGTGGATACATTATTAGCGCTTCCAAATGATACAAAAATTATGTTGTTAGCACCCATTGTGAATAGCCGCAAAGGTGAGCAACAAGATTTATTTGAAGATTTAAAAGCACAAGGATTTATTCGTTTACGCATTGATGGTGAGATTTATGAAATTGATGCACTTCCAAAACTCACTAAGACAAAAAAACATCAAGTCGATGTGGTGGTGGATCGCATTAAAATTAATCACGAAATTAAACAACGTATTACAGAGTCGACTGAAACCGCTTTAAAACTCGCCGACGGCAAAATGATCGCGATTGAAATGGACACGAATAAATCGCACCTCTTCTCAGCAAAATTTGCATGTCCATTATGTGATTACTCTCTAGAAGAATTAGAACCTCGCATCTTCTCATTTAATAATCCGATGGGGGCTTGCCCTGAATGTGATGGTATCGGCAATATTAATTTCTTTGATCCTAAACGTGTGGTGGCATTCCCACATTTATCTTTAGCTTCAGGTGCCATCAAAGGCTGGGATAAACGTAATCAATTTTATTTCCAACTTTTACAATCTTTAAGTGAGCATTACAAATTTGATTTAGAAACGGCTTTTGAAGAAATTCCAGAAAAAATTCAAAGTGTGATTTTGAATGGCAGCGGATCCGAACAAATTAATTTTTCATATATTAATGAGCGCGGCCAGATAAATAAAAAGATGCATAGTTTCGAAGGTATCTTGAATAATTTAAAACGTCGTTATCACGAAACTGATTCAGGCACCGTCAGAGACGAGCTTGCAAAGTATCTTAATATGCAACCTTGCCCTTCTTGTGAAGGCTCTCGTTTACGTATTGAGGCAAGGCACGTAAAGGTGGGCAAAAAAAATATTCACGAAATATGTAATACCCCTTTAAAAGAAACGGTACATTTTTTTGAATCCCTCAAATTAAAGGGTGCCAAAAAAACCATCGCTGAAAAAATCATTTATGAAATTACTAGCCGTTTAAAATTTTTAGTAAATGTCGGTTTAGATTATTTATCACTATCCCGCTCAGCTGAAACTTTATCTGGAGGTGAAGCGCAGCGTATTCGTTTAGCCTCACAAATTGGTAGCGGCTTAACGGGTGTGATGTATGTGCTTGATGAGCCATCAATTGGGTTACATCAAAGGGATAACGATCGCTTACTTGAAACCTTAAAAAGATTACGCGATCTAGGCAATACGGTCATCGTTGTTGAGCATGATCAAGATGCTATTCTTTCTGCAGATCATGTGGTCGATATTGGTCCAGGGGCTGGCGAACATGGCGGACATATTGTCGCTGAAGGTACGCCTAAGATGATTGCAAAACATCCTAAGTCACTCACAGGTCAATATATTAGTGGTCGCAAAGAAATTAAATATAAAAATAAAAGAGTATTACCTCGCACTTTGAAATGGCTGGAGTTAAAAGGTGCCAAAGGAAACAATTTAAAAAATGTCCATTTAAAATTACCGATAGGCCTCCTTACTTGTATTACTGGTGTTTCAGGAAGTGGTAAATCATCTTTGATCAATGACACACTTTATCGCGCTGTCGCACACCACCTATATGGCAGCCATACTGAACCTGCAGAACATGCATCCATTAAAGGCTTAGATTTTTTTGATAAGGTTGTAGATGTCGACCAGAGCCCCATTGGTCGCACACCAAGATCTAATCCTGCGACTTATACAGGGTTATTTACACCGACACGAGAACTCTTTGCACAACTCAATGAAAGTCGAAATCGAGGTTATGGTCCCGGCCGTTTCTCATTTAACGTCAAAGGGGGTCGATGTGAAGCATGCGAAGGTGATGGTGTGATAAAAGTTGAAATGCATTTTCTGCCTGATGTGTATGTACCTTGTGATATTTGCCAAGGTAAACGTTACAACCGTGAAACTTTAGAAATTCTATTTAAAGGAAAAAATATTCACGATGTGTTATCGATGACAGTTGAACAAGCGCATGAATTTTTCAATGCGATTCCTGCGGTCGAAAAAAAATTACGTACTTTAATTGAAGTTGGTTTAGGCTATATCACCCTGGGTCAAAATGCGACCACACTTTCAGGGGGTGAAGCGCAGAGGGTTAAGTTAGCATTAGAACTTTCAAAACGCGATACAGGACGAACACTTTATATCTTAGATGAACCTACCACTGGACTTCATTTTGCAGATATTCAATTACTACTTGATGTCATTCACAAACTTCGTGATGCAGGAAATACCATTGTCATCATTGAACATAATTTAGATGTCATTAAAACATCTGACTGGATTATTGATTTAGGCCCCGAAGGTGGTGATGGGGGCGGAGAAATTATTGCAGAAGGCACGCCTGAAGAAGTTGCTAATAATAAAAAGAGTTACACAGGTAAATATTTAAAGCCTTACTTGAAATAACTTCTGACTTATATACTCAAGGCACTTGGACTGCATTCATGCGAGATAAAATAATCCCGCTCCGCTCAATCAATCCCGATGTATCTTGATGTCGTTCGTAATATTTCGGATTAGGAATCATAGAAGCTAGTTTGGCTGATTGAAAACTATTCACTTCACTCGCATGCACTGAAAAATAATGAAGGGACGCCGCTTCAATCCCATACACATTATTCCCCCACTCAATCACATTTAAATAAATTTCTAAAATTCTCTGTTTACTTAAAATCGTCTCAAGCATCAGCGTGATAATCGTTTCCTCTATCTTTCGCCAAGGCGTTCTTTGATTCGACAAAAATAAATTTTTAGCGAGTTGCTGGCTGATGGTGGATCCTCCCGCGACAATTTTTTTACGTCGCTTATTTTTTTCATAAGCTTTTTCAATGCCCTCCCAATCAAAACCTTCATGATCAATAAACTTAGCATCTTCGGCCGCAATGACGGCTTGCTTAATATGAATAGAGATTTTGTTGTAATTGACCCATTGATGTCGAAGCGTGGCTTTCTCATCTTTTTCTTGCAAATGTTCTAGTCTCGTTTCCATGAAAGCGCTCTCACTTGGATTGATCACTGTCCATAATAAAATATGAAGCAGAATCCAGAATTGGTAGAAAAAAAATAAAAGAAATAAAGCGGACAAAATCTTTCCTTTAAAGGATCGATTTATCCAAAATAAATTTTTCAATTTTTGAAACAATTAAATTTTTCTTAAAAGATCAATGACGGATTTTGTTTGAGGTTTAATGTGATGCCAAATATAAAAAGCCTCAGCTGCCTGTTCAACCAACATACCTAAACCATCGGATGTTTTAGATTGTTGTGTTTTAGCTTGTTTGATGAATGGTGTTTCTTTTCCATACATCATGTCATAGGCTAAACTTTTTTCATGAAAGACTTTGTTATCTAACCCAAGATCAGATTCATTTAAACTTGCTGAAGTGGCATTGATGATCACATCAAAATATTGATGAGGTAATTGTTTTATTTCAACTACTTTTAAATTCACACCAAAACTTTCTGCGTATGCATGCATTTTATTTTTAATCGTGATGGATTTTTCAATCGTACGATTAGTAAGCGTGAGTTCGAATGGTTTTTTTTCTAAGATTGAATAGACCACGCCTTCTGCAGCACCGCCTGCACCAATAAGGAGAATTTTCTGATTAGCTAAATTAATATGAAGATTTTGTTCTAAATCTCGAACTAATCCTATGCCATCGGTATTGTGTCCAATGATTTGATCGTTTTTAAATTCGAAGGTATTCACGGCTTCAGCAATTTTTGCGTAAGGAGAATGTTCATTAGCTAATTCATAAGCCTCTTTTTTAAAAGGGAGCGTGACATTAGCCCCACTTAATTTTTTTGAGAGGAGTGTTTGTATCGTTTGTTTAAACTGATCGAGAGGAGATAGTATTGCCTCGTAAGTCATATCAAGATTCGCATCTTTAGCAAATGCTGCATGAATTTGAGGGGATAGGCTGTGATGAATGGGATTGCCAATTACAGCAAAATGTTTTTTAAGTTGAGGCATGGTGCGAATTACATCGATTTGATTAAGGTTTTGAGTATAAGTGTTTTTTAAAAAAACTGTCATCCTAAGTCATTTACGCACTATTTAAGTGCGTAAATATTAAATATGCATTTTTATGGTGCAATTTTTAATCATTTCCTTTTAAAAGTCTAGTAATTACAGAGCCTTACAACATTATTCGATTGGCACAATTTATGCTTACTATTAATATGTTGAAATGTATTAATGAACTTTAGATTGAATCAAAATTGACGCTTTTAGGAGAATGAAATGGCAATCGCTGATGTAATGAAAAAGATTAAAGATAACAACGTTAA
>CAINIH010000104.1 GCA_903849185.1 uncultured Methylophilaceae bacterium
AAGTACTTTAAATTACTTTAACTAAGCTGAATGATAAATTAATTTAGCCTCCTAGTCTTACAGAAAATGACGCGCTACAACATATATAATAATACAACTAAATCAAAAAAGGAGAAAGTACGTGGAACAATTAAAGATGTATTGGACTGTATTAAAGAACCTCGTTAAAGAGTATAAGTTATTTAAGAAGAAAAACCCTAAGGCTAACTATACCACATTTAGTTAATTGCGCCTAACCATCCAGACCTCCTCGAAAAAAAATTAGGATTATGAAGTACCTCTGGAAAAATTTTGAGGACCTCTGGAAAACCTCTGAGTTCGGTAGTTACTGAAATAAGAGTTTGACCAGGCCAGAGCTTTTCTTAATACTGCTTTATAAAATCTTAAAATCTTAACAAATATTTACCACTATTTGCACAATAATCCAATAAAATGCTTGACTTTCTGGCCAGAAACTGTATAATAACTACATTGACTCAGAGAACGCGAACGAAAAAAGAATCAAAAAAGAGTCAAAAAAGAATCAAAAAATGCTTGCCAGACTGATTTTATTGTGTTATAATAGTTTTTTAAATGAAAGAGTGATTATATGATTGAAAATGTGAATACAACAGAATACAATAATATGTTAAAATCCAATTCTGAATTCAGTATTAGATTTTCCGAACAATATGACAATGAATGTATTGAATATGAGATAATGAGAAAATCTAACAATAAAAAAGTTGCGTATTTTTATATTCATACTCATGATGATATTGCTAATGTTAAATTAGATAATACAGTATATGAGATATATTATAATAATGATGATGATGAATCAGCTGATCAATTCTTAAGAATTGAATATGATTTCCTATCGTCTTACATTTTTGATGATTATGATGAATTCTATTCATTCGTGAATAATGAACAATTTGACGTTTAAAGAGTCAAAAGTACTTGCCAGAATGATTTTATTGTGTTATAATAGTTTTTTAAATGTGAGAGTGATTATATGATAAATTTTATTTTAGGCCTAGTCGTCGGAATTCTGATTCCAATTGCAGTCTTTTGCTTATTTTCGTTTCAAAAATAAACCCTAAAAATGCTTGCCAGACTGATTTTATTGTGTTATAATAGTTTTTTAAATGAAAGAGTGATTATATGAATTTATTAGAAATCCCAAAAGCTCCAAAGACCCCCGCGGCCGCAACCATTGTTAAGGGCGCGCTAAGTAAGTTAAGTAAGCCAAGTGCCGCAAGTAACACCAAAGCCGCTAAGCCTGCTACCAAGCGCACCAAAGCCGTCAAGCCAGCCAAGCCGCTGAAGCCTTCCAGTATACGTCACCCGGACGGGACGATATTCTACCGCGCAGACCGTAAAGGCCGCGAGTTTATCTGTATGCTCGACGGGATCCAGAAAGCTGCCAGACCGACCCTTACCCACTGCTATAACTTTTTCTTCAATCAGGGGTTCACTGGAAAGATTGTCGAATTAGACTTGCCGAAGTAATCGAAGTACTGTTCCTGAAGTAAAACCCTATGTTCCTGAAGTAAAACCCTAAGAGGTGATTATGAGTGATATTTTAAAAGCATTAATTGGCGCCGCGGTAGGTGTAGTAGGACTCTATCTTTACGTGTATTTCATCCTATCGTTGTAAAAAGTACTTGCCAGACTGATTTTATTGTGTTATAATGGTTTTTTAATTGAGAAGGAATTATATGAATTTATTAAATTATAATAAGTATTTGACACGCACTGATCATGTAAGTGTTTTTTGTAATATTCCAATATCAGAATATGATAAATTTCGCAATTGTGTGAAACAAGCAAAATTCGCTCAGTTTAGATATCGTTTCCGCGGACCGAGAAATAACGTTGCAAGTGCGAAAACTCGAAGTAGCGATAATCGTCAATCTTTTTGTTTACGTGAAGACGCGACCTATTTTAGTGTGTATCATAGAATTTAAATTTAAAAAATGCTTGCCAGACTGATTTTATTGTGTTATAATGGTTTTTTAATTGAGAAGGAATTATATGAGTAAAAAACATTTTGAGCTTTTAGCTGCGCAAATCCGATTGATCGAGGATTCAAATGCTCGATTCAGTGCCTATCATGCTGTAGCCACCGTAGCCACAGAAGTCAATCCGAGCTTTGACATATTAAAATTCGTAAAAGCTTGTGATGTTTCCTTCTGATCCAGCGGGTCTAGTGGTATTTAAAAACTGCTTGCCTTTTGAGGTGACTTAATTCGAAATAACGGAGAGATGGCCGAGTGGTCGATGGCGCTCCCCTGCTAAGGGAGTATAGGCTCAAAACGCTTATCGAGGGTTCGAATCCCTCTCTCTCCGCCAAGTGTATAATGGTATCTTTAATTGATATGAGGTGTTTATGGTGGAATTAAAAGTAACCCGATGTAAGAAAAACCAGTCCGAAACCAGTATTACCTTACAGGAAGAAGAGGTACTACGGATACTGGATGCCCTTGAATACCGTCTTATCCACCAGCAAC
Organism: uncultured Methylophilaceae bacterium; assembly: GCA_903849185.1. Lineage (GTDB taxonomy): Bacteria > Pseudomonadota > Gammaproteobacteria > Burkholderiales > Methylophilaceae > Methylopumilus. The sequence goes on from CAINIH010000104.1 coordinate 2,496, forward strand.
GCCAAAGTTGGCGCCAACACGGGGCCCCTGATCCAATATATTGGATCAAGCTTGATCCAATAGCTGAGAAGCTCTATAGTATTATCTGACCCGAGGTACCTCTAAGGTAATCCGAGGTAGCTCTGAAGTACCTCTAAGGTAATCCGAGGTACCTCATGAGGTAACTTTTGCTTGCCTTTTGAGGTGACTTGATGTATAATGGTATCTATTGATTCGAACAGCAAACTCTGGGGGTGGACGTGGAGGCTGCTCAGTAATCTCTGAGGTAGCTCTGAGGGCATCCAAAGTGTCGCTGAGGTATCTCTGAGGTAGTCCGAGGTAGCTCTGAAGTACCTCTGAAGTATACCGAAATAAGTAAAAATAGAATATCTGAAAGCGCTCTGATATACCTATCTGGAACCTCTGAGGATCAACGGAGGCACCACGGAGAATCTCAGACAGCAACTTAGACTTGGTCTTTTCTAAGGTACCGCGAAGGATACCGCGAGGAATCTTTGATGAATCTTAATGAGAATCATTCGTATTTGGTACCATTGTTGTTTTAATGATACACTGTTGTTTTTATACAACATTCTCTGAGGAACCTCTAAGGAACGACTGAGGAACCTCTGATTAGATCCAATAATAATCAATATGGACGCTTGCCATTTTCTGTGGTACCTGTATAATGACTGTATGAATAGATTACTATGTATTGTATTAGCGGTATTGACGTTGGTTCAGCAACCGGAATGTATTAAGGCTGATCCAATTATAATAAAGAATGATTGCCATTTTATCTTGTATACTGTATAATGGTACTTTAACTGAGGGATTATATGAGAATTAGAGCAATTGTAAACGGAGTATGTTTCTACACCACGTCCACAGCAATCAAAAGGCATACGGTGTGCGATTTTAGTAACCAAAATATAGCAATGGCACAAGTATACGACCAAATGGGTCCAAATAACGGCTTCGCTACCACCATTACACTATACGACAATAAAATGAACCATGTGCGGTACGACATCCAATTAGACAAGGTCTAATGGTTGCCATTTTACTGATAATATTGTATAATGGTTTCTTTCAATAGGAGATCGGCATGGGTTACCGTGTAATGAAAAGTGTGGACAATATGAGAGAAAAATATCAGTCCCGTAAAGGACTGGAAGGACCCTTCAATTTTGATGGTCGAGTGCTCTACTACGATCCAAAAGAAGGCTCCTATTATGACCCCACCACTGATTTTTACGTGGATCGCACAGAAATGGACCTGATCCAATTAAAATCTAATGTATAGGACGCTAGTCGCTGATGGTTGCCATTCGATTGATTATAATGTATAATAGAGTCTGAATAGTTGATTAGGAGTTGTTATGAAAATTGAGACGGCAAATAAAATATTGAAAAAACAGGCAGAGTTCCTTGGATGGTCTGTGCCTGAATTGATGATGGATATCAAAAAATATCATTTTATTTTGTATAGTGAAAAAGTGATAAAGGCATACGAAGTTGTTCAGTATCCTAGAGAAAATAACGCTTGACATTCTCACCAGAACCTGTATAATATACACATACACTGAAAAAACAACGGAGATCATATGAAAGCACTAATTATCACTAAAATCCACGAAAACTACGGCGCCCATGACTGGGACGGTGAAGGTTCTTGCCCTCAATACTGGAAAGCCAAAGGGTCTGGTGAGTATTATATCAAGGACGTAACCGAATCCAGTATGGTGGAAGCTATGTTAGTCAGCCGGCTAAAAATTGAGCAAGACACCGACTATTTCCGTGAGTCTATCATTGACTTTGAATTAGTGTCCGATGATTACATAACCCAATACGAGAAATCTCAATTGGAATACGAAGGTCGTATCATATACCCCGTCCCAGTTATTGGTTCTTAATAGTGACCGTTTACATTCTGGAGACAATATGACCTACCGAACCAAGGATGCTATGTATATCTACTGTTATGCCTTAGAATCTTATATCCGAGTGGGTTTTGACGGCACCATCCAATACATGAAATAATACTTGCCATTTTACTGATTATGCTGTATAATGGTATCTTTAATTGATAAGGAATAAAAATGATCGACCAAGAAAAAGAATCGTTACTAGAAACCTGTTTCGACCTGTACCAAGACCTACACGGATTTAGACCCCATACCGTAGGTCTCGGTCACCTCTTCACCGTAGAAGAATTACTGGAAATGCGTGATGCCATGGAGAAATACGTAGCATCCAAAGTGTATAAGACTTTGGTGGACGCTGAGTATGAGTATGATCAGGATATGAAGCAACAGCAATTAGAAGAAGTCCAAGAGTTTTAGGACGCTTGCCTTTTTGTGTGTTATGCTGTATAATGGTAT
>CAINIH010000105.1 GCA_903849185.1 uncultured Methylophilaceae bacterium
AAAGATAAAAGAACAAGAAAAAGAAATTTAAAAAATTTCAAGCGATTACACTCCAAGCGCTTCTAATTTTTCTTGCGTAAATCTGGCATATGGATCTTTAGGTCCAAATCGTTTTAATGCTTCAAGGTATGCTCTCTTAGCGTCTTCTTTTTTATTCATTGCATTTAAGATGTCGCCCTTTAAATCATTTGCCAAACCAAGATAACCTTCGTTATCAACATCGTTCGCTTTTTTCAAAGCTTCATCATATTTTTTTTCTTCAACTAAGATTTGACCTAGTTGAATAAGTGCAATCGATTCTGTGGCAGATTCTTTTGTATGACTTGAAGCCCACTCTAATTTTTCTTTTGTCTTATCTTTTAAGCCTTCAGCGTAGCTGGCTTTAGCAAATAAAATGGCCGCGCGTCCTGCATAAGGTGTGCCGCCATAGTTGTCGATTAAGCTTTGAGCTTTTTGCATAATCTCTTTGGTGTTTTTTTCGTCCAACACCACAATGCTTTGATAAGCTTCAGATGCGCCCAATGATTGTTTATTTTGATAATAACCCCAGCCCTGAAAGAGGCCATAGAGCACAAAGAATGCAATGGCAGCTTTCGTGATATAAGTACCGTATTTTTTCCAAAGCGCTTTAAGTTCGTCTACCTGTTCTTGCTCTTCTAAATCGAGTGCCATAGCTTTTTATTTCCCTATAAAAAAATTAACTAACTTTAAATTTAAAATGTTTTCCTGGTATTGCGTTTAAGAGTTCACGCGTGTAATTGGCTTGCGGTTTTTCATAGATAATTTTTGTGGAGCCCTGTTCCACAATTTTACCTTGGTGCATCACTACAATTCTATCTGCCATATGACGCACCACCCTTAAGTCATGGCTAATAAATAAATAACTTAAATGAAACTCTTTTTGTAACTCTTTTAAAAGCAATAAAATTTGCGCTTGAATCGATACATCAAGAGCAGACACGGGCTCATCACAAATCACAAGTTCAGGTTCTACAATCAATGCTCTAGCAATACCAATTCTTTGTCTTTGCCCACCTGAAAACTGATGCGGGTATTTCGTTAAATCAGCAACTTCTAGCCCTACTTTTTTAATCATATCGCGTATCTTTTTATCGCGCGAAATTTTGTCGCCTAAACCATGAATCAATAAACCCTCTTCTAAAATTTCACCAATCTTCATGCGAGGATTTAACGATGCATAAGGATCTTGAAACACCATTTGTATATGACGCTTAAGATGCTTTTTATCTTCAACCTTTAAGGTTGTCAGATTTTTACCTTTAAAGAAGAGCTCACCTTCATCAAGCGACAGCAATTGTAACAGACAACGAGCTAACGTTGACTTACCACTCCCTGATTCACCGACAATCGCTAAGGTCTCGCCTTTCTTAATCGATAAACTCACATTATTAAGTGCTTTAATCGTCTTTTGACGTCTTACAAAAAAACCAGACGTTTGCGTATAGGTTTTATAAAGACCTTTCGCTTCTAAGAGCATTTCATTTTTAATATTTTTTGAGGTCATTTAAAAAACTAATCCTTAAACAAATGCGCGATGCTGAATAGGCTTTAATTTTTTAATGCCTTTGGCATCGGGTACACATTGAAGAAGTGCTTTGGTGTAGGCATGTTTTGGTTTCTTTAATACTTCTTTCACAGTTCCTTTTTCAACGATTTGACCTTGATACATCACAATCACATCATCTGCGATTTCTTCCACCACACCAAAATCATGCGTAATAAAAAGCATCGCCATCTGTCTTTTTTCTTTTAAATTGGAAAGGAGCTTTAAAATTTGTGCCTGCACTGTCACATCTAATGCAGTCGTGGGTTCATCCGCGATCAAAATAGAAGGTTCACACGCGATACTCATTGCAATCATAATCCGCTGCCTTTGTCCGCCTGAAAGCTCATCGGGATAACTTGAAATACGATCATCCGGGATACCTACTTCTTTTAAAAGAGACACCACTTTTTTATTTAAATGCTTTTTATCTAAATCAAGATGTACGTTCAACGCTTCTTTAATTTGGTCTCCAATCGATATCACAGGATTTAAAGATGTCATGGGTTCCTGAAAAATCATGGCCATCGATTTACCACGAAAAGATCGCATCTCAACATTAGATAATTGAGATATATTTTTCCCTTCAAAATAGATATCGCCTGTTTGTTTTAGTTGTGATGACAAAAGCTTCATGATGGAGAGCGCCGTTAAACTTTTACCACTGCCTGATTCGCCCACAATGCAAGTGGTACGTCCTGGATATAAATCAAATGAAACATCATTAACCAAAACCTTACGCGGCTCATTGATGGGAGACACTTTTAAATGTTTGACTTCTAAAATTTTTTTCATGATGTTTGTTTCAAGAAGAATTGAGCCAATTCATCTAATGGCATTTTAGATTGTTGATTTTCCACTCTTAAGGATTTAACTTGTGCCACACCCTCTTTCATTTCATCATCCCCTAAGATGACAGCAAATGCGGCACCACTTTTATCAGCGCGTTTCATTTGTGATTTAAAGCTATTACCGCCTGAATTTAAAACGACTTTTAATCCATGAGATCGAAGTGTTTCAGATAACTTTAGCGCGTAATTTTCAGCAGTCTCACCTAAGTTCACCAAATAAATATTGGGTTCGTTTTGGAGAACAACACCCATCTCTTCCAAAAGTAAGATGATGCGTTCCATTCCAATACCAAAACCTGAGGCAGGTGTTTTATCCCCACCTAATCGCTCGATTAAATAATCGTATCGACCACCACCCGCAATGGTGCCTTGGCTTCCCAAGCGGTTCGTCACCCATTCATAGACAGTTCGGTTGTAATAATCGAGCCCGCGGACCAATCGATGGTTTAATTTGAAAGGGATACCTGCTTCTTTGAGATAACCCAAAACTAAATCAAAGTGCGCTTTGGCATCACTATTTAAATAATCCGATAGTTTCGGTGCCCCTTCAATCATCTGTTGCATGGCAGGATTTTTACTATCCAAAATCCGCAATGGGTTTTGATGGAGTCGTCGTTTGGCATCTTCATCTAACACGTCTTGATGAGTTTCAAAATAACGAATGAGTGCAGCTCTATAGGTCAATCGATCTTCAGGGTCGCCAATCGAATTGATATGAAGATCGACATCTTTTATATCAAGGGCTTTCCAGAGTCTTGCCAATAATAAGATTTGTTCGGCATCCACATTAGCATCATCAAAACCAAACGCTTCGACACCGACTTGATTAAATTGTCGTTGCCTCCCCTTTTGTACATTCTCGTGCCTAAACATAGGTCCCTGATACCACAAACGAATGGGGCCATTGTAGGTGAGGTTATGCTCAATAACTGCTCTCACACATCCCGCAGTCCCCTCAGGGCGGAGGGTTAATTGATCCTCATTTAGAGGGTCAATCCATGAATACATTTCTTTTTCAACAATATCAGTATGCGTGCCCACACTATCGACAAATAATGAAGTCGGTTCAACGATGGGTAAATTGATTTTTTCGTAAGCATAAAGATTTAACACTTCACGTATCTTATCTTCGACAAAATGCCAAAGCGGCGTCTTATCAGGTAAGACATCATAAAAACCTTTAATGCTTTGACATTTTTTACTCATAACCGTTATTTTAACTTTGAATAGTGCGATTCCACATAGTTAATCACAATCGCTTTAAATTCTTGCGCAATGGTGTCGCCCTTTAAGGTAACCGTCTTTTCACCATCGACAAATACAGGTGCTACTGGAATTTCTCCTGTACCGGGAAGACTAATCCCAATATTAGCGAGCTTAGATTCTCCAGGGCCATTGACAACACAACCCATCACAGCGACTGACATATCTTCAACCCCTGGAAATTGATCTTTCCATTGCGGCATGGATTCACGTAAAAAAGTTTGAATTTCTAATGCCAATTCCTGAAAATAAGTCGAGGTCGTTCGACCACATCCAGGACATGCAGTCACAAGTGGTGTAAAAGAACGAATGCCCATGGTTTGTAAAATCTCTTGGGCGACCACCACTTCTTTCGTACGGGGTTCGTTTGATGTGGGGGTGAGTGACACACGAATCGTGTCTCCTATGCCTTGCTGTAAAAGAATGGCGAGTGCTGCGGTGGACGCTACAATACCTTTAGATTCCATACCCGCTTCAGTTAAACCAAGATGAAGTGGGTATGAAGTTCTTTTATGAAGCTCTTGGTAAATAAGTACTAAATCTTGCACATGACTTACTTTACAAGAGATGATAATTTTATTTTTAGGTAATCCCCAAGAGACTGCTTGCTCTGCACTTTCCAAAGCAGATTGAATTAAAGCTTCCCGCATCAATGCATCGGATGATAATGGATTTTTTAATTTGGCATTCTCATCCATCATTATCGCCAATTTAGCTTGATCTAAACTTCCCCAATTTACCCCAATGCGAACCGGCTTATCATAGGTTTTAGCAATTGCTATCATCGCTTCAAACTGTTCATCACGACGACTGCCACGACCTACATTGCCCGGATTAATTCGGTATTTAGCGAGGAGCTTTGCGCACTCAGGGTAGGCTTGCAAAAGCTTATGGCCATTAAAATGAAAATCCCCTACGATCGGAACATGACAATTTCTTTTATGTAACGCTTCAATGATGCTTGGAATCGCATCTGCAGAAGCTTCATTATTGACCGTAACTCTGACAATTTCAGAACCGGCTTTCCATAAATCAAAAACCTGTTGTGTCGTTTTTTGAACGTCAGCCGTATCGGTATTCGTCATGGATTGAACGACAATAGGCGAGCCACCACCGACGGGCACGGATCCTATCATCACTTGATAGGTTGGGTTTTTAATGGAGATTTCACTCATTTTTTATATAAAAATATTTAATTAAATCAGATATTTATTGAGTTAAATTAATTCTTTTTAGAGATCTTGTGGTCTTATCTTTGACCTGCCCTGCGAGTTGCCCACAGGCCGCATCAATATCATCACCTCTCGTTTTTCGGACCGTCACAATATAGTCTTGGTTCATGAGCACTTCTTTAAATTTACGAATTTGGTCACTTGATGAACACTTAAATCCGCTATTGGGAAATGGATTAAAGGGAATCAAATTAAATTTACATGGCACGTCTTTAACGATATTTAAAAGTGCTTTTGCATCTTCCACCGAATCATTAATGCCATCTAACATCACATATTCAAACGTCACAAAATCTCTCGGTGCTTTTTCTAAATAACGCTGGCATCCCGCCATGAGTTCTCGTATAGGGAATTTTTTATTGATAGGTACAATCTCGTCCCTTAATTTATCATTTGATGCATGAAGTGAAACTGCAAGCGCTACCGGACAATCTTCTTTTAAGCGATCCATGGCGTTCACAAGCCCGCTGGTAGAGAGTGTGACGCGACGGCGACTTAAACCATAAGCCCTATCGTCTAACATCAACTTCATCGCAGCAACGACATTGTCATAATTAGCTAAAGGTTCCCCCATGCCCATCATGACGACATTACTGATAATGCGTTCTGAATTCGCTAATGCGTTATAACCTTCTTGTTGGCGAATGTAAAAATTAGCTAACCATAATTGCCCAATAATTTCGGCCGTCGTTAAATTGCGATTAAACCCTTGGCGACCGGTCGAGCAAAATGTACATTCAAGCGCACATCCCACTTGGGACGAAATACATAAAGTCCCCCTATCGTCTTCCGGAATAAAAACAGTTTCGATGCCATTATTTCCACCCACATCAAATAACCATTTACGTGTGCCATCGTCCGAAATCGCATCACTCATAACGGATGGTAATTCGACGTTAGCTTTCTCTTTTAATACATCACGAAATACTTTAGAAATATCTGTCATCTCATTGAAATTAATGATATTTTCTTGATAAATCCAATGCATCAACTGCTTGGCTCGATAAGGCTTTTCACCGAACGTTTCGATAAATGAAACGAGGTGCTCGTAGTCTAAATCGAGCAAGTTAGTCATTTAAAAATTAACCGAAGAAGTATTTGATTTCGATTTTAGCGTTATCTAATGAGTCCGATCCGTGCACGGCATTGGCATCAATACTCTCTGCAAAATCAGCACGAATGGTTCCAGGCGCTGCTTCTTTAGGATTAGTCGCACCCATTAAATCACGGTGTTTTAAAACGGCACTCTCACCTTCTAAAGCCTGGATCATCACAGGACCTGAAATCATAAACTTCACTAGATCGTTAAAGAAAGGACGGTCCTTGTGCACCGCATAAAAACCTTCAGCTTCTTGTTGTGTAAGTTGCGTCATTTTAGCTTTGATAATTTTTAAACCTGCATTCTCAAAACGTGAATAGATTTGACCAATCACATTCTTTTTAACTGCATCAGGTTTAATAATGGATAAGGTTTGTTCAATTGCCATTGTATAGACTCCGGTAAGATTTAAAAAACGTTGAAAAGACTGATAAAATAACATTTTTAGAGGTTTTAATAAAGAACAAAGCTCATGCAACACATCTATTTAACGACCGCCATGTATCATTTTGTGAGTCTTCCTCGCTTTAAAGATTTACGTGAGCCGCTACTCAATTTCTGCGACTCTCAAAACATCAAAGGCACCCTTCTTTTAGCTGATGAAGGGATTAACGGTACTGTCGCTGGCTCTGAAAAATCGATTCATGCATTTCTCGACTTCATAAAAAATGATCCGCTCTTTGAAGGCAGCTTTAAAAATCTAGCCCACAAAGAATCATGGTCAGATAAGCACCCCTTCTACCGCATGAAAGTAAAACTTAAAAAAGAGATCGTGACCTTAGGGGTGCCTGGTGTATCGCCCACAAAAATGGTGGGAAAGTATGTCAAATCTCAAGACTGGAATAAGATTATTTCAGATCCCGAAGTGATTCTCATTGATACACGGAATGATTATGAGTATGCGATTGGATCTTTTAAAAACGCTATTAATCCAAAAACGCAAACATTTCGAGAATTTCCTGAGTTTGTGAAAACACATTTCGATCCAAAGAAACATAAAAAGGTTGCGATGTTTTGTACGGGCGGTATCCGCTGTGAAAAAGCCTCCTCCTTCATGATGAGTGAGGGCTTTGACGAGGTGTACCACCTAGAAGGCGGTATCTTAAAATACCTAGAGGAAGTGCCCCCAGAGAAAAGTCTATGGCAAGGTGAATGCTTTGTGTTTGATCAACGTGTGGCGATTAAGCATGGATTAGAAGTGGGTGATTATGATCAATGTTATGCCTGCCGCTATCCGCTATCCAAAGATGATATGAAGAGTGAAAAATATACGCCTGGTATTTCCTGCCCGCATTGTTATAACCACCATACCCCAGAGAAATTACAAGCCTTAACAGAACGACAAAAACAAGTCATATTAGCGAAAGAACGGGGCATCGATCATATCGGTGGAAAAAATAAATTCATGACGAAGCAAAAGAAAAAACGTCTAGAAAAAACTGGATCGGCTTCGTGAATTTCGCTAAAGGGTATTAGCAAGCCTAATATCGAATAAATCTATTTTTTAGCGATAAGAATAATTTCTTCGCCGGAAAGTGGGTAGAAATAATGCAAGATATTTAGACATAAACGAACAATCAAACTTAAGAGCCTTAATACCAAGGCTTTTATACTCCAGCGGTTATGCCAATAATTAGCATTTAAGCTGTAATAAAAAACTGTCGCTGCCGAATAATTACCTGATTTTACTTCAATAGTTTTATAGCCAGCATGT
>CAINIH010000106.1 GCA_903849185.1 uncultured Methylophilaceae bacterium
ATAAAGACCTTTCGCTTCTAAGAGCATTTCATTTTTAATATTTTTTGAGGTCATTTAAAAAAACTCTTAAATAAATGCGCGATGCTGAATGGGTTTTAGTTTCTTAATGCCTTTGGCATCGGGTACACATTGAAGAAGCGCTTTGGTGTAGGCATGCTTTGGTTTCTTTAATACTTCTTTGACACTTCCCTTTTCAACGATTTGACCTTGATACATCACAATCACATCATCTGCGATTTCTTCCACCACACCAAAATCGTGCGTTATAAAAAGCATCGCCATCTGTCTCTTTTCTTTCAAATTCGAAAGGAGCTTTAATATTTGCGCTTGCACTGTCACATCTAATGCGGTCGTCGGTTCATCTGCGATCAAAATAGAAGGTTCACACGCGATACTCATCGCAATCATGATGCGTTGTCTTTGGCCGCCTGAAAGCTCATCGGGATAACTTGATATACGATCATCCGTTATACCCACTTCTTTTAAGAGGGACACCACTTTTTTATCTAAACTTTTTTTATCTAAATCAAGATGCACGTTCAACGCTTCTTTAATTTGGTCACCAATCGAGATGACAGGATTTAAAGAGGTCATCGGTTCCTGAAAAATCATCGCCATCGATTTACCACGAAAAGACCGCATCTCAACATTAGATAGCTTGGAAATATTTTGACCGTCAAAAGAAATATCGCCTGTTTGTTTGAGTTGCGTGGACAAAAGTTTCATGATGGAGAGTGCCGTTAAACTTTTACCGCTGCCTGATTCGCCCACAATACAAGTGGTGCGACCCGGATATAAATCAAATGAAACATCATTAACCAAAACCTTACGCGGCTCATTGATGGGAGACACTTTTAAATGTTTCACTTCTAAAATTTTTTTCATGGTGCTTGTTTTAATAAGAATAGCGCTAATTCATCTAATGGAATCTTCGATTGTTGATTTTCAACTCTTAATGATTTGACTTGGGCCACACCCTCTTTCATTTCATCGTCCCCCAAGATGACTGCAAAAGCGGCTCCACTTTTATCAGCACGCTTCATTTGTGATTTGAAGCTACTGCCGCCAGAATTCAAAACGACTTTTAATCCGTGCGTTCGAAGTGTTTCAGATAACTTTAAGGCATGCTTTTCTGCAACATCGCCTAAGTTCACCAGATAAATATTGGGTTCGTTTTGGAGAACAACCCCCATCTCTTCCAAAAGTAAGATGAGGCGTTCCATGCCAATACCAAAACCTGAGGCAGGTGTTTTATCCCCACCTAATCGTTCAATCAGATAATCATAACGACCACCACCCGCAATGGTGCCTTGGCTACCCAAACGGTTGGTCACCCATTCATAAACGGTGCGATTGTAATAGTCTAATCCTCTCACTAAGCGATGGTTTAATTTGAAGTGAATACCTGCTTCTTTGAGATAGCCACATACTGAATTAAAGTGGGCCTTAGCTTCAGTATTTAAATAATCCGATAACTTAGGTGCTCCTTCAATCATCTGTTGCATGGCAGGATTTTTGCTATCCAAAATCCGCAATGGGTTTTGATGGAGTCGTCGTTTGGCGTC
>CAINIH010000107.1 GCA_903849185.1 uncultured Methylophilaceae bacterium
CCATCGGTGATGGAGTATTCGCTATGACACCTTAAATGAATAAACGAGACGGGGTGGGCTTCAGACATGACTCTATTTTAAAGGATGAATGACTTAAAAATTGAAGCTCAACCACAAAAAAAGTACTTGATCTACACATAAAAAAATAACTGATGTATATTGTCAACTATTACTCAATTTTTAAGGAATTACATCATGGCAGTCACACTCAAAGGGGGTCCAGTCAACATAGGTGGTCAATTTTTAAGCAAAGGACAAAAGGCGCCTGAGTTTAATCTTGCAGATAAAACACGTGCTGATGTGGGTTTAGCTCATTTTGCAGGTAAACGTAAAGTGCTTAATATTTTCCCAAGTGTGGATACACCGACATGTGCCACTTCAGTGAGGAAATTTAATGAAGCGGCGGCTAAACTTAATAACACGGTAGTGTTATGTATTTCAGCAGACCTCCCTTTTGCACAAAATCGTTTTTGCGGTGCTGAAAAAATTGAGAACGTTCAAACGCTTTCTACATTCCGTAATACGAAAAAATTTGCGACTGATTTTGGTGTGTCGATTGAAGACACAAGTTTGGCTGGCTTAACATCGCGCGCTGTGATCGTGCTCGATGAAAATAATGTCGTACTTCATAGCGAGCTTGTATCAGAAATCACTGAAGAACCTAATTACGAAGCTGCTTTAAACGTACTTTAACTTTTTGGTTTTCGGTTGCTACCGGCCACCATTTTAATTTCAAATAAGCGACACTCTAATGCCCCGTTAAATAACGGGGTTTTTTTTGAAGGTTTCAATCGCATATCTTTTGGCATTTCAAGATCTGCAGTTAAGAAATAAGTATCCCAGCCACCGAAGGATTCTTTCATGTGCTTCGCCCAAACGGGATAGACTTCTTTTAAATCTTCATCCTCTCCTATACGCTGGCCATAAGGTGGATTGGTTACAAGCACACCTTCCGATCTAGGAGGTTCAAGTTTAATAAAATCACTTTGTATCACTTTCGCAACTTCTTCTAAACCCGCTACTTTTAAATTATGCCGTGCAACTCTCACAGCTCTTAAATCCATATCCGAACCGTAGATCTCTAAAAATTCAATCGGCTTCATTTGATGCATGGCTTCTGTTTCAATTTTTTTCCAAAGCGCTTCATCAAACGATTTAAGCTGTTGAAAGCCAAATGTGCGTTTCATGCCAGGTGGCTGATTCACTGCCATCATCGCGGCTTCAATTAAAAAAGTACCGCTTCCACACATCGGATCTAAAAATGGCGTACCTGGTTTCCAGCTCGATAACATAATGATCCCTGCCGCTAAATTTTCTCGCAAAGGGGCTATCACACTGACATCACGAAAACCTCTTTGATAAAGGGGTGCGCCTGATGTATCTAAATAAAGCTGATATTGATTTTGTGTGAGATAAGCATGAATGCGCACATCAGGATCTCTGACACTGACAGAGGGTCTTAATGCGCCCTCTTCGCGAAAACGATCACACACCGCGTCTTTAATACGAAGTGTTACAAAATCTAAACTTTTTAAAGGGCACTTGACCCCAGTCACTTTGACGCGAATGGTTTGGCTCACCTTAAACCATGAAGGCCATTGAAGTTTAAACGTGGCTTTATAAATATCTTCTTCAGTGGCATATATTCCTTCACCTACACGAGATAAAACGCGCGTCGCAATTCGAGAATGCAAATTGACGCGATACATGGTCTCAAGATTGCCTTCGAAAGCTACGCCACCATCCGTCGCTAAAATTTTATGTGCTTTATTGTGAGATAGTTCATCTACTAATAAAGCTTCTAAGCCTCGTGGGCACGTTGCAAAAAATTGATAATTCAAATCTTTATACCCTTAAAAAAATTAACGATCAAATTGAAGCGTATGGGATGGTTGATGATTATGAAGCATAAGCTGATTAAAGAATGCTAAAAATTCAAGTCCATATGTTTTTTCAAGTGATTTAGCTTTTAATCGCAAAGTCTTCACATCAAGTTCATTGGGCATATCATGAAATCCTAATACGATTTGATTGCCAGGTTTACCAGTGGGAATGACCAAAATAAGACCATCAAAAACTCGACGCATGCGGTCAATATAAAGATCGTAATGAGGATCACTCGCCCATATATTCATGACAAAGATACCGTGTGTCCGCAAAGTCGATTTACATACATCAAAAAATGAAAGACTTCTAAAGTTTCGAGGGATGCCTTCAGGATCAAAAGCGTCAATCATTAAAATATCTGTCGATTGCGGATGATCTTTCATAAAAGGTATTCCGTCTCCATGAATCACTTTGAGCGACTTATCATTAGCGGGAAGATGGAACATTTGGTGTGCGACACTAATCACTTTACGATGAATTTCTACAACAATTGATTTCATATCAGGTAAAAAGCGATGAATAAATTTAGGAATGGACGCCCCACCTAAACCAATCAATAAAATCTTTCGAGGACGTACATGAAAAAGTAAAAACATCATCATGGCCCGCGTATACGTGAGCTCTAAATGAAAAGGTTTTTTTAAGCGCATCGAACTTTGAATCGCATGGGATGCAAAATGAAGTGAGCGAATACCGTCTGATTCACTGACATCAATACTGATATCTTCATCAGTCACTTCTTCACGAAATATTTTTTTAAATAAGTCTCTCATGCGTAGTAAGGAATATCGTCCAATGCTTTTTCTAATCGTTTAAGTGAAACAGGGTATGCCGTTTTTAAATCCTGCGCGAATAATGACACGTGAAGCTCTTCAATCTGCCATTCAAAATCTTTTAAGGCTTTAGGTGGGGTCATTTTTTTAGTGGTATAAGGTTTCAATCTCGCATCTAACAATTGTTGAATGCGGTCAATATCTTTTTGTAATAATGCATCTTTATCCACTCTTGTAGGGTATTTTTCAATACGGATAATGAGCGCTTTTAAATATCGTGGTAAGTAAGAAAATATATGGGAGGGTGTCGTTAAAATAAATTCATTATGCATTAAAAAATTCATGCGATTGATAAAAATAGATTCCGCTCTTTTTTGAATCGGGCTAAGTGTATTTAACAGTTCTTTTAATTGATGATAATACGAAGCACTTGAATGAATCGTTTCTAACATCGCCTTCATAGTTTCCGGCAACATATGTTTAATGCGTTTTAAAAGAGATAAAAAATCACTCGCGTTTCGAGGCATGCCCTCTTCATGGCTTAGGGCTGAATCTAAAACCATTTCGATCACGTCCCCTCTTAATTCATCAGGCTCAATCATATCTCTAAGATAAAGCTGTGCTTCTTTAAGTTGATTTAATTCTTTTTCAAGTTGTTTGAGTTGGGGTTTTAATTCAAAACTTAATAATCTCAAAACACCTTGACGATGCGATTGTTTCATTTCGTCTATTGATACAAAAACACGAATCGATACCGACTCGTCATCATCAGACAATCCTACAAAACCTTTGTAATCTTTTTGATGTGTATTTAAATCAATATCATAGGGTAGCTCATCAAAATCCCATCGTTTTAAATTAAATCGCTCAATCGAATTCGTCTTCTCATTTTTTTTCACATGCACTTGAGGCTTCACAGAATTTTTTAGAAGATTTAAATCGCGACCTTGTGATACAAGCTCATTTTTTTGATTTATGACTTCGATATTCATAAAACAATGGCGAGGGAGACTTTCAATTTCCGCCTCATCGATCATGTAAGGCTCTTTAGTTTTCTTTAAAATAAAGTCGCTGATCGATTGAAATAAATGATGATGGGTTTTGTAGTGAGTTAAGAATTCTGTCACGCTATCCGCAAGTGGTAAAAGTTGTGTGCGAATATGTTTTGGCAAAGACTTAAAAATACAATTCAATTTTTCACGAATCATGCCAGGTACCAACCACTGCAAACTTTGCAAATCTAGTTGATGAAAATCAATTTCAGAAATGACAGCAGTCACCCCGTCGTCCTTATGGCCTGGCTCAAAACGGTATTTAAGTGGAATCGTGATGCCATCAATATTTAAAGTTTCAGGGTATTGAACTTCTGTAATCTCATTGGCATCCCTTTTCATAAGGAGTGCTTTTGTGAGGAATAAAGTCCTAGGGTCTTTGATTTCAATTTCGCGACGCCAATCCTCAAATCCATCACCGTTAATAATCCCTTGCGGGATTTTTTTATCGTAAAATTGAAAAAGATCTTCTTCATTCACTAGCACATCGAGACGTCTTGCTTTATGTTCTAGAAGTTCGACCTCACTAATTAAATCTTGGTTATGTTTCCAAAATAATCCTTTTGAGACATATCCACCTGAGACTAAGCCTTGTCTAATAAAGATTTCTCGCGCAATTTCAGGATTGATGGGTCCAAAATGTACATTACGTTTAGGCACGATCGTGAGACCATAGAGCGCAATCCTTTCGTGTGCATTCACGCGCGATAATTTAGTATCCCAATAAGGATCGGTATGGTGATGCTCGACTAAATGCAAACTTAAAGATTCAATCCATTCCACATCAATCTCGGCTGCCGTTCTCGCATAAAGTTTTGTAGTGTCGACAAGGTCTGCTGCCATGACCCATTTCGATTTTCTTCTTTTAATATTGGATCCTGGAGATAAGTGAAAATGAATATTTCTTGCACCCACATAAGAATCATCTTCTAAAGCCTTTATGCCAATATTACCGAGAAGCCCCGATAATATGGATCGATGAATTTGCATATAATTTGCAGGCTTTTCATTCATTTTAAAATGCATCTCTAATATGAGATCGCGAATTTGTTCATAGAGATCTCGCCACTCACGCATCCTAAGATAGGATAAGAAATGTTCGTGGCATAATTTTCTTAAATGATTTTGTGAAGTCTTTTTCTGAATCGCTTCATCAAAAAATGTCCAAAGTTTTAAGTAAGATACAAAATCAGATTTTTCATCAAAGAATCTTACTTGCGCCGCTTCACTTTCAGCTTTTTTATCCAAAGGTCGCTCTCTTGGATCTTGAATACTTAAAGCGCTCACAATAATAAGAAGTTCAGTTAAGGCATTTTCTTTTTTAGCCTGGAGAAGCATCCGACCTAATCTGGGATCCATCGGGAGCTTCGCTAAATCGCGACCAATTGGCGTTAATTCATACTGGTCATTCACAGCGCCCAATTCTTGCAATAACAAATAACCATCTTGAATAAATCGTCGACTAGGCGGCTGTATGAAAGGGAATTGTGATACATCGCCTAAATGAAGTGATGCCATTTTTAAAATGACAGAGGCTAGCGATGATCGATAAATTTCAGGGTCTAAGAATAAAGGTCTCGTATTAAAATCTTCTTCGGAATAAAGCCTCACACAAATACCGTCAGATACACGCCCACATCGACCACTTCGCTGCTTAGCTGAAGCTTGAGAAATCTTTTCAATCTGCAACTGTTCCACTTTATTTCTGGTGCTATAGCGATTCACTCTTGCAATACCTGGATCGATCACATATTTAATGCCAGGCACTGTCAACGATGTCTCAGCGACATTGGTTGACAAGATAATGCGTCGCCCGTTCGAACCTCTAAATATTTTTTGCTGTTCATCATGAGAGAGTCTTGCAAAAAGAGGGAGTACTTCGTAATGCGGTGGTAATTTGGCTTTTAAGAAATCAGCAACATCTCGAATTTCTCTCTCACCCGGTAAAAAAATTAAAGTGTCGCCACCTACTTTTGAAAAATCTTTCACGACATCAAGAATGGCTTCTTCAATTTTTTCTTCTTGATCATCTTCATCTTTCACTTCTAAAGGTCGATAACGAATTTCAACAGGATATGTCCGGCCCGATACTTCAATAATAGGTGCGTTATTAAAGTGCTTTGAAAAACTCTCGACGTCAATCGTGGCACTGGTAATGATGATTTTTAAATCTGGGCGTCTTAAGGTCAGTTGCTTTAAATAACCTAAAAGAAAATCAATATTAAGACTTCGCTCATGCGCTTCATCAATAATAATCGTGTCGTATTGTTTAAGATCAGGGTCTGTTTGCGTTTCAGCCAAAAGAACACCATCAGTCATGACTTTAATGAGCGTTTGATTTGAAATTTTGTCTGCAAATCGAATCTTAAAACCCACTGCATCGCCTAAGGGTGATTTAAGTTCTGATGCAATACGAGATGCCACTGATCTTGCAGCAAGTCGTCTAGGTTGTGTATGGCCAATCAGCCCTTTAATACCCCGACCTAGATTAAGGCATATTTTAGGGAGCTGTGTGGTTTTACCTGAACCCGTTTCACCACACAAAATAACAACTTGATGGTTGAGAATTGCTTCATTGATTTCTTGGATTCTTTGTGAAACAGGAAGTATTTCTGGAAACTCTATGGATGACAGGCTCTCGAATCGAGCCTGTCTTGATGCTTCTATCGCTAAATGATGATCTTTCTTTTTTATTATTTCATTCACAATTTAAAAATTACTGCTTCACGCAATCTTCAAATCCTGAGTTGCCACCTTTGAATTGTGGTTCAAAATAAAACTTATGAAATTGCCATTGGCCTTTTGCATTTTTATTAAACTGCGAAATGCCTGTACCAAAATCATGGGTTGATTGATTTTCTAATGCAAAATACATCGCAGCACTTAAACCATTCGCTGCCATATGGCCTGGATATTTACCAAAGCCAGGTACCTCGAGAAGAAAATCATAACTGCCATATTGCGCTTGGCTATGTTCTTTTTTTAATTTTAATGTCACCTTACCTTTGTATTCGCCTTCATGCATATCAAGTCCAGTACATTGATAAACGCCTGTGAAATCAGGCCCTGTAAATGCGGGGATTTTATGAGCAGCAAAAGTTAATGATGTGCTCATTAAAAAAATAAAACTTACAATAAAACGCATACTGCTCTCCTTTATTAAATGATAGGTAAAAATCTAGATTTCAAAGATTCTAGATGGCATGTTTTTAAAATTTCTTCTAATCGATCTAGTGCAATTTTTTTAGGTTGATGGATATTTTCAGCCAAGATGAGTTCATTTTTCATGGAATGTTCCCAACCCACCAATTCAGTGACTGTCACTTTATAACCCATACCTTCTAATAATAAGCATCTTAATACATTCGTGAGATGGCTTCCAAATTCTCTCGTATGAATGGGGTGTCGCCATAATTCGGACAATGTATATTTTAATTGATCTGATTTTTCTGATCTTAAACTTTTTGATACCTCAGCCTGGCAACAAGGAATCATCACAATATATTGCGCTTCTTTTTTGAGTCCAAATAAAATGGCATCATCGGTAGCTGTGTCACATGCATGAAGCGCTGTCACCATATCCACCTTATTCGGAAGACTTGAATCTTCTAATGAATTTTTTATGTCTGATGCAAAAAAATGCATACGATCAAATTTTAAAGTTTTCGCCAATGCTTTAGCTTTATCAATCAGCTCAGATCGATGCTCAATAGCATAAAGCTCCCCACCTTTTTCTTTTAAAAAAAGATCATACAAAATAAAGCCTAAATAAGACTTTCCAGCACCATGATCGACCAAAGTAAAGCGAGGGTTCATGGCGAACGCTTTTTCTAAATAAGGCTCGATCAATTGGTAAAGATGATAAACCTGTTTTAATTTGCGCCTTGAATCCTGATTCATTCGCCCATCGCGCGTCAAAATATGAAGCGCTTTTAAGAGTTCGATCGACTGCTGCGGCTTGATGTCTTTGATTTCGTCCATAACTTGATCAGTTTAACGTATACGTGAAGACTTATGACAGAGTAAAATGATACTGATTAAATGAAAGATCAATCATGAGTATTCAGTGGTTCCCAGGACACATGGTGGCAGCACAAAAAAAAGCTGCCGAAACCATGGAATTTACCGATGTGGTCATCGAAGTATTGGATGCCAGAATCCCTGGTGCATCTCAAAATCCAATGATTAAGGAGCTTGGCGCTGCTCGCCAAAGGGCCCATCTTAAGATACTTAATAAATCTGACTTAGCGGATCCAAATATTACAGAGCAATGGATTCAATATTTCAATAAGATGCCACAAACAAAAGCAATTGCGATCTCATGCAAAAAAGTAAATGAGCCAAAAAAAATTCTCGCGCTTTGTAAAACATTAGCGCCTCACCGAGGCGATCCACTCAAACCACTTCGCATGATGATTATGGGCGTGCCTAACGTCGGAAAATCGACACTCATGAATGCTATTCTTAACCGAAGAATTGCTAAAGTAGGTGATGAACCTGCTATCACTAAACAACAGCAACGACATCAAATTAATGATCACATGATCTTGGTCGACACACCGGGAATGATGTGGCCAAAAATTCACCATCCTTCTGATGGTGATTTATTAGCAGCAAATAACAACATAGGTAAAAATGCTTATTTTGAAGAAGAAGTGGCAGAAAAATTAGGCATCATTCTTTTAGCGCAATATCCAGCACTTATTGCGACACGCTATAAATTAGAAGATTTAAAAATGGATGCCATTGCACTTTTGGAATCGATCGCAAAGAAAAAAGGGTTCCCACTCAAAAATCACGGTGTAGATTTAGAAAGAGCAGCATCGACTTTATTAAATGATTATCGACAAGGTTTATTAGGTCGTATTAGTCTAGAAACGCCAGCATCAAGAATGCTCATGATGAGCCGACAAACCCTATCAGCTGAAGAAGAGCCTTCTCAAAATACAGAAATTTAATTGGCGCCCTCGACACGAATCGAACGTGTGACCCTCCCCTTAGGAGGGGGATGCTCTATCCACTGAGCTACGAGGGCAAATTCAAAAAATTACTTTTGTAAAAATTTTTTCAAAACTTGAATACCAAAATTTACCCCGAATCCATTCACTTCACTTAATGCAGCACCAAGACCACCCTTTCGATTGCTTGATGAAAGATCGGTATGAAGCCACGGTACATTTTTTTCAATAAATCGATTTAAAAAACGTGCGGCATGAATATGATCAGCACCTCCTTCAAGCGTGCATTGTTTGATATCGGCAATGCCACTTTCTAGATCTTCTTCATAATCTTCATCAAATGGAAATGCGGCAATACGCTCACCCGAATCACTTCCAGCACCTACCGCCAAACAAGATAACTCAGGTCGATTTGAAATCACACCACTATAACGATCACCCAATGCTGTTGCCATACTGCCTGTGAGTGTTGCAAAATCCATCATCATGTTAGGTTTCAAGCGTGATGCTAACGTTAACGAATCTGCTAAGACCATGCGCCCTTCTGCATCGGTATGAATAATTTCAATCGTGGTGCCATTAAGAGACTTCACAACATCATTTTGTTTATAGGCTTTAGGTCCAATGTGGTTTTGTGCAATCGCTAACCAACAATCAATTTGAATGGGGAGTTTTAAAAGGGTTGCAGTCAACAAAATACCAAGCGACACTGCTGAACCATTCATGTCTTCATGCATGCCATGCATATATCGCGCAGGTTTCAAGTTATGTCCGCCTGTGTCAAAACAAATACCCTTACCAATGACGGCGATTGTTTTTTTAATCTGTTTAGGTTTGTATGTGAGATGCACAATCGCTGCATCTTGCGGTTCAGAGCCTTGGCCCACCGCCACAAAAGAACCAGCACCCATCTTCTTTAATTTCGCCATATCAAACTCTTCTATTTTCCAGCCGTTTGATTTTGCGAGTGATTTAATTTTTGTGCGGTATATTGAAGGAGTAAGTTCATTAGGTGGCAACATCGTCAATTCACGTGTCAATGTGTTGCCATTGATAATGGCGACTTCTTCACTGAATTTATCTTTTATCTCGATTCCTAACAATTCAATCGATTTGATATTTTTTTTAATATTTTCTTTTTTGCGACTAGGTAGCGTTTGACTATTCATGAGCGCTACATAAATAGCAGCGCGTGCATTCGTTTCTTTTAAAGCTTCGTCGCCAAACACAGCGATGGTAAGCATTGCGGGGTTTTCTGAAAGTAAGGGTTGTAATGCTTTTCGGATTGAAGTGTGGCGCTGAAACGTATTATTCTTTTTATCCAAAATTACAAAGCTTAAAAAATGCCCGTCCTGAGTCTCAATAGTGACAGGGGCTTTAGCCAAGCTCTCCATTTTTTTGTCTGTACGCTTGAGTTTCCGATCAAGTTCTTTCTTAAACGGAAATGTTTTTAATGTTGCGCTCTCCAACACAAAAAGATGGTGACTCCCTTTGATGTTTTTTTCTGTCGCTAATCCTCTTTTTTGTACAATTTGAATCGCCATAAGCCTTAATCCTTAAATGAACGTCCTATTAAAAAATATCAATAAAATCAATAGAATATTACTTTTTTTCACACTTTTAACTTACTTTTTTACTTGACCCAAAGCCTTAAAAACGCCAAACTTGAAGCTATATGAGTTCATTCAACGCGTTATCACTCACGAAATTTAAAACCCCTTTAGGCGCTAGGTAAATAAAGCACTTATTATACCGTTAGCGTCCTTATAAAAATTCTGGAGTTATATTAAAACATGGCATCTATACCCGATATCGATAATCAAGAAACGCAAGAGTGGCTTGACGCTCTTAATGCCGTCATTGAAACAGAAGGTGTAGAACGCGCTCACTTCTTGATTGAGTCTATGATTGATCAAGCACGTCGATCTGGTGCCAATTTGCCATATAATGCGACAACCGCTTATCTCAATACCATCCCTACTCACTTACAACAACGCCATCCAGGTAACCCTGACATGGAACGTCGTATCCGTGCCCTCATTAGATGGAATGCAGTGATGACGGTATTGCGTGCCAATGAAAAGTCTCCAGGTGTGGGGGGTCATATTGCAAGCTTTCAATCGGCAGCTACTTTATATGACGTGGGCTTTAATCATTTCTTCAGAGCTGCGAATGATAAATTCCAAGGTGACCTTGTGTATTTCCAAGGCCACTCATCACCTGGTGTGTATGCGAGAGCCTACCTTGAAGGTCGTATCAACGAAGAACAGCTTTCTAATTTCCGCATGGAAACAGGTGGCAAAGGATTGTCTAGCTACCCTCACCCATGGCTTATGCCTGATTTCTGGCAGTTCCCCACGGTATCGATGGGGCTCGGTCCCATCATGGGGATTTACCAAGCACGATTCTTAAAGTACTTACACGATCGTGGCATTGCAGATACTTCAGATCGTAAAGTGTGGGTCTTCTGTGGCGACGGTGAGATGGATGAGCCAGAATCATTGGGTGCTATTTCATTAGCTTCACGTGAAAAACTCGATAACCTTATTTTTGTGATCAACTGTAACTTACAACGTCTCGATGGCCCTGTGCGTGGTAACGGCAAAATTATTCAAGAACTTGAATCTGACTTCAGAGGCTCGGGTTGGAATGTGATTAAAGTGATTTGGGGTTCTTATTGGGATCCTTTAATTGCTATGGATAAAACAGGATTACTCAAAAAACGCATGGAAGAATGTGTTGATGGCGAATACCAAAACTTTAAAGCTAAAGGGGGTGCTTACACACGCGAACACTTCTTTGGTAAATATCCAGAACTAAGAGAGATGGTTGCGGCCATGTCAGATCAAGATATTTGGCGTTTAAATCGTGGCGGGCATGATCCACATAAAGTTTATGCAGCCTATGCCGCAGCCACATCACATAAAGGTCAACCTTCCGTTGTCTTGGCGAAAACAGTCAAAGGTTACGGTATGGGCGATGCAGGCGAAGGACAAAATATTACGCATCAACAAAAGAGCATGGACATTAGCTCATTAAAAGCTTTCCGTGATCGTTTTGATTTGCAAATTACCGATGAAGAAGTTGAAAAATTATCTTTCCATAAACCTGCACCTGATTCACCTGAAATTAAATACATGATGGAAAGACGTGAAGCCTTAGGTGGGTTTGTACCACAACGTAAACGTAAAGGTAATGCACTTAAAACACCGCCTCTTTCAGCATTCGAAAATATGTTAACCGCGACGGGTGAGCGTGAAATTTCAACGACGATGGCATTTGTCCGCATTTTATCAACACTCGTGCGTGATAAAGAGTTAGGCAAATATATCGTACCGATCGTGCCTGATGAAGCACGTACCTTTGGTATGGAAGGCATGTTTAGGCAACTCGGTATTTATTCTTCCGTTGGTCAATTGTATGAACCACAAGATTCTGATCAAGTGATGTTCTATAAAGAACAACAAGACGGTCAGATTTTAGAAGAAGGTATTAATGAAGCCGGTTCGTTCTCATCATGGGTAGCAGCAGCCACTTCATATACCGTGAACGGCATTCAAATGATTCCGTTTTATATTTTCTATTCTATGTTTGGTTTCCAACGTATTGGTGATCTTGCATGGGCAGCGGGTGATTCACGTGCACGCGGATTCTTACTCGGCGCTACTGCAGGTCGCACTACATTGAACGGTGAAGGCTTACAGCACGAAGATGGTCATAGCCAATTGATGGCTGCCATGATTCCTAATTGTGTTTCTTATGATCCCACTTTTGCATACGAACTTGCTGTCATTATGCAAGACGGTTTAAAACGTATGATTGAAAATCAAGAAGATGTGTTCTATTACATCACGGTCATGAATGAAAATTACAGCCACCCTGAAATGCCTAAAGGGGTTGAGGGAGACATCATCAAAGGTATGTATCCATTCTCAACTTCTAAAGTGAAAGGTGAGAAAGTACAACTCATGGGTAGCGGTGTGATTCTTCGTGAAGTGATTGAAGCACAAAAAATCTTAGAAAATGATTATGGTGTATCAGCCGATGTATGGAGTGTCACAAGCTTTAACGAACTTCGTAAGGATGCATTAGAGATAGATCGTTGGAATCGTATGAATCCTGATAAGCCACAAAAAGAATCGCATATTACAAAACACCTTAAAAAAGCAGAAGGTCCTATTATTGCATCGACCGATTATATGAAATCATTTGCAGAACAAATCGCTGTTTTCTTGTCGCATAAATTTGTGGCTTTAGGTACCGATGGATTTGGACGCTCTGATTCAAGAGAAAACTTACGTCACTTCTTTGAAGTCGACCGCCATTACGTTGTTGTGGCAACCCTTAAAGCATTAAGTGATGAAGGCAAAATCAAATCATCTATCGTGACTGATGCGATTAAGAAATTTAAACTTGATCCTAATAAACCTAATCCGGTGACACAGTAATTATGGCTATTGAAAAAATACTCGTTCCCGATATAGGTAACTTCGACAGCGTCGATGTAATTGAAGTCATTGCTAAAGTGGGTGACTCAATCAAAAAAGATGATCCATTGATCACGCTCGAATCCGATAAAGCGTCGATGGATATTCCGGCACCAAGTAATGGTGTGGTGAAAGAAATTCTTTTAAAAGTGGGTGACAAAATAAAACAAGGCTCACCTATTTTGATGCTTGATATTGTGGAGTCAAACAAAAAATCAGAAGCGAAAGAAGAAATAAAAGAAACTAAAAAAGAAGAGGCTCCAAAGGCTTCGATTCCTGAACCCACGCGTCCAGCGCCTGAGCCTCCACAAAAAATTAAGCCACAGCAAACACCAGCCCCTATAGGGGATAGCGTCGTGGTAGCGCCTAATAAAAAATCACACGCAAGTCCTTCGGTCAGAAAATTTGCGCGTGAGCTGGGTGTCAATTTGGCATTCGTTCAAGGATCGGGTCCTAAAAATCGCATTCTTGAATCTGATGTACAAAGTTATGTGAAAGGTGAGTTAGCAAGACCTCGCACAGACAATATGGGTAACGCACCGACCGTGATGCCGATGCCTGTAATTGACTTTAGTCAGTATGGTGAGATCGAAACTAAACCACTTTCAAAAATTAAAAAATTATCAGGTGCCAATCTTCATCGCAATTGGGTGACGGCACCGCATGTGACACAATTTGATGAAGCAGACATTACGGATCTCGAAGCATTCAGAAAATCCATGCAATTAGATGCTGAGAAAAAAGGGGTGAAACTTACCCTGCTCGCATTCCTCATGAAAGCATGTGTGAATGCACTTAAAACGTATCCTAACTTTAATGCTTCACTATCCGCTAATGGTGATGAACTCATTTTAAAGAGTTATTACAACATCGGTTTTGCATGTGACACACCAGATGGTTTAGTGGTCCCTGTAGTGCGAGATGTTCACCAAAAAGATGTGCTCGATATTGCAAAAGATTTGGGTGAGCTTTCTGCGAAAGCACGTGAACGCAAACTTAAATTAGAAGAAATGCAAGGTGGATGCTTTACGATTTCAAGTCTAGGTGGCATTGGTGGTACTAAATTTACACCGATTATTAATTGTCCTGAAGTAGCGATTCTTGGTATATCAAGATCATCCATGGAACCCATTTATGATCCTAAAACAAAAACATTTGAAGCAAGACTGATCTTGCCACTCTCGCTCTCATACGATCACCGTGTGATTGATGGTGCCGATGGTGCGCGCTTTACAAGTCACTTACGCATGATGTTATCTGACGTGAGACGACTCCTCCTTTAATTTTTATGGCCAATACTTTTCAAATCACCGTACCTGATATCGGTAACTTCGATAGCGTTGAAGTCATCGATATTATTGTTAATGTTGGCGATACCATTAAAAAAGAAGATCCATTAATTACTTTAGAATCTGATAAAGCTTCGATGGATATTCCATCCACGCATGAAGGTAAAGTCACCAGCATTAATTTAAAAGTGGGCGACAAAGTGAAACAAGGCTCTAATATCCTTATCATTGAATTAAATGAATCAGTTGAAAAACCTCAAAAAGCTGAAACTCCAAAAGAGGTTAAATCTGAAACAAAGGCAGGTATAAAAAAAGAATCGCCTCCTGAAATTACTTCACAAGCAGTCACTAAAAAATCAGATGTTGTGTCCACTCATGAAACTGAAGTCGTCGTCTTAGGT
Source organism: uncultured Methylophilaceae bacterium (assembly GCA_903849185.1). Taxonomy (GTDB): domain Bacteria; phylum Pseudomonadota; class Gammaproteobacteria; order Burkholderiales; family Methylophilaceae; genus Methylopumilus. Next base: position 14,848 of record CAINIH010000107.1, read on the forward strand.
TCAGGCCCTGGTGGCTATACCGCTGCATTCCGTGCCGCAGATTTAGGTAAGAAAGTCATTCTCATTGAAAGATATGGAACCCTCGGTGGTGTATGTCTTAATGTGGGTTGCATTCCATCCAAAGCACTCTTACACACGGCTAAAGTCATCACAGAAGCTGAAGAAACAGCACAGCATGGTGTTTCTTTTGGTCCACCCGATATTAACTTAGAAAAAATTCGCCATTGGAAAGCTAATGATGTCGTCGGTAAATTGACGCAAGGTTTAAGTGCGATGGCAAAACAAAGACAAGTCACAGTAATTCAAGGTGTCGGTGAATTTACCACATCACATCAAATCAAAGTGACTAAAGCGGATGGTCAAACTGAGACTGTAGGTTTTGAACATTGCATTATTGCGGCCGGTTCGCAATCCACAAAATTCCCAGGCGTGAAAGATGATCCTCGTATTATGGATTCAACGGGTGCTTTGGAGCTTAAAGATATTCCAAAACGTTTCCTCATTGTGGGTGGTGGCATCATTGGTTTAGAAATGGGTACAGTTTACGACGCACTTGGAAGTAAAGTCAGTGTCGTTGAATTATCAGATGGTCTCATTCAAGGATGTGATCGTGATTTAGTGCGTCCATTACAAAAACGTATGGAACAACGCTTTGAAAAAATTATGCTCAATACCAAAGTGACATCGATAGAACCTAAAGCAGATGGTATTCATGTTAGTTTTGAGAGTGAAGGCAAATCAGAATCTCAAATGTATGATCGTGTCCTTATTGCAATTGGCCGACGCCCTAACGGAAAAGCGATCAAAGCAGAACTCGCAGGTGTCACGGTCACGGATCAAGGATTTATTCCTGTGAATAAAAAAATGCGAACAAATGTATCGCACATCTTTGCGATTGGCGATATTGTAGGTCAGCCTATGCTAGCTCACAAAGCAACGCACGAAGGCAAAGTGGCAGCTGAAGTGATTGCAGGACATAAAGTTGAATTCCAAGCACTCACCATTCCATCTGTGGCTTATACTGATCCTGAAGTCGCATGGGCAGGTATCACTGAATTAGAGGCAAAACAAAAAAATATTGAAACTGAAAAGGCAAGTTTTCCATGGGCCGCGAGTGGTCGTGCGCTATCTAATAATCGCAGCGAAGGTACCACTAAGCTTATTTTTGATAAAGAAACGCATCGATTGATTGGCGCAGGTATTACCGGTGTGAATGCAGGCGAGCTTATTGCTGAAACCGTATTAGCGATTGAAATGGGTGCCGATGCACATGATCTTGGTTTAACAATACATCCACATCCAACATTGTCAGAAACGGTTTGCTTTGCAGCGGAAGTTAAAGAAGGTACCATCACCGATCTTTATATTAAAAAACGTTAAAAAGTTTTTTTAAATATTCGCTAAAACAAAAAGTCCTTCAAGAACTAAATCTTTTTTAATCATCGAGTGACTCTTCAAATCTTCAGTTAAGTGCTGATAAATATATTCAGCATCCCCTCCACTCAAAACGATGTTTACATCTTTAGACTTTGACAATGTTAAATCATAAAAAGATTTAAGATTACCTAAAACGCTTAAAATAAATCCAGATTGAATGGCGTTCGCTGTATTGATTGCTGGCATTTGAAATGCACCTTCATCATTTTTTAATTGCGCTGTATTTTGAGATAAAGCATTTTTTGTAAGATGAAGTCCTGGGAGGATCACACCTCCTTCAAATGTATATTGATGTTCTTTTTTATCAAAGCTAAGATAATCAATCGTCACCGCAGTGCCCACTGAGACTATCACTGTAGATTTTTGAATGCTATTGGATACACTTAATGCAGATAGCCAACGATCAACACCCAGGGATGAGCTATCTTGATAGCCATTCAAAAGATGTTTCCATTTTTTTTGTGGCTTCACAAATTCAATGGGACATGAAAATTTTTTCAGTTTAATTTTTAATATCGCTTCTTTTTCAAAGCTAGCGACATTTGAAATTAATATTTTTTGGATCTTTTCACTAAACATAAAATGATCTTGATCGATATCTTCTGTTAAAAAAGAATCCTCTTGATAGATTTTTCTTTGATCACGAAGCATCCATTTTGTTTTGGTATTACCTATATCAATCAGTAGAAACATATTTATGCTTTTCTTAATGTAATTTCACCGGATGAGAATGTTTCAATACCACTGGATGGTGTTTCAATCATAAGTGCGCCATCATCAGTCACACCTTGCGCTAAACCTGTCACAGACCTTCCGTCTCCGAGCGATAAGGTCACAATTTGATGTTGGTAAACATGATAGCTCATCCACTCTTCCTTTAAAGATGCAAACTTAGATGTATTAAATTGACCTAATACATCCGCTAAATCTTTTAAAATCTGGCCCAATAATAAATTAGGATCGATATCATCAACACTCACACTGTCCAAATCAATCGCCGGCTGATCAATTTGATTTAAACTTTTTTTAGATAACTTTAAGTTAATGCCAATACCAATCACCGCAGTACTC
>CAINIH010000108.1 GCA_903849185.1 uncultured Methylophilaceae bacterium
ACGACTTATCGCCAATGATAGTATGCTTTTTGCATGCGAAAGTAGGTCACTGCCAAGCTTCTTATAATTAAAAAACCCTAACCTCAGAATTGAGCTTAGGGTTTTTTATTGTCTGTAACTTTTGAAATTAAATTAAATTTTTTGTGATGTATCTTTGAGTGTAGCTGTGCGATTGAAAATAGGTTTATTCGGTTTTGAATCTTTTATATCTGCAACGAAATAGCCGTGACGTTCAAATTGAAATTGTTCACCTGGTTGAATCGCCTCTAAACTTTTTTCTAATTCTGCTTCAATAGTGACGCATGAATTAGGATTGAGCTGTTCTAGATAATTAGCATCATGACTGCCAGGATGTTCTGCGCTAAAAAGTTTGTCATACAAACGAATCGTTCCCTGATAGCTATGCGCTTTAGACACCCAATGAATATTTCCTTTTACTTTAACACTATCACTTCCAGGGGTTCCTGATTTTGTATCAGGTAAATATTCACATAATACTTTTGTAATTTTTCCATTTGCATCTTTTACAAAAGATGTGCACTTCACTACATAGCCATATCTGAGACGTACCATATTACCTGGATATAATCTGAAGAATTGTTTTGAAGGTTCTTCCATAAAATCTTCTCGTTCAATCCAAAGCGATTTAGATAATTTCACAATACGTTTTTCTAATTCAGGTTTTAATGGATGATTGGGTGCAAAACAATCTTCCTCTTTATTGTCTAGGTAGTTTGTAATTTCAAGTTCAATCGGATCTAAAACTGCAATGCGTCTTTCGCAAGAGACATTTAAAACTTCACGCATAGATTCTTCGAGCGTCGCATACTCAATCCATGAATCGGCTTTGGATACACCAATGCGATCTGTAAATAGTTTAAATCCTTCAGGTGTGTAACCACGACGACGGGCACCTTCAAGCGTTGGGAGTCTTGGATCATCCCAGCCCGTCACATGTTTATCTTCGACTAGTTCAATCAGTTTTCTTTTTGAAAGCACAGCGTATGTTAAATTAAGTCTTGCAAACTCATACTGACGTGGCTGTGGTTTAGACAATAAACCATTGTCTATAAGTCTATCTAAAATCCAATCATAGAAAGGACGTTGATCTTCAAACTCTAATGTACAAATGGAATGTGTAATTTTTTCTAAGGCATCTTCAATAGGGTGCGCAAAGGTATACATAGGATAAATACACCATGTATCTCCTGTATTGTGATGGTGTGCACGTTTAATGCGATAGATGGCAGGGTCTCGTAAATTAATATTGGGGGAAGCCATATCAATTTTAGCGCGCAGAATCATTGATCCATCAGGATGCTTACCATCACGCATTTCGCGGAACCATGCAAGGTGCTCTTCTACAGATTTATCTCGCCAAGGAGAATTTTTACCTGGCTCAGTCAATGAGCCGCGATTGATTCGAATTTCATCGGGTGTTTGTTTATCGACATAGGCGTGACCCGATTGAATGAGAGACTCAGCCGCTTGATACATAAAGTCAAAATAGTTACTCGCAAAATAAAGATGAGAAGTTTTATTTTGTTCCCATGAGAAACCTAACCATGACACATTACTTTTAATGCTATCGACATATTCTTGATTTTCTTTTTCAGGATTCGTGTCATCAAAACGTAAATGACAAATGCCATCGTAATCTTTGGCTAATCCAAAGTTTAAAAAAATACTCTTTGCATGTCCTATATGAAGATAGCCATTAGGCTCAGGCGGAAAACGTGTTCTGATTTTGGCTTGATCAATCGCTGCTGTCGAATGATGTGATGCATCGCCAGGAGAACCTGCCCAGGTTTTATCTTCAAAACTTTTATTCGCTAAATCGCGCTCAATGACGCCGCGGATAAAGTTGGAAGGTGCTTGAGTTGTTGTTTTATGGTCTGACATAATAGAACGATATTCTACACCGAAATGGCAGCTTCTTTAGCCCCAATCCATTGATCTTAAAGCTAAAAAAGATACGCTATGATAAGATCAACTTTTGATTTTTAATCCAATACTCAATGCAACATAACCTCGTCTTTAAAGTTTTAGACGTTCTGTCTGATGGTAAATTTCACTCTGGTGAGTCGATTGCCAAAACATTCGACATCTCACGTGTTTCTATCTGGAATGCTATTAAAAAAGCAGAAGAGTTTGGTGTAGAGATTTATTCCGTTCGTGGCCGAGGTTACAAATTGATTCAACCTATTATGCTTCTAAAGAAACCCAGCATTGAGCAAGTGATGGGGGAAATTCATCATTGGTTTAATTTAGAAATTTTCGATGTCATGGATTCTACGAATAGTTATTTAATGGAAAAAGCCTCTTTAGGGCATCCTCATGCATCAGTTGCGGCGACACATATTCAAACGAAGGGTAGGGGCAGACGAGGTAGATCATGGCAATCAGCCTTAGGTGAGAGTTTAACGTTTTCACTTCTTTGGCGATTTAATGGAGGAGCGGCTACTCTTTCAGGGTTAAGTTTAGCTGTAGGCGTTGCAATCATTCGTAGCCTTCATCGATTTGGTGTATTGAGCGCACAGTTAAAATGGCCGAACGATGTTTTAGTTCAAGATGGACCTCAATATAAAAAACTAGCGGGTATTTTGATTGAGCTTCAAGGCGATATGGAAGGACAGAGTACTGCGGTGAT